>NZ_JBVHMU010000007.1:0-421907 GCF_055558275.1 Streptomyces sp. NPDC025806 | reverse complement strand
ATGTGGCACTCGTCGCCGCCGGAGCGGTAGTCACCGAAGTAGTCGACGACGTCCTCGGGCCACTGGTTCGCCTCCGCCAGCAGCACCGTGTCGGGGTAATGCGTGTCGATCTCCTTGCGGACCCGCTTCAGGAGTTCGTGCGTCGCCGGGAGGTTCTCGCAGTTGGTGCCTTCGCGGGCGTAGAGGTAGGGGACGGCGTCGAGGCGGAAGCCGTCGATGCCGAGATCCAGCCAGAACTTGAGGGCGGCGAGAATCTCCTCCTGGACGGCCGGGTTCTCGTAGTTGAGGTCCGGCTGGTGCGAGAAGAAGCGGTGCCAGTAGTACTGCTTGCGGACGGGATCGAAGGTCCAGTTGGAGGCCTCGGTGTCGACGAAGATGATCCGGGCGTCCTGGTACTGCTTGTCGTCGTCGGCCCAGACGTAGTAGTCGCCGTAAGGGCCTTCGGGGTCGGCGCGGGACTGTTTGAACCACTCGTGCTGGTCGCTGGTGTGGTTCATGACGAAGTCGATGATCACGCGCATGCCGCGCTGGTGGGCGGCGTCCACGAATTCGACGAAATCGGCGAGGTCACCGAAGTCGGGAAGGACTGAGGTGTAGTCGGAGACGTCGTAACCACCGTCCTTCAAAGGGGACTTGAAGAACGGGGGGAGCCAGAGGCAGTCGACGCCGAGCCACTGGAGATAGTCGAGTTTGGCGGTGATGCCCTTGAGGTCGCCGATGCCGTCGCCGTTGCTGTCCTGGAAGGAACGGACCAGGACCTCGTAGAAGACCGCGCGTTTGAACCAGTCGGGGTCGCGGTCCTTGGCGGGGGTGTCCTCGAAGGTGTCCGGAACGGGCTCGTTCATGAACATGACGGGGGTGGCCCTCCAGTTCGTGATCTCCGGTTCGTGATCTCCGGTCAGGGGTCTCCGGGTCAGGAGGCTCCGAGTCAGGGGTCTTCGGTCAGGGGTGCGGGCGGTCGCCGACCGTGAAGACGTGCGCGGGCGCCCGGCCCGGCGTGAGCCGTACGTAGTTCGTCCGGCCCCAGCGATACGTCTCGCCGGTCAGTTCGTCCCGTACGGGGACGGTGGCGTCCGGGGCGAGCCCCAGGTGCCGCATGTCCAGGCGGACCGTGGCCTCCTGGGTGTGGTGCGGGTCCAGATTCACGACCACCAGCACCGTGTTCGACCCGGCGCGTCGCGAGTAGACGAGCACCGCGTCCTGGTCGGCCTCGTGGAAGCGGAGGTTCCTGAGGAAGCGCAGCGCCGGATGGGCGCGCCGGATCTCGTTGAGCCGGGTGATCAGCGGGGCGATCGTGCGGCCCTCACGCTCGGCCGACTCCCAGTCCCGGGGCCGCAGTTCGTACTTCTCCGAGTGCAGGTACTCCTCGCTGCCGGGCCGCACCGCGGTGTTCTCGCACAGTTCGTAGCCGCTGTAGACACCCCAGGTCGGGGCGAGCGTCGCGGCGAGCACGGCGCGCAGTTCGAACGCGGGTCGGCCGCCGTGCTGGAGGAACGCGTGCAGGATGTCCGGGGTGTTCACGAACAGGTTGGGCCGCATGTACGAGGCGGCCTCGCCGGACAGCTCGGTCAGGTAGTCGGTCAGCTCCTCCTTGGTGTTCCGCCAGGTGAAGTACGTGTACGACTGCTGGAAGCCGATCTGCGCGAGCGTGTGCATCATCGCGGGCCGGGTGAACGCCTCGGCCAGGAAGATCACGTCGGGGTCGGTGCCGTTGATCTCCGCGATGACCCGCTCCCAGAACACGACGGGCTTCGTGTGCGGGTTGTCGACGCGGAAGATCCGTACCCCGTGGTCCATCCAGTGCCGCAGCACCCGCACCGTCTCCGCGGCCAGGCCGGGCAGGTCCCGGTCGAAGGCGATCGGGTAGATGTCCTGGTACTTCTTCGGCGGGTTCTCCGCGTACGCGATGGAGCCGTCGGGCCGGTGGTGGAACCACTCCGGGTGTTTCTCCACCCAGGGGTGGTCGGGGGAGCACTGGAGCGCGAAATCGAGGGCGATCTCCAGATCGAGTTCGCGGGCCCGTGCGACGAACGCGTCGAAGTCGTCGAGGGTGCCGAGGTCCGGATGGATCGCGTCGTGCCCGCCCTCGGGGGAGCCGATCGCCCAGGGGACGCCGACGTCGTGCGGGCCGGGGGTGAGGGAGTTGTCGGGGCCCTTGCGGTGGGTGGTGCCGATGGGGTGGATCGGGGGGAGGTAGACGACGTCGAAGCCCATCGCGGCGATCGCGGGCAGCCGCTCGGCGGCCGTCGCGAACGTGCCGCTGACCGGCGGCTTCCCGGGCTCGACGACCGCGCCTTCGGAGCGCGGGAAGAACTCGTACCAGGCCCCGTACAGGGCCCGCTCCCGCTCCACGAGCAGCGGCAACTCCTCGGAAACGGTGACGAGTTCGCGCAGCGGACAGGTGGCGAGCGTCGCGTCGACCTGCGGGGCGAGAGCGGCGGCGAGACGGGCGGCGGGGGTGCGCCGCGCATCGCGCAGTGCGGCGGCCGTCGCGGTGAGCACGGACCGGGAGGCCTTGCTCCGGCCGTCCTGGGCGGCGGCCCGCTCGTGCAGCAACGCACCTTCCTCCAGGACGAGTTCGGTGTCGAGGCCCGCCGGGATCTTGATCCGCGCGGTGTGCCGCCAGGTGGACACCGGATCGCTCCACGCCTCCACGGCGAAGGTCCACGCGCCGGGCGCGTCCGGGGTCACGTCGGCGCCCCAGCGGTCGGTGCCGGGGGCCAGTTCGCGCATCGGGGTGAAGGGGCCGGGGGTGCCGTCGGGAGCGCGCAGCACCACGTTCGCGGCGACGGCGTCGTGGCCCTCGCGGAACACGGTGGCGGTCACCTGGAAGGTCTCGCCCGTGACGGCCTTCGCGGGGCGGCGGCCCCGGTCGACGACGGGCCGGACGTCACGCACCGGGATCCGGCCCGTCGTGGGCGCGGGCGGCTGCGGCCGGGTGCGGGGACGCTGTGCGGGCATGACCGCTCCTGTCGGGGGATCGGAGGAGGGTGGTCGGGCGCGTACCGGGGGAGCCTTCCACGCGTACGGGGCGGGCAATCCGGTGCTTACCTACCTACTCGGGCGTCAGCACGCACACAAGACTCCCGCACGCGGCGCGTCCCCACGGCACGCAGGTCCGGCCCCGCCGCGAACGGCGGGGCCGGACCGTCGATGCTCCCGCTTCCTTCGCGGGGAATCGCCTGCGTGCCTACGGGTTGTTCACCTGGAGCAGCCGGTTCGGGGAGCCGAGCCCCGCACCCTTCACCCGGCCCGCGGCGGCCCCGTCGGTGAGCGCCTTGCCGACCTCGGCCGGGGACGCGCCCTGATGACCGGCGAGCCAGAGCGCGGCCGCGCCCGCGACGTGCGGCGAGGCCATCGACGTACCGGAGAACGTGGCGCTGCCGGTGTCGCTCGCGTACGACGCCGAGGTGATGTCGACGCCGGGGGCGAACAGGTCCACGGAGAAGCCCCAGTTGGAGAAGCTCGCGCGGGCGTCGGTCCGGTCCGTCGCGCCGACCGTGACGGCCTCGGAGACCCGGGCGGGCGAGGAGAGGCCCGCCGGGAGCCCGCTGTTGCCCGCCGCGACCGCGTAGGTCACGCCGGACGCGATCGAGTTGCGGACGGCGGCGTCCAGCTGGGTGTTCACGGAGCCGCCCAGGCTCATGTTCGCGACCGCGGGCTTCTTCGCGTGCTTGGTCACCCAGTCGATGCCCGCGATGACCTGGGCCGTCGTTCCCGAGCCCGTGTCGTCGAGCACGCGGACCGCGACGACGTCGGCCTTCTTCGCGACGCCGAAGGTCTCGCCCGCGACGGTGCCGGCCACGTGCGTGCCGTGCCCGTGGCCGTCCTGGGCGACCGCGTCGTTCTCGACGAAGTCCCAGCCGCTGGAGGCCCGGCCGCCGAAGTCCTGGTGCGAGGCGCGGATGCCGGTGTCGATGACGTAGACGGTCACGCCCGCGCCGCCGGAGTCCGGCGAGGTGTACGAGCGGTCCAGCGGCAGGTCGCTCTGGTCGACGCGGTCCAGTCCCCAGGACGGCGGGTTCTGCTGGGTGTCCTGGAGGGTGACCCTCGTGTCCTGGGCGACGGAGGCCACGGCCGGGTCGGCGGCGAGCTGTTTCGCCCGCGCCTCGTCCAGCCGCACCGCGTAGCCGTTGAGCGTGGTCCCGTAGGTCTGGCGGACGGTCGCCCCGTACTTCTCGGCCAGGTCCCGCCCGGCCGCGGACGGCGCCCTCGTTCCCCCCTTCAGCGTCACGATGTAGCTGCCCGTCACGGCGCCGGGCGCACCGGCGCCGAGTATCCGCCCCTGCGCGGGGGCGGCCTGCGCGGGCAGCGTGACGGCCGAAACCACCGCTGCCGCGGCGAGGGCGGTGAGCGCGTGCGCCCACCTGCGGCCGGCGGTGCGTGTCACCGGCAAGGTCTCTGCCATGGATGGGGTGTCCTCCTCAACTCGGCGTGACGGCACGCCGGTTGGCAGCGTCCCCTGGGGCGTCGAGGGTCACAAGGGCGTGGGCCGGGGCGGATCGGCGGCGCCCGTGGAGAGTGTGTGACGGATGCGGACGCCTCTGGAGGCTCTGGCGGGAACCGGCCGGAGCCGTGGTCCGGCGGCGGAATCGCGGTGGCGGGAGCGCCCGGCCCTCGCGCAGGATGACGAGCATGGCGATCATCCACCACACGACCCTCAAGCCCACCAAGCTCGAACTCCTCACGGACTGGCTGCCGCACCGGCCCTGGTACCGGGGCACCGGCACCCCCGAACTGAGCAGGACCGGCGGCTTCCGGCTCGACGACCCGGCCGGCGAGGTCGGCATGGAGTTCATGGCCGTCACCGACACCTCCGGGCCCGAACCGGTCACGTACCACGTCCCGATGGCCTACCGCGGCGCCCCGCTCCCGGACGCGCCCGCCGACGCCCTCATCGGGACGACGGAGCACGGCGTGCTCGGCGAGCGTTGGATCTACGACGGCATGGCGGACCCGGTGCTCCTCACCGAGCTGGGGCGGCTGCTGCGCGGGGAGGTCCCGGCGCACGCGCAGAGCGTGGACGGGGCGCTCGACCCGACGGTGCGTGTCCGGCTCGCGCCGGGAGCGGAGGCCGGGCGGCCCGAGGCCGTCCGCGTCCTGGCGGAACTCGGGACGGACGAGGCCCTCGCGCCGGGAGTCACCGGTGAGGTGAGCGCACGCTGGCGGGCCGGTGACGAGGACGGGCCGCTGATCCGCGGTGTCTTCGTCCGGTTCCGGACGGAGTAGGGCGCTCCGCGTGTTGTGGGGTGGTCCGTGCCGATGTCGTCTGCCATCGTGTACGGGCCGCCGGTGACCGCCGCGCGGTGTGTTTCCGGAACGGGGGAGAACACGATGAGGACCGTGCGACGACTCGCGGGACTGTTCACGGGGACGGCGCTGGCACTCGGCGCCCTGATCGCCACGACGGCCGCACCCGCCCAGGCCTACAGCCCGAACCCGACGCCGAGCGTCTACTACCGCGACACCGGCACCTGCCCGTGCAGCGGCGGCACCCTGGCCGACCCGTTCGACGGGACCTATTTCGCCAACGATCCCGGCGGCTACGCGGTGAAGATCGAGCTGAACCAGGGCGGTTCGTTCGTCGGCAAGGTGGAGTTCCACCCGAACGACGAGAAGCTCTGGGTGTACGACACGAAGAACGACGGCGACACCTTCTACGTGAAGATCTCGTACTCCGTGGGCGGCACCACCCACAACCTCGGCACGTACGCCGCCCCGGGCACCGACGCCGTCCTCGACAAGGTCGTGAAGGACTTCGACATCCCCGAAGGCGCCCCCGTCGACATCTCCGTGTACGACGACCAGGCGCTCTCCGACTACATCGGCGGAGCCCGCGGGACGGGCAGCGCCGTCGCGTAACCGCAGGCGCCTCAAGCCGCGCCGGATCAGTCCGGCGCGGCGACCGAGCCGACGAGCCCGGACCGCGTCGACAGATACAGCACTCCGCCGAGACACAGCGGCTCGGCGAGCGTGCCCGTGTCCAGGCGCAGGCCCGACGGGGCGGGCAGCCGCAGCGAGCGGGCGCCCGTCCCGTCCGCGACGTCCAGGCCGCGGATCTCGCGCCGGCCCACGGCGAACACCCGCCGCCCGGTCAGCAGCAGCGTCCCGGCTCCGGCCGGCGCGGCCGTGTCCCAACGGGGCTTCCCCGTACGCCAGTCCACGCCGCGCAGCCGGCCGGCGGTGTCGCGCAGGACCAGGACGCCGCGGTCGCCGATCACGGGGGTGGCGGCCGGGGTGACGGACGGGGCGAGGGTGCGCCGGGTGCGCAGCGTCTTCGGGTCGAGGACCGCGATCCCGGGATGCTCCGTCGACCAGCACAGCAGCGAGTCCGCGTGGGAGAGCAGGCCCGAGCAGTCGAGGTCGTCGCGGATGAGGGGGTCGGGCGCGGTGTTGGGCCGTGCGCCCCGGACCCCGCCCCTCGTGAGGGCTCCGTAGAGCCATCCGTCGTGCACGACCAGCGGCCCGGCGGGCTCGGGAAGGTTCACTCCCCAGTCGCCCGTGCCCGTGTCCGCGTCGAGCGCCGACAGTTCGACCGCCGCGTCGGGGGAGTCCTCCGGCTGGTTGTTGTAACGGGTGGCGTACACCTTGCCGTCGGCGTAGGTGACGCCGATCAGACCCGTGAAGCCCTCCCGCGCGTAGTGCCAGCGGACCCGGCCCGTGGCCGCCTCCACGCCGATGATGCCCGAGCGGGCCGGGACGAAGAACAGGGTGCCGTCGGTGGCCGGGGCGATCGCCGCGTTGCCGGTGGGGGTCTCCGGGTACACGTCGTCGACCAGCCGGTCCGCGCTGAAGCCCTTGCTGCGCCACTTCTCCACGCCGGTCGCGAGATCGAGAGCGCGGGCCGCCCCCGTCCCGTCGCCGCACACCAGCAGCCCGGCGCCCGCCGTGCAGCCACCCGTCCGCCCGGTGCCGCTGAGACGGCGCGCCCAGGGCCGCCAGCCGTCGGGGCGCTGCTTCGTGTCGAGCGCCGCGGAGGTGAACTCGCCGCTGTGACCCGGATCCGCGTCCGGCAGGGCGAGCGGCCCGGTGCCCCCTTCGGAGGCTGTCGGCGCGGCGCCCGCCGCAGGGGGCTCCGGGGTCCCGTCGGGCAGGAGCACCGGCACGGTGACGGCGAGCGCGGTGACCAGGGCGGCGGCTGCCACCGCCCACGGCCAGCGGCGACGGCGCGCGGCCGGTACGGGTACGGGCACGGACGGGCCGGCGGGGCGGGCCACGGCCGCCGTGGGGGAGGGCGGGACGACGAGCGCGGCGCGCGGGGCGTCGGCGGCCGTCGCGGCGTTCTCCAGGGCGACCGCGCCGGAGACCTGCTCGCAGCGGGCCACGGCCTCCCGCTGCTCGGCGATCAGCGACAGCAGGTCCGCGGGCCAGGGCGCCGGACCGGGCGCCGCCGCGGCGAGTTCGGCGGCGAGCGCGGCCGCGGCCGGGCGCTCGGCGGGGTCGGGCCGCAGGCACCGGGTGATCAGATCGCGCAGCAGCGGCGGGACCTCCGAGAGGTCGGCGCGGCCCGCGGCGATGCGGTGGAGCACGGACGCCGGTTCGTCGTCGTCGAACGGGCCCTGCCCGCTCGCGGCGAAGCACAGCACGGCCCCCAGACAGAACACGTCGGACGCGGCCGTCACCGGGTGTGCGCCGGTCAGCTGCTCGGGGGACAGATAGCCGGGTGTGCCGACGACGAGCCCCGTCGCGGTCAGCGCCGTCGCGTCGAAGGCCTGGGCGATACCGAAGTCGATCAGCCGCGGGCCGTCCGCCGCGAGCAGCACGTTGCCGGGCTTGAGGTCGCGGTGCAGGACGCGGGCCGCGTGCACCGCGTCGAGGGCGCGGGCGAGCCCGGCGCCGAGCGCGCGGACGGCCGGCAGCGGGAGCGGGCCGCACCGGGTCACCGCGTCGGAGAGGGCGGGCCCGGGCACGTACTCCGTGGCCAGCCACGGCAGTTCGGCGTCGGCGTCCCCGTCGAGCGGGGCGGCCGTGCCCGGGCCGGTCACCGCGCGGGCCGCGTCGATCTCGCGGCGGAAGCGGGTGCGGAACTCGCCGTCCGGCTCGAAGTCGGTCCGCACCGTCTTCACCGCGACGAACGGTCCCTCGACGACGCCGCCGACCGTCTCGCGCCGGGCCAGGAACACCTCGCCCATGCCGCCCGCGCCGATCCGGCCGATCAGCCGGTAGGGGCCGACGCGCCGCACCGCGCCCGTCAGAGGAGTCAGCACCGGGCCGCCTCAGCCGTTGGGGAGGGCGATCGAGGTGACCGCGCCCTGGTCGAAGACGACGTGGGCGACGCCGCCGAGCAGCAGCACCTGCGGGACGCGCAGTTCCTCGCTGAAGACCATCCCGTTCTGGTTCGGCTGCGGCTCGTCGCGGTCGCCCGGCGCCCCCGGCAGCGGGATCTTCCGCAGCTTGCCGGCCCGGCCCGACGCGTCCAGCGGCAGCAGGTACAGGGCGTGGTTGTCCGCGAAGACGGCCCGGCCGTCGGTCAGGAGCGGGGCCGAGACCCCGGGGCCGAGGGCGGGCAGCGACACGGTGGCCGTGCGCTTGCCGGAGCGCGTGTCGGTGACGGTCAGCCGCTTGCCGGGGCTGTCGAAGGCCAGGGAGAACCGGGGACCGTCCGCCGACACGGCGGAGAACTGGTCGAACTGGCCGTCCACGAGCGGCACCGTGTAGTGGCTCACCGGCTTCAGGGTGCGCGGCGTGTACCGGTCGACGCGGAAGGCCGCCTGCTTCGATCCGACGGACGTGATCCGCAGGCACTGGATGGTGCCGCCGCCCGAGAAGATCTGGCGGCAACCGCCCGCGCCGCCCGATTCGCCGGGCACGTAACGCTGACCCATGACCCCGCCGTCGCGCGGGTCGAACGCGGACAGGCCCCCGGGCACGGACACGTACAGCACGCCGTCGACGAGCGCCTCGGGCCCGTACGCGTACTCGGCCGCCTGGTCCGGCACCTTCGGGGACAGCTGGGAGTCCCAGCGCACCGAGCCGTCGCGGAGGTCGTACGCGCGCAGGGACGCGCCCGCCGTCTCGTTGCCCAGCGAGACGCCGCCGACCGTCGCGACGACCAGATCGTCGGTGATCAGCGGCGGCATGCTGAACACGCCGCGTCCCGCCGGGGGTTCGGCCTTCCACAGCGTCTTGCCGGAGCGCGAGTCCAGCAGCCGGAGCTCGCCGTACGCGGCGGTGGCGGTGCGCCCGCCCCGGCTCTGCGGCGCGACCGCGTCACCGGGCATGAACACGGTGCCGCCCGGCCCGACGAACGCCTCGTCGACATCGCCCGGGCCGGTGTCCCCGGCGTGCGTCCACAGCCGGTGCCCGTCGGACGGCGACAGCGCCTCGTACGTGCCGTCGGTCCGCAGGCACACCACGGCCCGGGTGTCGGCGGAGCAGTCCAGCGGGGCGTGGTCGAGGCGGCCCTGCCAGGCCTTCCAGCCGGCGGGTCGCTGGGCCGGGAACTGGGGGACGTACCCGCTCGCGTCGTTGAGCCCGGCCGGGTCGACCCCGGCCAGGGCGGTGAGCTGCGCCGGGGACAGCGTGGTCGTCGGCCCGGGCGCCGCCGCACCGCCGCCGCCCCCGCCGTCGTCGGAACCGCCGCCGCGCAGCGCCAGGTACGCGCCGAGGCCGGCGCCCACCATCGCGACCGCCGCGACGATCGCGAGGGCGCGCAGCCGGGTGCGCCGCCGGGGCGGAGGGCTCGCCGCGGGGGCGGTGGGGCCGAGGGTCGGGTACTGGTGCGGGGCGAGTGTGCCGCCGCCGGGGCTGCCGGGGCTCTCAGGGCTTTCGGGGCTCGGGGAAGGCGGGGCGGGCACCGGCAGCAGTGGTGCACCCGTCGCGCACAACTGGCGTACGTCGCGCTCCGCGTCTGCGATCTCCCGGAGCACCGGCTCGGGCCAGCCGTCCGTACCGTCCGCCGGACGCAGCGCGGCGAACCGGTCCGCCAGCTCCGCCGCGTCCGGCCGGTCCGCCGGGTCCTTCGTCAGGCACGCCGCGAGCAGCGGGCGGACCGGCTCGGGGACCGCGTCGAGGCGGGCCTCCGCCTCGGCCACCCGGAACAGCACCGCCGCGACCGGCCCGTCGCCGAACGGGTCCTCGCCCGTCGCCGCGTACACGAGCACGGACGCCAGACAGAACACGTCCGACGCGGGCACCACGTGCCGGCCGCCCGCGATGTGCTCGGGCGACATGTAGCCGGGGGTACCGACCACGCGGCCCGTCGAGGTGAGCGTCGTCGCGGCTGCCGTGCGGGCCACGCCGAAGTCGATGACCTTGGGCCCGTCGGCGCCGAGCAGCACGTTCGACGGCTTCAGGTCGCGATGGGTGACGCCCGCCGCGTGCACGGCGGCCAGCGCGCGGGCCATACCCTCGCCGAGCCTCGCCACCGCCCCGAGCGGCAGCGGCCCGTGCCGGCCCACCGCCTGGGTGAGTGTCGGACCTGCCACGAACTCGGTGGCCAGCCAGGGGAGTTCGGCCGTGGCGTCACTGCCGACCAGGCGTGCCGCGTACGGGCTGTCCACGGCCGCGGCGGCCGTCGCCTCCCGGGCGAAGCGCCGCAGATAGGCCTCCTCGCGGGCCGCCTCGTTCCGGATCACCTTCACGGCGGCCAGGTCGTCCGGCCCGTACCCGGCGGCGATCCGGGCCGGCCGGGCCAGGAACACCTCGCCCATCCCGCCCGCGCCCAGACGCGCCAGCGTCACGTACGGCCCGACCGTGCGCGGCGATCGTTCCTGCAACGGTCCCGGCATGCGAACGCAGCCCCCAAGTCCCTTGATCCCCACCCGTGTTCCGACAGTCTTCCACGCGAGGGCCGCGCACCCGGTTCCGCCCGTGCTCCGCGCCGGCCACGCACGGGCGCCCGGGCCGTCGTGACGACGACCCGGGCGCCCGCGCACTGCCGGAGGAACTCCCGCTGGTACTGCCTTACTTGACGTTCACGCCGGACCAGGCGGCCTCGACGGCCTTGACCTCGGCCGAGTCGGCCCCGTACAGGTCGGTGGCGGCGCTGACCGTGCCCTTGCGGGCGTCCGCGTAGTTCGTCGTCGACGTGAAGTACGTCGTCAGGGCCTTGAACCAGATCTTCTCGGCCTTGTCCCGGCCGATGCCCGTGACGGTGGAGCCGTCCGAGGTCGGCGAGTCGTAGTCGACGCCGTTGATCGTCTTCTTCCCGCTGCCCTCGCTGAGCAGGTAGAAGAAGTGGTTGGCGATGCCGGAGGAGTAGTGGACGTCCACGTTCCCGGCGTCGGCCGACCAGGCGTCGAGCGAGGAGCCGTCCTTGCTCGGCTTGTCCATGTAGCGCAGCGGCGAGCCGTCGCCGTTGATGTCGATCATCTCGCCGATGAGGTAGTCACCGACGTCCTTGGCGTTGTTCGCGTAGAACTCCACGGACGTGCCGAAGATGTCGGAGGTCGCCTCGTTCAGGCCGCCGGACTCGCCCGAGTACTCCATGTTGCCGGTGGCCGCGGTGACACCGTGGCTCATCTCGTGCGCGGCCACGTCGATCGACGTGAGCGGCTTGGCGTCGCCCTCGCCGTCGCCGTAGGTCATGCAGAAGCAGCTGTCGTCCCAGAACGCGTTGACGTACGCGTTGCCGTAGTGGACCCGGGAGTACGCGCCCTTGCCGTCGCCGTTGATGCCGCTGCGGCCGTGCACGTTCTTGTAGTAGTCCCAGGTGACCTGGGCGCCGTAGGCGGCGTCGACACCGGCGGTGGCGGCGTCGTTGGACGTGCCGTCGCCCCACTTGTCGTCGTCGTCGGTGAACAGCGTGCCCTGGCCGGACTCGCCGTGCTTCAGGTCGTACGTGGAGTGGCCGCCGCGCGTGTCGTCCGTGAGGGCGTACGAGCCGCCGGACTCCGTGGTGCCGATGTCGACGCTGCCGCTGTACTGCGACTCGCCGGCACCGGTCTTGATGTCGTCGTAGGAGAAGATCTTCTTGCCGGTGGCCGCGTCGGTGATGACGTGCAGGCGGCTCGGCGTGCCGTCCTTCTCGGTGGACTTGACGACCTTCTCGTAGGCCAGGCGCGGGGTGCCGGAGGCGGCCCAGACGACCTTGCGGGCGCCGGACGGGGCGGCCTTCAGCGAGGCGCCCGAGGTCGCCACGGCGATCGACTTCGTGGTGGCGCGGGTGACGCCCTCGCGCGCACCGGACTTGGTCCGGTGGACGACCAGGTCGCCGCCGAGGACGGGCAGGCCGTCGTAGGTGCGCTCGTAGCGGGTGTGCGTGGCGCCGTCGCGGTCCTTGACCACGTCACGGGCGACCAGCTTCTCCTTGGAGCCGAGCTTCAACTCCTTGGCGGTGTCGGCCGCCTGGGCGCTCGCGTCGTGCATCAGGTCCGCGTGAGCCGTCGCGCTCAGGGCCAGTGGGGTGGCCGAGGGGGCGGAGGGCTGGGCCGAGGCGCCGGTGGTGGTGAGCGCGCCCGTCAGGAGCGCGCCGGCGGCGACGGCCGTGGCGATGGACAGAGTGGTGCGCCGGGATATGTGGGGGGTCACGAAGAAAGCTCCTCTGAAGGTGGGGGGTGAGGATGTGGGGGGTGAGCTTTGCCGTGCGGTACGTGCGGGAAAACTGTGTCAGCCGGGACCCGGAGATGTCATGTACGCAACCGCAGGTTGGCCGGAATTCGTTCGTTGAGCGAAAACTGACGCACGGATTGCGAACGCTCCGTGGCTGCTTTGCCAACTGAACAGGCGCGCCGCACCGGGGAGTTGAACCTCCGGTGCGGCGCGCCCAGTAGAAGGGGACTGCCGTGCGGGACCCGCGCGGGACCTGTACGGGCCCCGCGCGAGCCCTGCGTGCGACTTACGGGAACGTCAGCTTGAAGCTGTTGATGTACCCGGTGTCGTAGGCGGCCTTGTCCTGGACGCGGAGCTTCCAGGTGCCGTTGGCGACCTCGGAGGAGGCGTTCACGGTGAACGTCTTCTGGATGTTGTCGGCGCTGCCGCCGGCCCGGTTGCTCAGGTTGTAGACCGAGCCGTCGGGCGCGATGAGGTCGACGACCAGGTCACCGCTGTAGGTGTGGATGATGTCCACGCCGACCTGGAGGGTGGACGGCGCGTTGCCGGTGACGCCGGAGACGGTCACGGACGAGGTGACCGCCGCACCGGGGGAGTCCGGGATGGCGACGTCCGTGTCGTTGGTGAACACCTTGCCGGTGCCCGGGTCACCACCGCCGGAGCGGGTGCCGACGTTGACGCCGGCCCACGCGTCCTGGACCGCCTTGTACTCGGCGGAGGTCGTGCCGTAGAGGTCGCCGGCCGCCGCGAGCGTGCCGGTGCGGGCCGCCGCGTAGTTGGTGCTCGACGTGAACTTCGTGGTGAGCGCCTTGAACCAGATCAGCGCGGCCTTGTCGCGGCCTATACCGGTGACCGGGAGACCGTCGGAGGTCGGCGAGTCGTAGTTGACCCCGTTGACGGTCTTGGCGCCGCTGCCCTCGCTGAGCAGGTAGAAGAAGTGGTTCGCGACACCCGACGAGTAGTGCACGTCGACGTTGCCGACGCCCGAGTACCACGAGTCCTTGGACGCGCCGTCCTTGCTCGGCTTGTCCATGTAACGCAGCGGGGTGCCGTCGCCGTTGATGTCGATCTTCTCGCCGACGAGGTAGTCGCCCGGGTCGGCCGAGGTGTTGGAGTAGAACTCGACGGCCGCGGACATGATGTCCGAGGTCGCCTCGTTCAGGCCGCCGGACTCACCGCTGTAGACCAGTCCCGCGGTGGCCGAGGTGACACCGTGGGTCATCTCGTGCGCCGCCACGTCGAGCGAGGTCAGCGGCGCCGCGTTGTTCGTGCCGTCGCCGTACGTCATGCAGAAGCAGCTGTCGTCCCAGAACGCGTTGACGTAGTTGTTGCCGTAGTGCACCCGGCTGTACGCGCCGACCCCGTCCCCACGGATGCCGGAGCGGCCCTGCACGTTCTTGTAGTAGTCCCACGTCTCCGCGGCGCCGTACGCGGCGTCGGCGCCGGCCGTCTCCACGTTGGAGGCCGAGCCGTTGCCCCACACGTCGTCCGAGCCCGAGAAGAGCGTGCCGGTGCCCGACGTGCCGTGGTTCAGGTTGTACGTCTTGTGGCCGCCGCGGGCGCCGTCCGTCAGGTTGTACGTCGAACCCGACAGCGTGGAGCCCAGGGTGACCTGGCCGCTGTACTGCGTGTTGCCCGTGCCGTTCTCGATGCCCTGCCACTCGAACAGCTTCTTGCCGGTCGCCGCGTCGGTGATGACGTGCAGCTCGTTCGGCGTGCCGTCCTCCTGGAGGCCCCCGACCACCGTCTCGTACGCGAGCGTGGGCTGCCCCTTCGAACCCTCGCCCAGCCACACGACCTTGCGCGGCGCCCGGTCGGCCTCGGTCCGCTTCGAACCGTCGGCCTTCGCCAGCTTCAGCGCCTGCGCCTCGGCCGTCGCGGGCTTCACGTCCGCCGCGGTGTCCACGCCCTTGAGCTGGGCCTTGGACGCCTTGGTCACGCCCTCCTGCGCACCGGACTTCGCGGTGTCGACGACCATGTCGCCGCCCAGGACGGGCAGACCGGCGTAGGTCCGCTCGTAGCGGGTGTGCGTCGTGCCGTCGCGGTCCTGGATCACGTCGCGGACGACGAGCTTCTCCTGGGAACCGAGGCGCAGGGCCTTGGCGGTGTCGGCCTTGCCGGCGTTCGCCTTGCGCAGCAGCTCGGCGCGCTGCGAGGGGGTCAGCTTCGCGGGGAGCGCGCCCTTGTCGGCGCCGCGCTCCATGTTCGCGGTGACCTTCGCGGCGGCGGGGCCGCCGTCACGGGCGTCGGCGGCGGTGGCCGGGCCCGACTGGAACGCCACGGCCAGCAGGGCCGATACGGCGCCCACGGCCGCGGCGGCGGTGGCGCGGCGACGGACGGAGGCGGATCTGTGGGAGGTGGAGGTGCTTCTCAACGCGGGACTCCTTCTGCGTGGCCGCCTGGGTACGCGGCCAGTGGGGAACGGACGGCGGTGGCCGTCCGGGCAGAACGCAGTGCGTCTGTGCGGCTGCGCACGGGTGCAGCGGTGCGGGTGTGCAGCGGCGCGGCTGTGCGACGGTGCACGTGCAGCGGTGCGGATGGTGCGCAGGGAGGTGCTGTGGCCGGTCGCGGTGAGCTGTGGGGCAGCTGTGCGGTGGCCGAGGGAAGAGTGGCAGCAGAGAGCCCTGTCTGTCAGGAGCGCATCAAGAGGTTGGCCGGAATTGGTTCGGTGCGCGGGTGGTCATGTTCGATATACGGAGCGGGAGTTGGGGTGGTGCGGGGCGCCCTGGGCCTCTGTTACCTCGGGAAACGTCGCGCCCGGGCGACCGGGTCCCCCCATGGAACCGCTCCCTCCGCACCGGAGCCCGGACTCCGGTGACTCAGGAGTAGCGGGGGCTTGAAGTCGCTGGGGTGGCTTGAATTGATCGGTGGGGGAGGGTGGCAGGTGCGGGCACGGCTCTGCGCCGCGGTGTCTCGGTGTCGCGTCGCCGGGTGCCGCGCCGTCGTGGTTGCTCGCGCAGTTCCCCGCGCCCCTGAAGGCACGCTCCGCGTGCCCCAGGGGCTACCCGCTCGCACCCCGCGACGGAGTCGCTGATCCGGCGCCGCGCAGGTGCGCCCCGTCAGGGGCGCGGGGAACTGCGCGACCAGCCACGACGGCGCAGCAGTCGGCGACGATCCCAAGCCCCTGCGGAGCCACCCCGTGCCCCAGGGATCAGTGGATGCTGTCGCGCCAGGCCTGGTGGAGGTCGGCGAAGACACCCGTTCCGGCGATGAGTTCGGACGGCGGGCCGTCCTCCACCACGCGGCCCTGAGCCATCACCAGAACCCGGTCCGCGATCTCCACCGTCGAGAGCCGGTGCGCGATCACCACCGCGGTGCGCCCGCGCAGCACCGTCTGCATGGCCCGCTGCACCGCCCGCTCCCCGGGAATGTCGAGCGAGCTCGTCGCCTCGTCCAGGATGAGCACCGCCGGATCCGCGAGCAGCGCCCGCGCGAACGCCACCAACTGCCGCTGACCGGCCGAGATGCGCCCACCGCGCTTGCGGACGTCCGTGTCGTACCCGTCCGGCAGCGCCATGATGAAGTCGTGCGCGCCGATCGCCTTCGCCGCCCGCTCGATCTCCTCCCGGCTCGCCTCGGGCCGCCCGATCGCGATGTTCTCCGCGACCGTCCCGGAGAACAGGAACGCCTCCTGGGTCACCATCACCACCCCGCGCCGCAGCGCGGCCGTGGACAGCTCCCGCAGATCGACCCCGTCGAGCAGCACCTGCCCGTGCGAGGGGTCGTAGAAGCGGGCCAGGAGCTTCGCGAGCGTCGACTTGCCCGCGCCGGTCGAACCGACGACCGCGACCGTCTGCCCGGCCGGCAGCCGCAGGTCGAAGCGTGGCAGCACCTCGCCCCCGGTGCGGTACCCGAACGACACGTCCCGGAACTCGACGTCCCGGCCCGGCAGTTCACCGCTCCGCTCCGGCAGCTCGCGCGGCACGCCCGGCTCCGGCACCGACGGCACCTGTTCCAGCAGCCCCGCGATCTTCTTCAGCGACGCCGCCGCCGACTCGTACGAGTTGAGGAACATCGCGAGCCGGTCGATCGGGTCGTACAGCCGCCGCACGAACAGCACCGCCGCCGCCAGCACACCCAGTTCCAGCGTGCCGCCCGCCACCCGGTACGCGCCCCACAGGACCATGCCGGCCACCGCCGTGTTCGCGATGATCCGCGAGCCGACGACGTAGCGGGCCATCTCCAGCATCGCCGTGCCGTTCGCCCGCTCGTGCCGGTGGTTGAGCCGCCCGAAGTCCGTGTCGTTCGCGTCCTCGCGGCGGAACGCCCGCACCGGCCGGATCCCGTTCGTCGTCTCGACGAACTTCACGATGACCGCCGCGATCGCCGAGGACCGCTCCCCGTACGCGAGCGCCGCCCGCCGCCGGTACAGCCGGATCAGCACGTACAGCGGCACGAACGAGGCCGTCGCCACCGCGCCGATGCCCAGGTCCAGCCAGAGCAGCATCACCGTGATGTACAGCGACGCCAGAATGACGTTGACCAGCTCCTGGAGGCCCTCGCTGAGCAGTTCGCGCAGCGACTCGACGTCCGTCGTGGCCCGCGAGATGACCCGGCCCGAGGTGTACCGGTCGTGGAAGTCGACGCTCAGCGCCTGCGCGTGCCGGAAGATCCGGCCGCGCAGATCGAGCAGCACGTCCTGACTGACCCGGGCCGACAGCTGGATGTACGCGTACTGGAACGCGGCCGAGCAGCACGCCGTGAGCAGGAAACCGACCCCGACCGCGATCAGCGGCCCGTAGGAATGGTCCCGGAACGCCGGCACGGCACGGTCGATGGCGTACGCCACGAGCAGCGGCCCCGACTGCACCGCGCCCTGCTGGAGCAGCAGGGCGAGCACCGTCCACCAGACCCCGCGCCGGTGAGGCCGCAGCAAGGACCGCAACAGGGCGCCCGTCGCGCCCTTGCGCGTGGGGAGATCGTCCTGGTCGAACGGGTCGAACGGGTCGCCGGGGGCCGGCGGACCGGCGTCCCGCGGCGCCTGCGGGCGCGGCTCGTCGTCCGGGCCCGTGGCCTCGACCGGCTTCCCTGTGGTCGTCGTCATGCCTGCGCCGCCCTTCCCGGGTCCGTGTCGTCCCCCGACATCAGATGCCGGTACTCCGCGTTCGTGCGCAGGAGTTCGTGATGGGTGCCCACCGCCGTGACGCAGCCCTCGGACAGGAGGGCCACGCGGTCCGCGAGGAGGACCGTCGACGGGCGGTGCGCCACCACCAGGGCCGTGCTGTCGGCCAGGACACGGCGCAGCGCCGCCTCCACCGCCGCCTCCGTGTGGACGTCCAGCGCCGACAGCGGGTCGTCCAGGATCAGGAAGTGCGGGGCGCCCACCACCGAACGGGCCAGGGCCAGCCGCTGGCGCTGCCCGCCCGACAGGCTCAGTCCCTGCTCGCCGACCTCGGTCGCCGCACCCTGCGGCAGCCGCGCCACGAAGTCCGCCTGCGCGACGCCGAGCGCCCGCTCCAGCTCCGCGTCCCCCGCGCCGGGCGCCCCCATCCGCACGTTCTCCGCGACCGACGCCGAGAACAGCGTGGGTTCCTCGAACGCCATCGAGACCAGCGTGCGCAGCTCCGCGCGCGACATCGCCGCGATGTCCCGCCCGTCGAGCGTGATCCGGCCCCCCGTCACGTCGTACAGGCGCGGCACCAGCGCGGTGAGCGTCGTCTTGCCGCTGCCGGTCGCCCCGACCAGCGCCATCGTCTCGCCGGAGCGGATGTGCAGATCGACGCGGCGCAGCGTCGGCACGGAGCCCGCCTCGGCGTCCGGATAGCGGAACTCGACGCCGTCGAAGCGCAGCCCGTCCCCGCCCGGAACCGCCACGGGGGCCACCGTGTCCGGCTCGGTCTCTTCCGGTTCGTCCATGACCTCGAAGAAGCGCCGCGTCGCCGTCGCCGCCTCCTGGCTCATCGCCAGCAGGAAGCCGATCGACTCGATCGGCCAGCGCAGCGCGAGCGCCGTGGACAGGAACGCGACCAGCGTGCCCGCCGACAGACCGCCGTCCGCGACCTGCACCGTCCCGAGGACGAGCGCCGCGCCGAGCGCCGCCTCGGGCAGCAGCGTGATGACCGCCAGGATCCCGGCGAGCAGCCGCGCCTTCAGCAGCTCCGTGCCGCGCAGCGTCCGCGACAGGTCACGGAAGGCGCGGGCCTGGCTGCGGTGCCGCCCGAACCCCTTGATGATCCGGATGCCGAGCACCGACTCCTCGACGACCGTGGTCAGATCGCCGACCTGGTCCTGGGCCCGCCGCGACGCGTCCGCGTACCCGTGCTCGAACCGGTAGCAGACCACGATCAGCGGGACCGCCGGCGCGAGCAGCACCAGACCGAGCCCCCAGTCCTGCACGACGAGCAGGGCGAGACCGGCCACGATCGTCACCCCGTTGACGATCAGGAACGTCAGCGGAAAGGCCAGGAACATCCGCACGACCATCAGGTCCGTCGTCGCGCGCGACAGCAGCTGCCCCGAGGCCCACCGGTCGTGGAACGCCACCGGCAGCCGCTGCAGATGCCGGTACAGATCCGCCCGCATCGCCGCCTCGACCCCGGCCAGCGGTCGCGCCACCAGCCAGCGCCGCAGCCCGAACAGCAGCGCCTCCGCGAGACCCAGCGCGAGCAGCACCCCCGCGCCGAGCCACACCCCGCCCGGATCCCGGTCGGCCACCGGGCCGTCCACGATCCACTTCAGCACCAGCGGGAACACGAGCCCCAGACAGGACGCGACGACGGCCACCGCAGCGGCCCCCGCCCAGCGCGCCCGCACGGGCCGCACGTACGGCCACAGGCGCAGCAACGCCCGCACGGCCGACCGCCGTTCCGCGTCGGTCGTCGGTTCAGGGTCCGTGGTGGGTGCAAGTGAAGTGGCCATCAGGAGTGAGACTACGGATCGCCACTGACATCTCCCACCGGGTTTCCGGGCTCCCCGGACCGGTCCGCGCCCCCGGAGTCGTACCCGTATCAACCGATCGGCTGATGCGAGCCCGAGCGCGATGGCCGATACCGGGCCCGGCCCCCGAGCGGGACGCTGAAGCCATGACGAACACCAGTGCACCACTCATCGAGGTCGCGGGGCTGCGCAAGACGTACGCCGGCCGGGCCGTCGTCGACGGTGTCTCGTTCGGCGTCCAGGAGGGGGAGATCTTCGGCGTCCTCGGACCGAACGGCGCCGGCAAGACCACCACCGTCGAGTGCGTGGAAGGCCTGCGCACCCCCGACGCGGGCACCGTCCGGGTCGCCGGCCTCGACCCCGTACGCGACCACGAGCAGGTCACCCGCATCCTCGGCGCCCAGCTCCAGGAGAGCGAGATCCAGCCGAAGCTCACCGTGCGCGAGGCCCTGGAGCTGTACGCCTCCTTCTACCCCGACCCGCTGGACTGGCGCCCGCTGGCCGAGCGGCTGCGGCTCACCGACAAGCTCGGCACCCGCTTCGCCAAGCTCAGCGGCGGCCAGAAACAGCGCCTGTTCATCGCGCTCGCCCTCGTCGGCAACCCCCGCGTCGTCGTCCTCGACGAACTCACCACCGGGCTCGACCCGCGCTCGCGCCGCGACACCTGGCAGCTCATCGAGGACGTCCGCGACAGCGGCGTGACCGTCCTGCTCGTCACGCACTTCATGGAGGAGGCCCAGCGCCTCTGCGACCGGATCGCGGTCATCGACCAGGGCCGGGTCGCCGCGCTCGACACCCCCGACGGACTGATCCGGCAGGCCGCCGGAGCCATCGTCATCTCCTTCACCCCCTCCGACCCGCTCGACGAGCGCGACCTCGCGGCCCTGCCCGCCCTCGCCTCCGTCGACCGCAAGGACGGCCGCATCACCCTCACCGGCGGCGAGACGACCGTCGACGCGCTCCTCACCCTGCTCGCCCGGCAGCACGTCACCGCCCACCAACTCCGGGTCTCCGACGCCACGTTGGACGACGCGTTCCTCGACCTGACAGGAGCCGGCCAGTCATGAGCACCGTCACCCTCGCCGCCCCGGCGAAGACCGCCCGCCGCGCCGTCCTCACCGCCGAGTTCCGCCTCTTCCTGCGCGAGCCCGGCAGCCTCGTCGGCATCCTTCTCTTCCCCGTCGCCCTCCTCGTGATCCTCGGCTCCATCCCGGCCTTCCGCGAGCCCGACGACGGCCTCGGCGGCATCCGGCTCGTCGACGCCTACGTCCCCGTCACCGTGCTGCTCGGCATGATCGCGGGCGGCCTGCAGTCGATGCCGCCGATCCTCACCGGCTACCGCGAGCGCGGCATCCTGCGCCGCATGTCGACGACCCCCGTACGACCCTCCGCGCTGCTCGGCGCCCAGATGGGCATCCACGGCGCCGCCGTCCTCGTCTCCGCCGCGCTCTGCCTCGCCGTCGGCCGCCTCGCCTTCGACGTGGCGCTGCCCCGCCAGCTCTTCGGCTACCTGCTGGCCCTCGTGCTCGCCGTGGCCGTCGCCCTCGCCCTCGGCGCCGTCGTCTGCGCCCGCGCCGGTACCACGAAGATCTCGACGGCCATCGGCACCGTCGTGTTCTTCCCGTCCATGTTCACCGCGGGCGTCTGGCTGCCGGTGCAGTCGATGCCGGACGCGCTGGCGCACATCGTCGAGCTGACCCCGTTCGGCGCCGCCGCGCAGGCCCTCAATCAGGCCGCGGCCGGCGACTGGCCCGGCACCGTCCACCTGCTCGTCGTCGCCGCCTGGGCGGTGGCCCTGTCCGCCGCGGCCGCCCGCTGGTTCCGCTGGGAGTGACGATGTCGCAGGCCCCCTGGGGGCAGACTGACGGCGTGATCAACGGACCCGCGCGCGAGCGCACCGCCGCCGAACTCGCCGACGCCGTCGCCACCGCCGAGGACCCCTGGCGCGTCGTGCACCGCTACGGCGCGTACGTCCTGCTCGCCATCGGCACCGTACTGATCGCCGCCACCTCCGACGTCATCGGAATGGACCGCACCCAGTGGTGGATCTGCGGCAGCCTCATCGCCACCGCGCTCGCGCTCCAGCTGTGGTGGACGCGAGCGGAACCGGCCGTCCCACGCCCGTCCGCCGTCAGCGCGCTCTTCTACTGGGCGCGCTGGGCGATCGGCTTCGTCGTCGCGCTCATCAACCCGTTCTTCGCCTTCTTCGCGGCCGTCGGCTACTACGACGCCGACCGGCTGCTGCCGCGCCGTCAGCAGAAGCCCGGCATCCTCGCCTCGGTGATCATCGTGGCGGGCGCCCAGAGCGGCGGCCTGCCGCCCCGCGGACCGCTCGGCTGGGCCGTCTTCGGCGCGCTGATCGTCGCCAACATGGCCTTCGTCGTCATCACCGGGCACCTCCAGGAGAAGGAGCAGGAGCGCGCCCGCGTCCAGGTCCGCACCATCCACGAACTCGCCCGGACCAACGCGGCGCTCCAGCAGGCCCTCGACGAGAACGCCGCCCTGCACGCCCAACTCCTGCTCCAGGCACGGGAGGCGGGGGTCGCCGACGAGCGCCGCAGGCTCGCCGCCGAGATCCACGACACCATCGCCCAGGGCCTGACCGGCATCATCGCCCAGCTCCAGGTCGTCGCCGGCGCCCCGACCCTCGCCGTCGCCCGCGAACACCTCGACCGCGCCAGCGACCTGGCCCGGCACAGCCTCGGCGAGGCCCGCCGCTCCGTCCACAACCTCGCCCCCGCCGCCCTCGCCGACGCCACCCTCCCCGAGGCGCTCAAGAAGACCGTCGCCGACTGGGGCGCCCGCACCGGGGTGCGCGCCGAGTTCACCCTCACCGGCACCGCCCAGCCACTGCACGAGGAGATCGAGGCCACCCTCCTGCGCATCACCGAGGAGGCCCTCTCCAACGCGGCCCGGCACGCGCACGCCGGCCGGCTCGGCGTCACCCTCTCCTTCATGGCCGGCGAGGTCACCCTCGACGTCCGCGACGACGGCCGCGGCTTCGACCCCCTCGCCCTGCCCGCCCGCACCGGCACCGGCGGATTCGGCCTCGACGGCATGCGCGCCCGCGCCGAACGCCTCGCCGGAGACGTGACCGTCGAGTCCGAGCCGGGCGGCGGCACGGCGATCTCCGCTCGCGTACCTTTGGTGCCCCATGACCAGTGAAGCCCCCGGCGGCGCCGCCCCGATCAGCCTCCTCATCGTCGACGACCACCCTGTCGTACGGAACGGCCTGCGCGGCATGTTCGAGTCCGCCCCCGGCTTCACCGTCCTCGGCGAGGCCGCCGACGGCGTCGAGGGCGTCGCCCGCGCCGTCGAACTCGACCCCGACGTCGTGCTCATGGACCTGCGCATGCCCGGCGGCGGGGGAGTCGACGCGATCAGGGAACTGACCCGCCGCGGCGCCCGCGCCCGGGTCCTCGTCCTGACCACCTACGACACCGACTCCGACACCCTCCCCGCGATCGAGGCCGGCGCCACCGGCTACCTCCTCAAGGACGCCCCGCGCGAGGAACTCTTCACCGCCGTCCGCGCCGCCGCCGCGGGCCGCACCGTCCTGTCGCCCGCGGTCGCGTCCCGCCTGGTCACCGCCGTACGCACCCCGGCCGCCCCCGCCGACGACACCCTCTCCACCCGCGAACGCGAGGTCCTCCTCCTGGTCTCCAAGGGCACCTCCAACAAGGAGATCGCCCGCGAGCTGTTCATCAGCGAGGCCACCGTGAAGACCCATCTCACCCACATCTACGCCAAGTTGGGCGTCAAGGACCGCGCGGCGGCGGTCGCCGTGGCGTACGACCGAAAAATTCTCGGTTAGCCGACCCGGCGGGTCCGTCCCCATACTGGAACCATGAGCGGCGGCTCCCAGGAGTTCGTGCGCGCGACGCCACGGCCCGGCGGCCCGATCGTCTCGGCGGTCGGCTACCGCAGCGAGGGGCAGCGGCCCGCGCTGCACCGCGGGCTGCCCTCCCCGTACCTGACCGTGATCTTCTCGCTCGACGGGCCCGTCGTCGGCGGTGCCACCCCCGAGCAGGCCACCGGTGCGGACGCCCTGCGCACCGACATCGTCGTGGGCGGTCTGCACCAGGCCCCCGCCTACATCGCCCAGCCCGCGCACGAGGCCGGAATCCAGCTCGCCCTGCACCCGCTCGCCGCCCGCGCCGTGCTCGGCGTCCCCGCCGCCGAGCTGTCCGGGGCGATCGTCACCGAGGGCACCGACGTGTTCGGGCCCGCCGCCGCCCGGGTCCGCGACCGGCTCCACGAGCTGCCCGCCTGGGCCGACCGCTTCGCCTGCCTCGCCGCGTACCTGCGCCCCGACGACGACCCCTTCGCCGGCGTCCGCCCCGAGGTCGCCGAGGCCTGGGCCTGGCTCGCCCGGCAGCGCGGCGTCGGCACCCTGCCCGGGCTCGCCGCGCACGTCGCCCTCAGTGAGCGCCGGCTCACCACCCTCTTCCGCGCCGAGACCGGCCTCAGCCCCGGGCAGGCCGCCCGCCTCATGCGCTTCCAGCACGCCAAGGCCGCCGTCGTCCGCGCCGTCGCCCGCGGCGCCCCGCCCGACCTCGCCCGCGTCGCCGCCGAGCACGGCTACGCCGACCACTCCCACCTCGTCCGCGCGTTCCACCGCTACACGGGCCTGAGCCCGACCGCGTGGCTCGCGGAGGAGTGCCGGAACATCCAAGCCGGGGGGCACCTCAACGGCGAAGAATCGGACCCATGAACACGACACGGAACACCCCTCCGCCCACCGTCTGGCCCACCCTCCAGGCCGACGACGCACCCGCCCTGATCGACTTCCTCGTCGGCACGGTCGGATTCCTGCGCACCGCCGTGTACGAGGACGGCGACCGCGTCGCCCACGCGCAGCTCGACTGGCCGGAGGGCGGCGGGATCATGCTCGGCTCCGCCAAACCGGTGGACGACGAGGCGGGCAACTGGAGCCTGCGGCCGGGCTCGTTCGGCTGCTATGTCGTCACGGCGCGGGTCGACGAACTGTACGGGCGGCTCGTCGACGCGGGGGTCAAGATCCTCCGCGAGATCGAGGACCAGCCGTACGGGAGCCGGGAGTTCGCCATCCTCGATCCCGAGGGGAACAAGTGGTCCTTCGGCACGTATGCGGGCGAGCCGCGAGCCTGATCTGTTCGTCTGCGGGTGAGTGGGGGCTGGTCGCGCAGTTCCCCGCGCCCCTGAGATGCACACCCTTCGGGTGGCATCTCCCTGATGAGGCGCAGCCTCATCAGGGGCGCGGGGAACTGCGCGACCAGCCCCCACCGGAGTCGCGGACGAACGGGTTAGTCCACGACCCGGAGCAACAACACCGTGCGGGGCTCCACCGTCAGCTCGGCGCCACCGGCACACACAACCCCGGGCGAGACGACCCCCGCCTCCACCCCCGTGTCGACCAGCACCTCATACCGCCGCCCCCACGGCTCACCCGGCAGCACCCAGGACACCGCCCCCTCACCCGCGTGGAGCAGCACCAGGAAACTCTCGTCCCGCACGGCGTGCCCCCGCGCATCCCGCCCGGGAAGATCGCCGCCCGACAAGTACATGCCCAACGTGGACGCGGGCGCGAACCAGTCCCGCTCCGTCATCTCCTCGCCCCGCACCGTGAACCAGGCCAGATCCCGCAACCCGTCCTGGGCCCGCGCCCGCCCCGAGAAGAACGCCCGCCGCCGCAGCACCGGATGCGCGTGCCGCAGCGCGATCAGCCGCGCCGCGAGCTCGCACAGCGCCCGCCACTCCGGCTCCTCCAGCAGGCTCCAGTCGACCCAGCCGGTCTCGTTGTCCTGGCAGTACGCGTTGTTGTTGCCGCCCTGGGTCCGCCCGAACTCGTCCCCGGCGACCAGCATCGGCACCCCCGTGGACAGCAGCAGTGTGGTGAGCAGGTTCCGCAACTGCCGCCGCCGCAGGGCCCGTACGCCGGGATCGTCGGTCTCGCCCTCGACCCCGCAGTTCCAGGCCCGGTTGTCGTCCGTCCCGTCCCGGTTGCCCTCCCCGTTCGCCTCGTTGTGCTTGCGTTCGTACGACACGAGGTCGCGCAGGGTGAAACCGTCGTGCGCGGTGACGAAGTTGACCGAGGCGTACGGGCGTCGGCCGCCCCACGCGTACAGGTCGCTCGACCCCGAGAGCCGGTACCCGAGATCCCGCACGTCGGGCAGCGCGCCCCGCCAGAAGTCCCGTACGGCGTTGCGGTAGCGGTCGTTCCACTCCGTCCACAGGGGTGGGAAGGCACCCACCTGATAGCCGCCCGAGCCCACGTCCCACGGCTCCGCGATCAGCTTCACGCGGCGCAGCACCGGGTCCTGCGCGATGACCGCGAGAAAGGGCGACAGCATGTCGACGTCGTGCATCGAGCGGGCCAGCGCCGCCGCGAGGTCGAAGCGGAAGCCGTCGACGCCCATCTCGGTCACCCAGTACCGCAGGGAGTCGGTGATCAGCCGGAGCACGTGCGGCTGGACGACGTGCAGCGTGTTGCCGCAGCCCGTGTAGTCGGCGTAGCGGCGGGCGTCGTCCTGGAGGCGGTAGTAGCCGCGGTTGTCGATGCCCTTCAGGGACAGGGTCGGGCCGAGCTCGCCCGCCTCCGCCGTGTGGTTGTAGACGACGTCGAGGATCACCTCGATGCCCGCGTCGTGCAGTGCCCGCACCATCCGCCGGAACTCGCCGACCTGCTGCCCGCCGGTGCCGGTGGCCGCGTACCCGGCGTGCGGGGCGAAGTAGCCGATCGAGTTGTAGCCCCAGTGGTTGCGCAGTCCGCGCCGCAGCAGATGGTCCTCGTGCGCGAACTGGTGCACCGGCAGCAGCTCCACGGCCGTCACCCCGAGCCGCACCAGATGCTCGATCGCCGCCGGGTGCGCGAGCCCCGCGTACGTGCCCCGCAGCTCCTCGGGGACGCCCGGGTGCCGGCGCGTGAAGCCGCGCACGTGCAGTTCGTAGATGACGGTGTCGGCCCAGGGCGTCTTCGGCCGGCGGTCGTCCGCCCACAGGTCGTCGGGCCCGTCGTCGTGCACGACGACCCCCTTGGGCACGTACGGCGCCGAGTCCCGTTCGTCGCGCACGGTGTCCGCGACATGCTGCTCGGGCCAGTCCCGTACGTGTCCGTAGACCGCGGCGGGCAGCGTGAACTCCCCGTCCACGGCCCGGGCGTACGGGTCGAGGAGCAGCTTCGCCGGGTTCCAGCGGGCGCCGGTCCACGGGTCCCAGCGGCCGTGCACCCGGAACCCGTAGCGCTGTCCCGGCAGTACGCCGGGCACGAAGCCGTGCCAGATCTCGTGCGTCGACTCGGCCAGCGGGGAGCGCCGTTCGCGGCCCTCGGCGTCGAACAGGCACAGCTCGACGGACTCGGCGCCGCCCGCCCACAGCGCGAAGTTGGTGCCGGCGACGCCGTCCGGGCCGACCCGGTGGCGGGCGCCGAGCGGCGCGGGCGTGCCCGGCCACATCGGTTCCACCGGCGGGGTCCGCCCGCGCGTTCTCCCGTACGGTGCCGGGGCGGGCACCGCCTCCTGCTCGGCTGCGCTCGACACCGGTCGGCCTCCCGCGGCTCGTGGGGCTCTCCAGTTGTTCTGCCCAGAGCCTCCGGGATCGCACGCACGTTTCCCCGGCGGGGTGCCCGTCGTTGGGGCTGGCGTGAGAACAGCTGTGAGGCGCGCGCGGCGCGTAGGGGCGGCCCTGGCCGCCGTACTGATCTTCGCCGGATGCGACGCGGTGGACGAGGAGCTCGGCAAGCCGCGCTCGCCCGAGGACCTGATCCGGGTGTCGCCGGACGACGCGAAGCGGGGGGTGAGCACGCGGGAAGCGCTCCGCGTGGAGGTTCCCGAAGGCCATCTGCAGTCGGTGAAGGTGGTGCGGACGCGGGACGCCCAGGAGGAGCCGGTGCCGGGCCGGCTCGAGGACGACGGCCGGACCTGGCGGCCGACCGGCCCCGGCGACGGCCGGCTCGCCCTCGCCGCCAAGTACACGGTCGACGCGGTCGCCGTCGACGACGAGGGACGCCGCTCGGCCCGGCACACCACGTTCACGACGGCCGTCCCCGACGAGCGGTTCATCGGCTACGTGACGCCCGAGAACCGCGCCACGGTCGGCACCGGCATGATCGTGAAGCTGGAGTTCAACCGGGAGATCGAGAACCGCGCGGCCGTCGAGAAGGCCGTGTCCGTGACCGCCCGCCCGGCGGTCGAGGTCGCCCCGCACTGGTTCGGGAAGACCCGGCTCGACTTCCGCCCCGAGAAGTACTGGAAGCCCGGCACCGAGGTCACCGTCGCGCTCGACCTGCGGGACGTGGAGGGCGCCCGCGGCGTCTACGGGCTGCAGCGCAAGACGTTCTCGTTCACCGTCGGCCGCAGCCAGGTCAGCCTCGTCGACGCGAAGCGCCACACGATGGAGGTGCGCCGGGACGGGGAGCTCCTCGACACCCTGCCCATCACGGCGGGGGCACCGCGCTCGACGACGTACAACGGGAAGATGGTGGTCTCCGAGATGCTCGAGGTCACCCGTATGAACAGCCGCACCGTCGGCTTCGGCGGCGAGTACGACATCCCCGACGTGCCGCACGCGATCCGGCTCACCGACTCCGGCACCTTCCTGCACGGCAACTACTGGTCCCAGGGCGTCTTCGGGTCGAGCAACGTCAGCCACGGGTGCGTCGGACTGCGGGACGTGAAGGGCGGCAGCGCGCTGACCCCGGCCGGCTGGTTCTTCGACCGCACACTCGTCGGGGACGTCGTCGAGGTGCGCGGCAGCGCCGACAAACAGGTGGCGCCGGACAACGGTCTGGGCGGCTGGAACCTGGGCTGGTCCAAGTGGAAGGCGGGTTCCGCGCGTTCATAGGCGGGCCGCGCCGGGAAAAAAGCGGGGGAGGGGTGCCGCGGGGCCGGTTGGGACG
Organism: Streptomyces sp. NPDC025806; assembly: GCF_055558275.1. Lineage (NCBI taxonomy): Bacteria > Bacillati > Actinomycetota > Actinomycetes > Kitasatosporales > Streptomycetaceae > Streptomyces > Streptomyces sp. NPDC025806. The sequence continues at coordinate 393,664 of NZ_JBVHMU010000007.1, read as the reverse complement.
GAACGGTGACATAACACGGGGATCCGTTTCCGCAGGTCGTGTGGTTATCTTTCGCAGTGCGCGCGCGGACGCGCGGGGAGTGCGGGCCTTGAGACCGAGGCCGTGCGAGGGGAGAACAGAATCTTGAACGGGCGACGACCGATATCGGCGGCTCTGCTGGGGGCGGCGCTGCTGCTGGTCACCGCGTGCGGTGGTGGAGGCGGTTCGGACGCGGGTAGCGACGGCAAGGGCAAGGGCGGCAAGGCGGCCGAGGCGAACAAGCCGTCGGAGGCCGTCGTCACCGTCGCGCCGAAGGACGGCGCGGGCGACGTGGCCACGAGCGGCGCGCTGAAGGTGACGGCGGACAAGGGCCGGCTGTCCCAGGTCGAGGTCGAGGACAGCAAGGGCAACCCGGTCCAGGGCGCGATCACCGACGGCGGCACGACCTGGACGCCGGCGCACCACCTGGCCGCGTCGACCAAGTACAAGGTCCACGCGGTGGCGAAGGACTCGGCGGGCCGTGAGTCGGCGAAGGACTCGTCGTTCACGACGCTGACCCCGCAGAACACGTTCGTCGGCACGTTCACGCCGGAGGACGGTTCCAAGGTCGGCGTCGGCATGCCGTTCTCGGTGCGCTTCACGCGGGGCATCACGCACCCCGAGGACGTGGAGAAGGCCATCTCGATCAAGACCGAGCCGGCCGTCGACGTCGAGGGCCACTGGTTCGGCAACGACCGGCTCGACTTCCGTCCCGAGAAGTACTGGGCGGCGGGCACGAAGGTCACCGTGAAGATGAACCTGGACGGCGTCGAGGGCCGCGACGGGGTCTACGGCAAGCAGGTGCGGACCGTGAAGTTCACGATCGGCCGCAGCCAGGTCTCCACGGTCGACGCGAAGAAGCACATGATGACCGTCGAGCGCGACGGCAAGGTCATCAAGAAGATCCCGGTCACCACGGGCAAGCCCGGCTACGACACGTGGAACGGGCAGATGGTCATCAGCGAGCGGCTCCGGGTGACCCGGATGAACGGTGACACGGTCGGCTACGGCGGCGAGTACGACATCAAGGACGTCCCGCACGCCATGCGCCTGACCAACTCCGGCACGTTCATCCACGGCAACTACTGGGGCGGCGGCACGTTCGGCAACGTCAACTCCAGCCACGGCTGTGTGGGCCTGGCCGATGTGCGCGGCGGCTACGACAAGAAGGTCTCGGCGGCCTGGTTCTTCGACCGCTCCATGGTCGGCGACGTGGTGGTCGTCAAGAACTCCCACGACCAGACGGTGGCCCCTGACAACGGGTACAACGGCTGGAACCTGTCCTGGGCCGACTGGAAGAAGTGACCTTGAGGAGTCGGGGAAATGCGACCCGAAGGGTCTGCATTTCAGGGGCGCGGGGAACTGCGCGAGCAACCCCCACCGGGCGGACGGTCACGTGACGAAGGGCACCGCCCCCCACGGGGTGAACGCCCGCTAACCTGCGGAGCATGACCGTTCACCTCGAAGTAGCCGACGGCGTCGGGACCATCCGCCTCGACCGCCCCCCGATGAACGCCCTGGACATCGCGATCCAGGACCGCATCAAGGAACTCGCCGAAGAGGCCACGGCCCGGGACGACATCCGGGCCGTGGTGGTGCGCGGCAGCGAGAAGGTCTTCGCGGCCGGCGCCGACATCAAGGAGATGCAGGTGATGGACCACGCGGCGATGGTCGCGCGGTCCCGCGCCCTGCAGGACTCGTTCTCGGCGGTGGCCCGCATCCCGAAGCCCGTCGTCGCCGCGGTCACCGGCTACGCCCTGGGCGGCGGCTGCGAACTGGCGCTGTGTGCCGACTTCCGGATCGCCGCCGACAACGCCAAGCTGGGCCAGCCCGAGATCCTGCTCGGTCTGATCCCGGGCGCCGGCGGCACCCAGCGCCTGTCCCGTCTGGTCGGCCCCTCCAAGGCCAAGGACCTCATCTTCACGGGCCGTCAGGTGCGGGCCGACGAGGCGCTGACCATCGGCCTGGTGGACCGTGTCGTCCCGGCCGCCGAGGTCTTCGAGGCCGCGCACGCGTGGGCCGCGAAGCTGGCGCAGGGCCCGGCGATCGCGCTGCGCGCCGCGAAGGAGTGTGTCGACGCCGGTCTGGAGACGGACCTGGAGACGGGCCTCGCCATCGAACGCAACTGGTTCGCGGGCCTGTTCGCGACTCAGGACCGGGAGACCGGAATGCGCAGCTTCGTGGAGGAAGGTCCGGGCAAGGCCAAGTTCGCCTGACGGGCCGCCGGGGCGTCTGATGTACGGGGATCAACTCGCCTTCGGGCAAGCGGAGTTGATCTCCGTACCTCGTTGGAGCGCATGATCTCCGCCTTAAGGGAACCTTAAGCGGGCCTTGCTCCCATGGTGCTGATTCTGCCCCTTCCGAGGGTGTTTCCCCAGGTCAGGCGGGCTGTAGGCATACCTTAAGTGCCAACGGCATATGCCTGAGCGACCCACCGGAATGAGGCGTTCCGGGGGGCTTATTCAGCCGGAACGGCCCCATGACCGGCCACGGGAAGTCATCATGGGGGGCATGGCGGGGCTTGAGGGTGTCGAACAACCGCGGCGGAACGGGAGTACGACCGCCGCGCGCTGGTCTCCCGCGGTCGAGGACGAACACGCGCTGAAGGCGCTGGAGTTGTTCGGGAACCCGACCGAGGCGGAGGTGGCTCTGCCGTCCCGTCCGGAGTCCGCGGCGATCGCCCGCCGGCTCGCCCAGGTGGTGATCCTGCGTCAGTGGGGTCTGTCCCCGAAGCTGACCGAGGACGCGGTCCTGCTCGTCTCCGAACTCGTGGGGAACGCGGTCCGGCACACCGGCGCCCGCGCCTTCGGACTGCGCATGCTGCGCCGCCGCGGCTGGGTCCGGGTGGAGGTGCGCGACCCCTCGCGCGGGCTGCCCTGCCTGATGCCGGTGCGCCCGCTGGACCTCTCGGGCCGCGGCCTGTTCCTCGTCGACAAGCTCTCCGACCGCTGGGGCGTGGACCTGCTGCCCCGCGGCAAGACGACCTGGTTCGAGATGCGCGTCGCCGACCGCTGACACGTGATCCGGCGGCCGGTGCCCCCGGACGCACGAAAGCCCCCGTTCTCGCCGTCGTGCGGCGCCGCGGGGGCTTTCGTGTGGTGCGCCGCGAACAGAAGGGGTGGCGTTCGCGGCGTCGAAGACGACCGGCCCGGGTCAATGGAGGTCGTGCCACCGAGGATGGCACAGGGCGCCCGGAACGACCAAATGAATCATTGGTGACATCACGTGTCAGCCTCGTAAATAAAGAAAAATTACACCCGGCATCCAGTATTCATTAAGGCCCCCGGGTCGGTAGAAGGCTTTTGTGTCGGTTCCCCCTTAAATGGGCGGGTGACCAAGGCCGAACCGATCCGTCGCCGCTCCGCGCTGCGCCTCGGCGCCGGGCTCACCGCCGCCCTCGCCACCGGCTGCGCGGCCGACGAGCACCCCGCCGCCAGCCCGGCGCCCAAGGCCCACCCCGCCCGCCCCGCGGAGTCCGCCCGCGCCGCCCCCGCCCCGCACCGCTTCCCCGGACAGCCCGCCCAGCTCACCCACGGACCCCGCGACCGCGACCGGGTCGCCCTCACCTTCCACGGCCAGGGCGACCCGAAGATCGCGGACGCGGTGCTGAAAGAGGCCGAGAAGGCCGGCGCCCACGTCACCGTCCTCGCCGTCGGCACCTGGCTCGACCAGCACCCCGACATGGCCCGGCGCATCCTCGACGCCGGCCACGACCTCGGCAACCACACCCTCCACCACCAGGGCATCAACACCATGTCCGAGGCCGACGCCTACGCCGAGATCACCGGCTGCGCCGACCGCCTGCGCCGGCTCACCGGCTCCATCGGCACCTGGTTCCGCCCCTCGCGCACCCCGACCGCGAGCCCGCTCGTCGTCCGCCTCGCCCAGCGGGCCGGCTACCCGCACGTCCTCTCGTACGACGTCGACTCGCTCGACTTCACCTCGCCCGGCGCCGACGCCGTCGTCCAGAACGTCACCTCGACCGTGCGCCCCGGCTCGGTCGTCAGCCTGCACTTCGGATACGCGGACACCGTCGCCGCGCTCCCGCCCCTCCTGGACCACCTCTCCCGTCGCGGCCTGGCCGCGGTGACCTGCACGGAGCTGCTCACGTGAACACCCACCCCGCCCGCCGGACCACCACCCGCCGCACCGGCGTCCTGCTCGCCGCCGCCGTGACGGCCGCCCTCACCGCCCTGTCCGGCTGCGGCAGCGAGAAGCCCGCGCACGACGCGACCCAGGGCGCGATCAAGCCCGTGAAGCCCGCGCAGCCGGTGAAGCCCGCCGTCCCCGAGGTCGACGGACTGCCCGGCATGCCGCCCGTCCTCGACCCGAAGGACGTCTACGCAGCCGACCGGCCGAACAAGCTGTCCCCGGTGGTCAAGGACTTCCCGTCCCGGGTCTACGTGCCCAACACCGAGTCCGACACCGTCTCCGTCATCGACCCGAAGACGTACAAGATCGTCGAGACGATCAAGGTCGGGCGCCAGCCCCAGCACGTCGTGCCGTCCTGGGACCTCAAGACCCTCTGGGTCAACAACGACAAGGGCAACACCCTCACCCCCATCGACCCGAAGACCGGCAAGGCCGGCGACACGGTCGACGTGCACGACCCGTACAACCTCTACTTCACGCCCGACGGGAAGCACGCCGTCGTCATGGCCTCCCTCGACCGGCAGCTGGTCTTCCGCGACCCCCACACCATGAAGATCCAGCACAGCGAGCCCGTCAGCTGCTACGGCGTCAACCACGCCGACTTCTCGCTCGACGGCCGCTACTTCATCGTCTCCTGCGAGTTCAGCGGCGAACTCCTCAAGGTCGACACCGCGAAGATGAAGGTCGTCCAGCAGCAGAAACTCCCCTTCCACGGAGCCATGCCGCAGGACGTCAAGATGTCGCCCGACGGCAAGAAGTTCTACATCGCCGACATGGAGGCCGACGGCATGTGGGTCCTCGACGGCGACAAGTTCACCAAGCCGACGCTCCTGCCCACCGGCAAGGGCACCCACGGCCTCTACGTCAGCCGCGACTCCAAGGAGATGTACGTCTCCAACCGCGGCGAAGGCACCATCTCCGTCTTCGACTTCGCCGAGAACAAGCTCACCAAGAAGTGGCGCCTCCCGCAGGGCGGCAGCCCCGACATGGGCGGCGTCTCCGCCGACGGCAAGGTCCTGTGGCTCTCCGGCCGCTACGACGCCGAGGTCTACGCCATCGACACCCGCACCGGCAAGCAGCTCGCCCGCATCCCCGTCGGCTCCGGCCCGCACGGCCTCGCCGTCTACCCGCAGCCGGGCCGCTACTCCCTCGGACACACCGGCGTCTTCCGCTGACCCGCGCACCCCGTGGCATCGTGGGCTTGAGTCTCCACCCACTGGAAGGCCCAGACTCCCCGGCATGACCGACGACGGCCCGCACCTGCTCACCATCGGCGCCCTGGCACGCCGCACCGGACTCACCGTGCGCACCATCCGCTACTGGTCCGACGAGGGCGTCCTGCACCCCGTGACCCGCAGCGACGGCGGCTACCGGCTCTACGACGCCGAGTCCGTGGCCCGGCTCGAACTGATCCGCACCCTGCGCGAACTGGGCCTCGGGCTCGCCGACGTACGGCACGTGGTCGGCGGCGAGAAGGACATCGCGTCCGTCGCCGCCGCCCACGTGGCGGCGCTGGACGCCCAGATCCGGGCCCTCAGGCTCAACCGTGCGGTGCTGTCGACGGTCGCGAAACGCAACTCGACCGCCGAGGAGACGGCCCTCATGAACAAGCTCGCACGGCTCTCCGCCGCCGAACGCAAACACATCATCGACGACTTCATGGAGCAGACCTTCGGCGGCCTGGACACCGCCGACCCCGACATCCGCACCCGCCTGCGCGTCATGGTCCCCGACCTGCCCGACGATCCCACGAGCGCCCAGGTCGACGCCTGGGTCGAGCTCGCCGAACTCATGCAGGACCAGGACTTCCGCGCCCACATGCGCGGCATGATCGAGTTCAACGCCGCCGACCGCGGCCCCGACATCACCCCCGGCAGCTCCCTGTGGTTCATGAGCCGCCTCGTCCAGCTCGCCGGCGAGAGCCTGGAGCGCGGCATCGACCCCGCGTCCCCCCAGGCCGACGAGGTGCTGCGGGGCCTGCTGGGCGACGCCGACCGCGCCGAGGTGCTGGCCCGCCTCGAAGCCGCGGCCAACGAGGACGTCGCCCGGTTCCGCGATCTCGTCTCCCTCGTACGGGGCCTCGAGACCCTGCCCCGGCACGAGGCGGAGTTCGCCTGGGTACTCGCCGCACTGCGCGCGCACGGCGCCCGATAATCTGGGCCCCGTCAATCCGGTGCCGCGCCCGAGCGGCGCGGCACAGCAGTACGTAGACGAGGGGTGGTCCCGGTGGCGGACATCGAGGCGGCACGCAAGGCGTTCGAGCGGTTCGACGCGGACGGCGACGGCTTCATCACGGCGGCCGAGTACAAGAGCGCCATGGCGCAGATGGGCGACTTCCACGTCACGGAGTCGGTGGCCGAGGCCCTCATCGCCAAGCAGGACGCCAACGGGGACAAGGTCCTGTCCTTCGACGAGTTCTGGGCCAACCTCAACAAGGCCTGAGCGCCGACCCGACCACGCCGCGTCCGCCGGGCACCGCCCCGCCGGACGCGGCGTCGTCGTTTCTCCCCGGCCTGTACGGAATAGACGACCTCGCCCGCAGGTTGTCGCCGAAAAGCATGCACGTGCATGAATTCCGGAGGGCAGGATCATCATGAAGATCGGCATCATCGGCGCGGGCAACATCGGCGGCAACCTCACGCGGCGCTTCTCCGCCGCCGGGCACGACGTGCACGTCGCCAACTCGCGCGGCCCGCACACCCTCGGCGCGCTCGCCGAGGAGACCGGGGCGACCGCCGCGACCATCGAGGACGCCGTGCGGGACGCGCAGGTCGTCGTCGTCACCATCCCGCTGAAGGCCGTGCCCGCGCTCCCCGACGGGCTGCTCGACAGCGCGGCGGACGACGTCACCGTCATCGACACCGGCAACTACTACCCGCAGCAGCGCGACGGGAAGATCACCGGGATCGAGGACGAGGGCCTCACCGAGAGCCGCTGGACCGAGCGGCAGCTCGGCCACGACGTGGTCAAGGTGTTCAACGGGACGTACGCCCAGGACCTCATCGACAAGGCCCGCCCGGCCGGCGACCCGGAGCGCGTGGCCCTGCCGATCGCCGGCGACGACCAGGCGGCCAAGCGCGTCGTCACCGGGCTCCTCGACGAGATCGGCTTCGACGCCGTGGACGCCGGCGGCCAGGACGAGTCCTGGCGCCAGCAGCCCGGCACCCCCGTCTACGGCCTCGCCGCCGACGCCGCCGCCGTCCGCAAGGCACTCGACGCGGCGACCCCGGAGCGCACCGCGGAGTGGCGCGCCTGAGCCCCTCCCTGCTCCCGACGCCTCGTCAGGGCGTGGCCCACTCGCGCAGCGCCGCCTTGCTCGCGAAGTCGGCCACGTTCTTGTCGAGCGGCGAGTCCGTGTACTGGTGGAAGCGCCACCTGGCCCGGATGCGCGGCTTCCCGGCGGTCACGTAGTCGGCGATCCAGAGCGCGTCGCCCGCGTAGGACGTCGTGTCCACGTTCAGCCAGAAATGCCTGTTCGTGTAGAGCGCCACCCTGTGATGCGGGCGCAGCCGCTTCACCTCGCGGATGAAGCGGTCCTTCTCCGCGTTCGTCGCGTGCGTGCCGTCGCCGGTCGTCTCCCAGTCGACGGCCAGGATGTCGCCGGACCGCTCCGGCGCCTTGCTGACGAAGTACTCGGCCTGCGCCGCCAGGTTCCCCGGCCACAGGAAGTGGTAGAAGCCGACGACACAGCCGCCGTCGCGGGCCAGCTTCGTCTGGTGGGCGAGGCGCGGATTGACGTAACTGCGGCCCTCCGTCGCCTTGATGAAGACGAACGACAGACCGTCGGTGTCGAACGTGGACTGGTGCGAGCTGACATCGATTCCGCGCAGCATGCGAGGCCTCCGGTCGGTGGGGCGACGAGGTCGGACCTACATCGTTCCCGAACGGAGCACGGTTGATGTCACGTTCCGGGGCGCCCGTCCGTCCGTGTGGTGAAGCTTCGAACGGGAGATCACCATGTACGCGTTCTACGCCGCCGTCACCGTCCTCGGCGCGGCCCTCTTCGGCACGGCCGCCGTCGCCAACCTCTCCGGCCACGACTACCCCCGGCGGCAGGCCGACAAGTTGGGGGTGCCGCGGTCCTGGATCCCGCTGCTGGGAAGCGCGTTGGGGGCCGGGGCGCTCGGGCTGCTCGCCGGGTTCGTGGTGCCGGGGCTCGGGGTCGCCGCCGCCACCGGGCTCGTCCTCTACTTCGTGGGGGCGCTGGCCACGCACGTCCTGGCGGGGGACCGGGCGCTGGGCTTCTGGGCGTTGTGCTTCGCGCTCGCCGTCGCCGCGCTCGTGCTGCGGATCGTGATCTGAGGCGGTCGGCGTCAGAGCCAGCCCTGGCGCTGGGCCTGCAGCGCCAGTTGGAAGCGGTTCGCGGCGCCGAGTCGGGCCATCAGGACCTGGAGCCGGCGGAAGAGCGTGCGGCGGCTGATGCCCAGTTCGCGGGCCACGACCTCGTCGCTCGCCCCGCCCGCGAGCAGCCACAGCAGCCGCCGGTCCGCGGGCGGCAGACCCCCGGGCCGGGCCGTGCTGCCGTGGAAGGGCAGCGCCTGCTGCCACGCCTGCTCGAACAGCGCGACCAGCGCGGACAGCAGCCCGCACGGCTGCACGACCAGCATCGTGTTCAGCACGTCGGCCTCCTGGATCGACAGCGACACCAGGGCGTACGCGTCGTCGATGATCAGGAGCTTGACCGGCACCGACGGCAGCACCCGGGCCTGCTCGCCCGCGTTGATGCACGGCTCCACGGTCCGCTTGAAGTGGTCGGCGTGCTCCAGGGACTCGCGCGAGTACACGACCCGCTGCGTCACCCCGCGCGCCAGCGTGGCCAGCGCGTCCTCCGTCGCCGAGGGGATGGGCGAGTACGGGGGTGACTCGAACTGCCGGATCTGGTGCCGGGCCGACGCCCAGGCCAGGCGCATCCGGGGCCCGATCGCGTCGCCGGTCACGAGCTCGACGAGCTGGTCGTTGTAGGCGGCGAGCCGGCGCCGCCGGAACGCGTCGAAGGCGCCCGTGACCAGCGTGCGGGACTTCTCGACCTCCGCCGCCCGCTGCCGGGCCAGCACCTCCAGCCCCGCCGTCGGCGCCACCGGGGCCACCACCTCGCCGTCCGCCCCGGCCGCGCTCGCCAGACCGGCGTCGACCAGCTCCTCGTACGCCGCCGCGAGACCCGGCCCGTCCAGCCCGGCCGCCGCCGCGACCTCCTCCAACGGCGCGGGGGCCAGATCGAGCAGGGCCAGATAGACCCGGGCCGCCTCCGGGCCGACGCCCAGGAGCCGCAGGGCCGCACCGAGCTGCGCGTTCGTCATGCCCGCATTATGGACCGCCCCGACGGGCCCGATGGCCGATCCGTGCCAGTGGCAGCACCGGGCGCCACGGGCCCCGGCCGGGAGCTACGTTCGCCGGGCCGCCGGCACCCCGGCGGCGCCTCGACTCCCCGAAGGGCGGACACAGTGGGCCGGAAGAACGGCTTGTACACAGGGATCTCCGCGGAGCTGTCCGCGTCCATGCGCACCGGCTGGGCGGACACCGAGCGGCGCGACCTCACCGCGGACCCGCAGGCCCCGTACGCGGCCGTGCGCCGGTCCGAGCTCTCGGCACGCTTCCCGCACGAGCGGCTCGTGATCCCGTCCGGGAACCTGAAGGTCCGCTCGAACGACGACACCTACCCGTTCCGGCCCCACTCCGCCTACGTCCACATGACCGGCGACCAGGCCCGCGACGGCGCCCTCGTCCTCGAACCCCGCGCGGACGGCGGCCACGACGCCTACTGCTACCAGCTGCCCCGCGACAGCCGCACCGACGACGAGTTCTGGTCCGGCTACCACGCCGAACTGTGGACCGGCCGCCGCGCCTCCCTCGCCGAGGCCGAGCGCGTCCTCGGCCTGCCCTGCCGCGACGTGCGCACCGCCGCCGCCGACCTCGCCGCGGGCAACGGCGTCCCGACCCGCATCGTGCGCGGCGTCGACGCCGCCCTGGAGGCCGCCGTCGTCACCGACCCGGAGCGCGACGCCGCCCTCGAAGAGGCCCTCTCCGAGCTGCGCGCCGTCAAGGACGCCTGGGAGATCGGCGAGATGCGGGCCGTCGTCGACGCCACCGTCCGCGGCTTCACCGACGTCGTCTCCGAGCTGTCCCGCGCGATCGCGACCTCCGAGCGCTGGATCGAGGGCACGTTCTTCCGCCGCGCCCGCCTGGAGGGCAACGCCCTCGGCTACGGCACCATCGCCGCCGCCGGCGACCACGCCACGATCATGCACTGGACCGACAACGACGGCCCCGTCCGCCCCGGCGAGCTGCTGCTGCTCGACGCCGGCGTGGAGGGCCGCACCCTCTACACCGCCGACGTCACCCGCACCCTCCCGATCAGCGGCACGTTCAGCGCGATCCAGCGCACGGTCTACGACGCCGTGTACGCGGCGCAGGAAGCGGGCTTCGCGGCCGTCAAGCCGGGCGCCGCGTACCGCGACTTCCACGAGGCGGCCCAGCGGTACCTCGCCGAGCGGCTCGTCGACTGGGGCTTCATCGAGGGCCCCGCCGACCGCGCCTACGAGCTCGGACTCCAGCGCCGCTTCACGATGGCCGGCACCGGTCACATGCTCGGCCTGGACGTCCACGACTGCGCCCAGGCCCGCACCGAGGCGTACGTCGACGGCGTCCTCGAACCCGGCATGGTCCTGACCGTCGAACCGGGCCTCTACTTCCAGCCCGACGACCTGACCGTCCCCGAGCAGTGGCGCGGCATCGGCGTCCGCATCGAGGACGACCTCCTCGTCACCGCCGACGGCCACGAGAACCTGTCGGCCGACCTGCCGCGCTCGGCGGACGAGGTCGAGGAGTGGATGGCCCGCTTCGCGGGCTGACCCGGCATCTGGACATGAAGAAGGGCCCTGACCAGCATGAATACGCTGGTCAGGGCCCTTCTCGTGACCTACCGCGTCAGCATTCGATGATGTTGACGGCGAGGCCGCCGCGGGCGGTCTCCTTGTACTTGACGCTCATGTCGGCGCCGGTCTCCTTCATGGTCTTGATGACCTTGTCGAGGGAGACCTTGTGGCTGCCGTCGCCGCGCATGGCCATCTTCGCGGCGGTCACGGCCTTGACGGCGGCCATGCCGTTGCGCTCGATGCAGGGGATCTGGACGAGGCCGCCGACCGGGTCGCAGGTCAGGCCGAGGTTGTGCTCCATGCCGATCTCGGCCGCGTTCTCGACCTGCTCGGGGCTGCCGCCGAGGACCTCGGCGAGGGCACCGGCGGCCATGGAGCAGGCCGAGCCGACCTCGCCCTGGCAGCCGACCTCGGCGCCGGAGATCGAGGCGTTCTCCTTGAACAGCATGCCGATCGCGCCCGCGGCGAGCAGGAAGCGGACGACGCCTTCCTCGTCGGCGCCGGGCACGAAGTTCATGTAGTAGTGCAGGACCGCGGGGATGATGCCGGCCGCGCCGTTGGTGGGCGCGGTGACGACACGGCCACCGGCCGCGTTCTCCTCGTTCACGGCCATCGCGTAGAGAGTGATCCACTCCATGGCGTGGGCGAGGGGCTCGCCCTCGGCGCGCAGCTTGCGGGCGGACCCGGCGGCGCGGCGGCGGACCTTCAGGCCGCCCGGGAGGATGCCCTCGTGCGCCATGCCGCGCGAGACACAGGCCTGCATGACCCGCCAGATGTCCAGCAGCCCGGCGCGGATCTCGTCCTCGGTGCGCCAGGCCTTCTCGTTCTCCAGCATCAGGGCCGGGATCGACAGGCCCGTCTCCTGGGTCAGGCGCAGGAGCTCGTCGCCGGTGCGGAAGGGGTACTTCAGCGCGGTGTCGTCCGGCACGATCGGGTTCGCGCCCTCGACCGCGTCTTCGTCGATGACGAAGCCGCCACCCACCGAGTAGTACGTCTTGGACAGCAGCTCGGTGCCGTCGGCGTCGTGGGCCCACAGGGTCATGCCGTTGGCGTGGTACGGGAGGGCCTTGCGGCGGTGCAGGATCAGGTCGTCGTCGAAGGAGAACGCGATCTCGTGGGCGCCGAGGAGGTTGAGCCGCCCCGACTCCTTGATCGTCTCGACGCGTTCGTCGGCGTGCTCGACGTCGACGGTGCGGGGGGACTCGCCCTCCAGGCCGAGCAGGACGGCCTTGGGGGTGCCGTGGCCGTGGCCGGTCGCGCCCAGGGACCCGTACAGCTCGGCGCGTACGGAAGCGGTGTGGGCCAGCAGGCCCTCGTTCTTCAGGCGCCGGGCGAACATACGGGCGGCACGCATCGGGCCGACCGTGTGGGAGCTGGACGGGCCGATACCGACCGAGAACAGGTCGAAGACCGAGATGGCCACGGTGGGACTCCAATGGTGGGTGGTAGACGCCGTTGTCTGCCGGGGTGGTGCAGAGAAAGCGTGCGCAGGGGGACAGCGGTCGGGGCACCGAGCACGCTGGTGTCTGTCTTCCAGTGTCCAGTGTGCGCGGTGCCCCGAACGGACGTACCTACAGAAGGGTACGAAATTCCGGCGCGATCTTTACAGGCCGGGGTACAGCGGGTGCTTGTCGGCGAGCGCGGTGACGCGGGCCTTGAGCGCGGTGGCGTCGTAGGACGGCTTGAGGGCCTCGGCGATGACGTCGGCGACCTCGCGGAAGTCGTCGGCGTCGAAACCGCGGGTGGCCAGCGCCGGCGTACCGATGCGCAGACCCGAGGTGACCATCGGGGGGCGCGGGTCGTTCGGGACGGCGTTCCGGTTGACCGTGATGCCGACCTCGTGGAGGCGGTCCTCGGCCTGCTGCCCGTCCAGGTCACTGTCGCGCAGGTCGACGAGGACGAGGTGGACGTCGGTGCCGCCGGAGAGCACGTTCACGCCGTGCTTGCGGGCGTCCTCGGAGGTCAGACGCTCGGCGAGGATGCGGGCACCCTCGATCGTGCGCTGCTGGCGCTCCTTGAAGTCCTCGCTCGCCGCGACCTTGAAGGAGACCGCCTTCGCCGCGATCACGTGCTCCAGGGGACCGCCCTGGAAGCCCGGGAAGACGGACGAGTTGAGCTTCTTCGCGAAGTCCTTCTTGGCGAGGATGATGCCGCCGCGGGGGCCGCCGAGCGTCTTGTGCGTCGTGGACGTGACGACATCCGCGTACGGGACCGGGTTGGGGTGCAGCCCGGCGGCGACGAGGCCGGCGAAGTGGGCCATGTCGACCCACAGGAACGCCTCGACCTCGTCGGCGATGCGGCGGAACTCGGCGAAGTCCAGCTGACGCGGGTACGCCGACCAGCCGGCGATGATCACCTTCGGGCGGTGCTCCTTGGCCAGGCGCTCGACCTCGGCCATGTCGACCAGACCGGAGTCGTCGACGTGGTAGGCGACCACGTCGAACTGCTTGCCGGAGAAGTTCAGGCGCATGCCGTGGGTGAGGTGACCGCCGTGCGCCAGGTCCAGACCCAGGATCGTGTCGCCCGGCTTGGCCAGCGCGAACAGGGCCGCCTGGTTCGCCGAGGCGCCCGAGTGGGGCTGCACGTTGGCGTACTCGGCGCCGAACAGGTCCTTGACCCGGTCGATCGCGATCTGCTCGGTGACGTCCACGTGCTCGCAGCCGCCGTAGTAGCGGCGGCCCGGGTAGCCCTCGGCGTACTTGTTGGTGAGGACCGAGCCCTGGGCCTCCATGACGGCGACCGGAGCGAAGTTCTCCGACGCGATCATCTCCAGGGTCGACTGCTGACGCTTCAGCTCGGCGTCGACAGCGGCGGCGACATCCGGGTCGAGCTCGTGCAGGGACTGGTTCAGTACGGACATCAGGGGTCAGCTCCCGGAGAACTCGGTGTACTCGTCGGCGGTGAGCAGGTCGGACGGCTCCTCGGAGACGCGGACCTTGAACAGCCAGCCGCCCTCGAAGGGGGCCGAGTTCACCAGGGCCGGGTCGTCGACGACGTCCTGGTTGGCCGCGACGACCTCACCGGTGACGGGGGAGTACAGGTCGGAGACCGACTTGGTGGACTCCAGCTCGCCGCAGCTCTCGCCCGCGGTGACGGCGTCGCCGACCTCGGGGAGCTGGGCGAACACGATGTCACCGAGCGCGTTGGCCGCGTGCTCCGTGATACCGACCGTGGCGACGCCGTCCTCGACGGCCGACAGCCACTCGTGCTCCTTGCTGTAACGCAGCTGCTGGGGGTTGCTCATGGTGCGAATTCTCCTGTACGCGGGACGGTGCTGGTGACAGAGGGGGAGCGCGAGTATTACTTCTGGCGCTTGTAGAACGGCAGGGCCACGACCTCGTACGGCTCGTGCGTGCCGCGGATGTCGACGCCGACACCGGCCGTGCCGGGCTCGGCGTGCGCCGCGTCGACGTAGGCGATGGCGATCGGCTTGCCCAGCGTCGGGGACGGGGCGCCGGAGGTGACCTCGCCGACGACCTGGCCGTCGGCGACCACGGACATGCCGGCGCGCGGCACCCGGCGGCCCTCGGCGATCAGGCCGACGAGCTTGCGCGGCGGGTTCGCCTCGGCCTTCGCCGCGGCCTCCTTCAGCGCGTCGTGGCCGATGAAGTCGTCGCCGTGCGAGGTCTTCTCGAACTTCACGACGCGGCCCAGACCGGCGTCGAACGGCGTCAGCTCGGTGGTCAGCTCGTGCCCGTACAGCGGCATGCCCGCCTCCAGGCGCAGCGTGTCGCGGCAGGACAGACCGCACGGGACCAGGCCGTACGCGGCGCCCGCCTCGGTCAGCGCCTGCCACAGCTTCTCGGCGTCGGCCGGGGCGACGAAAAGCTCGAAGCCGTCCTCGCCGGTGTAGCCGGTGCGCGCGATGAGGGCCTCGACGCCGGCGACCGTGCCCGGCAGACCCGCGTAGTACTTGAGCCCGTCCAGGTCGGCGTCCGTGACGGACTTCACGATGGCGGGGGAGTTCGGGCCCTGCACCGCGATCAGCGCGTACGCGTCACGGTCGTCGCGGACCTCGGCGTCGAAGCCGGCGGCGCGCTCGACGAGGGCGTCCAGAACGATCTGGGCGTTGCCCGCGTTCGCGACCACCATGTACTCGGTCTCGCCCAGGCGGTAGACGATCAGGTCGTCGAGGATGCCGCCGTCCTCGCGGCAGATCATCGTGTAGCGGGCGCGGCCGACACCGACCGAGCCGATGTTGCCGACGAGCGCGCGGTTGAGCAGGTCGACGGCCTCGGGGCCCGTGACCGTGATCTCGCCCATGTGGGAGAGGTCGAACAGGCCGGCCGCGGTGCGCACCGCGTTGTGCTCGTCACGCTCGCTGGCGTACCGCAGCGGCATGTCCCAGCCGGCGAAGTCGGTCATGGTGGCGCCCAGCGAACGGTGCAGGGCGTCGAGGGCGGTGGTACGGGTCATGGCGGGTGCTCCCGGGCGTGACGGCGATGGCAGAGAGATCTCCGAAGGAGGTCCTCCCCATCTGTCATCGGAACCTGAGAGGTTCGCCCCGAGGGGCTTGCACCTTGGGTGGGACCGCCGTACGTGAGAAGGCGGCCCGCTTTTCAGATCTGCCTCGCCCGCGCGGTACGGGGCCTGAGAGATTCAAGGGAGGAACTTGCTCCTTCGGCGTCCGGGGCGACCCGGAACTCTCCCGCGCGGATTCAAGCGGCCGGTATGCAGTTTGCGCGCACATCATTGCATGCCCGCCGAACGGGGAAACCCCTTGTAGGGCATTACCGTCTCTTTACACTTGGCGGGCAAGGGTGCGTGACCGGAACGGGGAGGACGATCACGGTGCACAAGGCAGTCGCGGCGGCGTACGCGACGACAGGGGCCGCGGCGGCGCAGCGGGTACGGATCCCGCGGCAGCGCTCGGTGCGGGATCTGCGGGGCCGGGAGGGCCGGACCCCGCGCCGGATCGCGTTCGCGGCCGGGGATCTCGTCGTGCTCTCGGGGCTGCCCGGCAGCGGCAAGTCCACGCTGATGCGGCGGGCCGTCACCGTGGTCGGCATCGACTCCCAGGACACCCGTGAGCGCTGGGCCGCCCGGGTGCCGCGCTGGGTGCCGTACGCGCTGTACCGGCCGCTGGTGCGGGTCGCGCACTACGCGGGGCTGCGGCGGGCGATGCGGTCCGGGGCCAGCGTCGTCGTGCACGACTGCGGGACGCAGGCGTGGGTGCGCGGGTGGGTGACGCGGACGGCCCGGCGGCGCGGGGTCTCCGTCCATCTGCTGCTGCTCGACGTGCCGGAGGACCTGGCGCTCGCCGGTCAGCGGGACCGGGGGCGCGGGGTGTCCCGCTACGCCTTCGCCCGGCACCGGCGGGCCGTCGGTTCGCTGGTGGCCGATGTGGAGCGCGGGGTCCTCCCGGCGGGGGTCGAGTCGGCGGTCCTCCTGGATCGGGCCGCGACGGATGTGCTGGGCGGGATCGCGTTCCGGGGCTGAGCTTCGCCTCGCCGGCGGGTGCGGGTCCCGTCGTGGCCGGCCGCGCCCCTTGGGTGGGTGCCACGGGCGGTCGCTGCTTGACCGCGGCTCCGGTGGGGGCTGGTCGCGCAGTTCCCCGCGCCCCTGAAATGCATGGCGCTTCGCGCCGCATTTCCCCGATGGGGCGCCGCCCCGATGGAGATCGCGCACGAAGTGCGCATCTCCAGGGGCGCGGGGCTGTGCCCGATCAGCGACTCCGTCGCGGGGCGCGACCGGCTGGCCCCTGGGGCGCACGAAGTGTGCCTTCCAAGGGCGCGGGGAACTGCGCGACCAGCCCCCACCGGGCCGCGGACGACCTGAGTGACCCGCCGCCCACCCACGGGATATCGTCGGCGCGGCGGCACGAGGCACAGGCAGAGATAAGGCGCAGCGATGGAGCACCCCGGGATCCCGGACCAGCACGAACCCGGTCGAGAACACCCCGCAGGGACCGGCTGGCCGGCGAACGAGCTGGAGGAAGCGCTCGCCGCGGCGGTGGGACAGCCCGGCGAGGTGACGGGCCCGCGCATCGTCGAGGTCCTGGGCCGCAGCCACATATGGATCCCGCTCCCCAAGGGCGGCACCGCGGCGAGCCGCGACCTCGACCTGCCCACCCTGGAGATCCAGGGCCAGGCCTTCGTCCCCGTCTTCACCTCCGAGCAGCAGTTCACGCAGGTCACGGGCGGCCGCATGGACTGCACCGTGGCCCCGGCCGCCGAGTTCGCCCGCGGCCTGCCGCCCCAGGCGGGCATCGTCCTGAACCCGGACGGCGCGGTCGGCCTGCCGCTGCCCCCGCCCGCCGTCGCCGAACTGGCCCGCAGCGGCCGCACCCCGCTGGACGGCCCGTCGACCGGTGGCCGCGTCGTGCTGTCCGAGCCGGACTGGCAGGACGACCCGGTCGACTTCCTGACCGCGGTCCGCGAGGAGTTCGAGACCACCGGCACCGTGCTCAGCGCCCGCCGCTGCCTGGCCGTCGTCGAGGACGCCACCCCCTCCCTGTTCGTCGGCGTCGAGCTGAGCCAGTGGGAGGGCGCCGCCCGGGACCTCCCGCTGGACGCGCTCGGCCGTGCGCTGGGCCGCGCCCCGCTGGCCTGGCCGGTCAATCTGGTCTTCCTCGACGTGACCCAGGACCCGGTCGCCGACTGGATGCGGACGCACGTACGCCCGTTCTATGTGCGGGAAGGATGACGCCGTCCGTCAAGTCGGTGTCAGGAACGCCGCTTAAGCTGGTTTCATGACCTGACCGGACGGCGTGCCGCCCTCCGGTCGAAGCGGTACACGGACGTTCACGAAGGGGCGGTTACGGGTGAGTGCGTCGGGCACGGCCGCGGCCGGACAGGTCGAGCACATGCTGCGCCAGGTGACCCCGGGGCGCTACGACGCGTACGAGGCGCTCCTCCAGGCACTCGCCGACCCGGCGTCCGGCCAGGTGTGGATGCTGCTCTGGCACGGCCAGGCCGGTTCCCCCGACGCCCAGTACGGGAACATGGAGATCGACGGCGTCTCGTACGCCCCCTGTGTCACCTCGGCCCAGGAGCTCTCCGCCTCCGGCTGGTCGCGGGCCTACGAGGTGGTCGGCGGCGTCGACGCGGCCCGCACCCTGTACCCCGACCACTACGGCCTGTGGCTGAACCCGCACGCGCCCGGCGGCGGCGTCGGCATCCCCTGGCTCGACCTGCGGCGCATCGCGGGCGGCCTGGACCGGCAGCCCGCGGGACCGCTGCGCCTGTCCGACCCGGCGATCGAGATCCCGCAGTTCTACGCGGTCCTCGCGCAGAACGCGCACCGGACGACCGCGATCCGCTCCCTGCGCCGCGCCTGGGTCCAGCCCGCGCTGGGCGCCCCGTACCTCGCCATCGGCCTCGACGTCTACGACACGTCCCCGGCCTCGGTGGACGCGGTGCGCGCGATGATGCAGCAGTCGATCACGGCGGTGCCCGACGGCCTGCCCGTCTCCACGGTCGCGATGTCCGACGAGTACGACCCGGTCGCGCTGTGGCTGCGGGCGAACGCCCGGCCGTTCTACGACCGCGAGGCCCACGCCGCGCCGGCGGCTCCCGCCGGCGGTGGCGGTTACGGCTACCCGCCGCCGTACGGCGCCTCCTACTGATCGATCCCCCTTCGATCCTCCTTCGGTCACCCCCCGATCAGCCCCCGATCACCCTCCCGATCACGAGGAGCGGCGATTTCATGATCTGGGCCCAATGTCCCTCTGGCGCCACTTCCGCCACAACTGCCCCGCGTCCGCACCCCGTTCACTGCTGTTCGGATAACGGAACCCCCTAGGCAGCATCACGGTTAGGCATCCTTTCGCCGACAGGTCTGGCAACAGATCACGCACAGGTTGAACACTCCCTCTCCTAGGGGCTTCGCCTCTTTGTACGACGGACTGATCACGCCGCTACAGCGGCAAGTGCGGGCCGGCTACCGCCGGTTGAGAGGGGTCCTTGCCTGATGACGGCACCACTGCATGAGCCGACCGCCGAGGCGGCCCCCAGCGCGGCCGAAGAGGCGGCGGCAGCGAGTACCGGTACCAAGAAGGTCCAGGGACGTTCGCTGGGCCGGATCGCCTGGGAGCGCCTCAAGCGGGACAAGCTGGCCCTCACCGGCGGTGTCGTCGTGCTGGTCCTCATCCTGGTCGCGGTGTTCGCGCCGCTGATCGCGCACCTCGTGGGCCAGGACCCGGACGCGTACCACGAGGACCTGATCGACCCGCTGTTCGGCACCCCCAAGGGTTCGCTCGGTGGTCTGAGCGGCGAGCACCTGCTGGGCGTCGAGCCGGTCAACGGCCGCGACATCTTCGCCCGCATCATCTTCGGTGCCCGCGTCTCGCTCCTGGTCGGCTTCCTGTCCGCCCTGGTCGCGGTCGTCCTCGGCACGGTTCTCGGCATCCTGGCCGGCTTCTTCGGCGGCTGGGTCGACTCGCTGATCAGCCGGGTCATGGACGGTCTGCTGGCCTTCCCGCAGCTGCTCTTCACGATCGCCCTGGTCGCGGTCATGCCCAACCACCTGCTGGGACTGACCGGTTCGAGCGTCCGGGTCTTCGTGATGATCCTCGTCATCGGCTTCTTCGGATGGCCGTACATCGGACGGGTGGTCCGCGGTCAGACCCTCTCGATGAGGGAGCGCGAGTACGTCGAGGCGGCCCGCTCGCTGGGCGCCGGACGGCTCTACATCCTCTTCAAGGAACTGATGCCCAACCTGGTCGCGCCGATCATCGTCTACACCACGATGATGATCCCGACGAACATCCTGACCGAGGCGGCGCTGAGCTTCCTGGGTGTCGGCGTCAAGCCGCCCACCTCCTCGTGGGGGCAGATGCTCTCGAGCGCGGTCGAGTACTACGAGTCGGACCCGATGTACATGATCGTCCCCGGTGTGTCGATCTTCATCACGGTTCTGGCCTTCAACCTCTTCGGCGACGGCGTGCGGGACGCGCTGGACCCGAAGGCGTCCCGCTGAACTGCCGTACCTCAAACGTCCCGTGGCTGGTACACGGGTCTCTCTCATCAACTCCGGAGGATGCTCGATCGTGACTACCCAACGCACCTCAGGGCGGCGCAAGCAGGCTGTAGCCGCTGCCGCCGCGGTCGCGGCGCTGCTGACCACGGCGGCGTGCGGCGGCGGCTCCGACGACGGCAACGGCGGCTCGAAGAACGGCGCCGCCGGCTTCGACGCGGCCAACAACAAGGTCGCCCAGGCCTCTGCCGTCAAGAAGGGCGGCACGCTGAAGTTCGGCAGCGCCCAGGACGCCGACTCGTGGGACACCACGCGTGGCTACTACGGCTTCATGTGGAACTTCTCCCGCTACTACAGCCGTCAGCTCGTCACCAACAAGACGGAGCCGGGCAAGGCGGGCGCCGAGGTCACCCCCGACCTCGCCACCGGTCTCGCCAAGGTCTCCGACGACGGCAAGACCTACGAGTACACCCTGCGTGACGGCCTGACCTGGGAGGACGGCAAGCCGATCACGTCCCAGGACATCAAGTACGGCATCGAGCGCGTCTGGGCGCAGGACGTCCTGTCCGGCGGCCCGGTGTACCTGAAGGACGTCCTCGACCCCAAGGGCGAGTACAAGGGTCCGTACAAGGACAAGACCAAGGACAAGCTCGGCCTCAAGGCGATCGAGACGCCGGACGAGAAGACCATCGTCTTCAAGCTCCCGTCCGCCAACTCGGACTTCGAGGAGA
This sequence comes from Streptomyces sp. NPDC025806, assembly GCF_055558275.1. Classification (NCBI taxonomy): domain Bacteria; kingdom Bacillati; phylum Actinomycetota; class Actinomycetes; order Kitasatosporales; family Streptomycetaceae; genus Streptomyces; species Streptomyces sp. NPDC025806. The sequence goes on along the minus strand of NZ_JBVHMU010000007.1, from coordinate 372,975 downwards.
TGCTCGCGCTGACCTCGGCGTCCCCGGTCCGCCAGGACAAGGACACCAAGGCCAAGTACGGTCTGCACCCGTTCTCCTCGGGCCCGTACAAGTTCCAGTCGTACAGCCCGGGCAAGAACCTGACCCTGGTGCGCAACGACAAGTGGAAGCAGTCCTCGGACCCGATCCGCAAGGCGTACCCGGACAAGATCACGATCCAGTTCTTCTCGGACGCCAACCAGCTCGACCAGCGTCTGCTCAACGGTGACCTGGACCTGGACGCCAACCAGACCGGCATGTCGCCGCAGGGCCGCACCACCGCCCTGAAGCAGCACAAGGGCAACCTGGACAACCCGGTCTCCGGCTACATCCGCTACGCGGCCTTCCCGCAGAGCGTCAAGCCGTTCGACAACATCCACTGCCGCAAGGCCGTCATCATCGGCGCCGACCACGAGTCGCTGCAGACCGCCCGTGGCGGCCCGCTCGCGGGTGGCGACATCGGCACCAACATGCTGCCGCCGTCCGTCGCCGGCGCCGAGGGTCAGAAGTACGACCCGTACAACGCGGCCGGTGCGGACAAGAAGGGCAACGTCGCCAAGGCCAAGGAAGAGCTCAAGGCCTGCGGCAAGCCGAACGGCTTCTCCACCACGATCGCGGTGCGCAACAACAAGCCCGTCGAGGTGGCCACCGCCCAGTCCCTGCAGGCGTCGCTGAAGAAGATCGGTGTCAAGACCGAGATCGACCAGTACGACGGCTCGCAGAGCAGCAGCGTCATCGGCTCGACTTCGAACGTGAAGAAGAAGGGCTACGGCATCATCATCATGGGCTGGGGCCCGGACTTCCCGACCGTCCAGGGCTACGGTCTGCCCCTGTGGGACAGCAAGTACATCCTGCCGAGCGGTAACAACAACTACGCGCTCATCAAGGACAAGTCGATCGACGGCCTCTTCGACAAGTACGTGAAGACGCTCGACGACGCCGAGAAGGCCAAGATCTCCACGGAGATCAACCACAAGGTGATGGAGGGCGGCTACTACCTGCCCTTCGTCTTCGAGAAGTTCATCAACTTCCGCTCTTCTCGCCTGGCGAACGTCTACACGACCGACGGCTACAGCGGTACGTACGACTTCGTCAACCTCGGCCTGAAGTCCGGCAACTGATACCGGCACACCCGCCGAACGGCACGAAAGGCAGGTGAAGGCCGGCGCGGCGGCATCGCGGGCCACTGGACACAATCCGGTGGCCCGCGGTCCGCGGCGGGCCGAGAGCTGTGCTCGCTTATCTCATCAGGCGGTTGTTCGCCGCCGCAGTGATGCTTGTGGTCATCGTCATGGTGGTCTTCTGCATCTTCTTCCTCGTCCCCAAGTGGGCGGGCGCTGACATCGCACTGAACTTCGTGGGCAAGCAGGCCGACCCGGCCGCCATCGAGGGAGTGCGGCAGAAGCTCGGTCTCGGCGACCCGATCTACTCCCAGGTCTGGGAGTTCTTCAAGGGCATCTTCGTCGGCCGCACCTACTCCGGCGGCGGTGACGTCACCCAGTGCGCCGCCCCCTGCTTCGGCTACTCCTTCCGTACCGAGCAGGCCGTCTGGCCGGTCCTCACCGACCGCTTCCCGGTCACCCTGGGCCTGGCGCTCGGCGCGGCCGTCCTGTGGCTGATCTTCGGTCTGGCGGCGGGTGTCCTGTCGGCTCTCAAGCGCGGCAGCCTCTGGGACCGCGGCGCGATGGTCATCGCCCTCGCCGGCGTCTCCCTCCCGATCTACTTCACCGGTCTGCTCAGCCTCGCGATCTTCGCGTTCGGGCTGGACTGGATCGACGCCCAGTACGTCCCCTTCACCGACAGCGTCGGCGGCTACCTGGGCGGCATGATCCTGCCCTGGATCACGCTCGCCTTCCTGTACGCGGCGATGTACGCCCGGATCACCCGCGCCACCATGCTGGAGATCCTCGGCGAGGACTACATCCGCACCGCCCGCGCGAAGGGTCTCAAGGAGCAGGTCGTCATCGGCAAGCACGCCATGCGCTCCACGATGACGCCCATCCTCACCATGCTCGGCATGGACCTCGGCGCCCTGATCGGCGGCGCGATCCTCACCGAGTCGACGTTCAACCTGCCCGGCCTCGGCCGCGCCGTCCTCGACGCCATCCGCACGCAGGACCTGCCCATCATCCTGGGTGTCACCCTGATCACCTCCATGGCGGTACTCCTCGCCAACCTCGTGGTGGACGTCCTGTACGCCGTGATCGACCCCCGAGTGAGGCTCGCATGACCGGAATCAGCAAGAGCGGCGCCGCCGTGAGCGAGCCGGTGAACACCGGCTCGCCGGCGCCCACCTCGTTCCTGGAAGTGCGCGACCTCAAGGTGCACTTCCCGACCGACGACGGCATCGTCAAGTCGGTGGACGGGCTCTCCTTCAAGCTGGAGAAGGGCCGCACCCTCGGCATCGTCGGCGAGTCCGGCTCCGGCAAGTCGGTCACCTCGCTCGGCATCATGGGCCTGCACACGGCCGGCCAGTACGGCAAGCGCAAGGCGCAGATATCCGGCGAGATCTGGCTGGACGGCACCGAGCTGCTGACCGCCGACCCCGACCACGTGCGCAAGCTGCGCGGCCGGGACATGGCGATGATCTTCCAGGACCCGCTGTCCGCACTGCACCCGTACTACACGATCGGGCAGCAGATCGTGGAGGCGTACCGGATCCACCACGACGTCGACAAGAAGACCGCCAAGCGGCGCGCGGTCGAGATGCTCGACCGGGTGGGCATCCCGCAGCCGGACAAGCGGGTCGACAACTACCCGCACGAGTTCTCCGGCGGTATGCGCCAGCGCGCCATGATCGCGATGTCGCTGGTCAACAACCCCGAGCTGCTCATCGCGGACGAGCCCACCACGGCGCTCGACGTGACGGTCCAGGCACAGATCCTCGACCTGATCCGCGACCTGCAGAAGGAGTTCGGCTCCGCGGTCATCGTCATCACCCACGACCTGGGCGTCGTCGCCGAACTCGCCGACGACATCCTCGTGATGTACGGCGGACGCTGCGTCGAGCGCGGTCCCGCGCTGAAGGTCTTCGAGGAGCCGCGGCACCCCTACACCTGGGGTCTGCTCGGCTCGATGCCGCGGCTCGACCGCGACCAGCAGGAGCGCCTGATCCCGGTCAAGGGCTCGCCGCCCTCGCTGATCAACGTCCCGTCCGGCTGCGCCTTCAACCCGCGCTGCCCGTACGCCGACATCCCGAAGGACAACGTCACCCGTACGGTCCGTCCCGAGCTGACCGAGGTCGGCTCCCAGCACTGGGCCGCCTGCCACATGAGCCAGGAGCAGCGGGAGCGTATCTGGACCGAAGAGATTGCGCCGAAGCTGTGACCGAGAACTCCAAGGACGCGGCAGTGAGCATTCCTGCGCAGAGTGATGGCGCCACCACGGTCTTGAACAAGGACGCCGCCCCCGGCGAGGTCCTGCTCAAGGTGACCGGGCTGCAGAAGCACTTCCCGATCCGCAAGGGTCTGCTGCAGCGCCAGGCGGGCGCCGTGCACGCCGTCGACGGCATCGACTTCGAGGTCCGCTCCGGCGAGACGCTGGGCGTCGTGGGCGAGTCCGGCTGCGGCAAGTCGACGATGGGCCGGCTGATCACGCGGCTGCTCGAACCGACCGGCGGCAAGGTCGAGTTCGAGGGTCACGACATCACGCACCTCGGCGTGGGCGGCATGCGTCCGCTCCGCCGTGACGTGCAGATGGTCTTCCAGGACCCGTACTCGTCGCTGAACCCGCGCCACACGATCGGCACGATCGTCGGCGCCCCCTTCAAGCTGCAGGGCGTCAAGCCCGAGGGCGGCATCAAGAAGGAGGTCCAGCGGCTCCTGGAGGTCGTCGGCCTCAACCCCGAGCACTACAACCGCTACCCGCACGAGTTCTCCGGCGGTCAGCGCCAGCGCATCGGCATCGCCCGCGCGCTCGCCCTGAACCCGAAGCTCGTCGTCGCGGACGAGCCCGTCTCCGCCCTGGACGTCTCCATCCAGGCCCAGGTCGTCAACCTCCTCGACGACCTGCAGCAGGAGCTCGGCCTCACGTACGTGATCATCGCGCACGACCTCTCGGTCATCCGGCACGTCTCGGACCGGATCGCGGTGATGTACCTCGGCAAGATCGTCGAGCTCGCCGACCGCGACGACCTGTACAACTCGCCGATGCACCCGTACACCAAGGCGCTGCTGTCCGCCGTGCCGGTGCCCGACCCGAAGCGGCGCGGCGCCAAGAGCGAGCGGATCCTGCTGCGTGGCGACGTGCCCTCGCCGATCTCCCCGCCCAGCGGCTGCCGTTTCCACACGCGCTGCTGGAAGGCGACGGAGATCTGCGCGGTCAAGGAGCCCCCGCTGCTCCAGCTCGCCACCGGGCACCAGGTGGCCTGCCACCACCCGGAGAACGCCGAGGACCAGGCGCCCGAGGACACCAAGCTGCTCTCGGTCGCCAAGGAAGCGATCGACGTGGTGACGGTCCCGGCCCCGGCCGAGCCGGAGCCGGAGGCGCCTTCGGCTCCGGAGACGCCCGACGAGACGGAGCCTGAGGTCACGGAGAAGGCGGCCGAGCCCGAGCCCGAGCCCGAGCCCGAGCCCGAGCCCGAGCCCGAGGCCGACTCGGACTCGGACTCTGGATCTGACGCCGACGCCGACGCCGAAGCGGCCTCCGACTCCGACTCCGCCTCCGACGAGGGTCCGGAGAAGGACGCCGAGAAGAAGTAGTCAGAACCGGTCCGGGCCGGGGTGGACGCCGTACGTGGCGACCGCCCCGGCCCGTCCCGTGGGTACCGGAGGCCATCACTCCGGCGCGACAGGTAAGAATGTCGCGTGATCCAGGAACTGTTCACCCCGTCCGTCCAGCATTGGCTCGACCTCGTCGGCATCTTCGTCTTCGCCATCTCCGGCGCCCTGATGGCCGTCCGCAAGAACTGGGACGTCTTCGGCATCGCCGTACTCGCCGAGGTCACCGCGCTGGGCGGCGGACTGTTCCGCGATCTGATCATCGGGGCCGTGCCCCCGGCCGCGTTCACCGACCTGGGCTACTTCATCACCCCGCTGATCGCCGCCGCGCTCGTCTTCTTCCTGCACCCCGAGGTCGAGCGCACCCAGACCGCCGTCAACGTCTTCGACGCGGCGGGCCTCGGCCTGTTCTGCGTCACCGGCACGACGAAGGCGTACGACTACGGCCTCGGCCTCACCTCGTCGGCCGCCCTGGGCGTGGCCACCGCCGTCGGCGGCGGTGTGCTGCGCGACATCATCGCCAACGAGGTGCCGTCCCTGGTCCGCTGGGACCGCGACCTGTACGCCGTGCCCGCCATGGTCGGCACGATCATCGTCGTCCTGTGCATCCGCTACGACGCCCTGACCAGCGTCACGAGCGGCATCGCGGTCGTCACCGCGTTCGTGCTGCGCCTGCTCGCCATGCGCTACCACTGGCGCGCGCCCCGCGCCTGGAACCGCAGGTCGTCGTCGGCCGAGGTGACCGACGAGGTCGTGTGACGAGGTCGTGTGACGCGGCGATGTCACGAGGCGGTGTAACGAAGGCTTCACGAATGAAAGCTACCGCTTAGTAAGTTCCTGTTGTACGTTTCCCGGTATGGCAGACGCAGTATCCACGCAGGAGCGCACGGTCCCGGCGCGCATCGGTGACAGCGAGTTCGACCGCGACACCGCGGTCACCCGGCGCGAGCCCGGTGTCTACGACATCGACCTCTCCGCCGGCTGGACGATCATCAACGCCGTCAACGGCGGCTACCTCCTCGCGGTGCTCGGCCGTGCCCTCGCGGACGAGCTGCCGCACGCCGACCCGTTCACGGTCTCGGCGCACTACCTGACCGCGTCGACGCCCGGCCCCGCCGTGATCCGCACGGATACGGTCCGCACCGGCCGCACGCTCTCCACCGGCACGGCCTCCCTCTTCCAGTACGCCGAGGACGGCACCGAGGTCGAGCGCATCCGCGTGCTCGCCTCCTACGGCGACCTCGACGCGCTCCCCGACGATGTGCGCACCACCGCGACCCCGCCCGCGTTCCCGCCGATCGAGCAGTGCTTCGGCGCGGGGGACGCCCCCGAGGGCGCCCCGCCGGTCCCGGGCAGCTCCGCGATCACCGGGCGGCTCGTCCTCAAGCTCGACCCGTCCACCCTCGGCTGGGCGCTCGGCGCGCCCTCCGGCAAGGGCGAGATGCGGGCCTGGTTCGGGCTCGCCGACGGCCGCGACGCGGACCCGCTGTCCCTGCTCCTCGCGGTGGACGCGCTGCCGCCGACCGCCTTCGAGATGGGCCTCAAGGGCTGGGTGCCGACCGTCGAGCTGACGGTGCACGTACGCACCCGCCCGGCGCCCGGCCCGCTGCGCGTCTCCATCACCACCCGCAACCTCGCGGGCGGCTTCCTGGAGGAGGACGCGGAGGTTTGGGACTCGGCCGACCGCCTGGTGGCCCAGTCCCGCCAGCTCGCCCGCGTCCGGCTCGGCTAGGACCTGCTGCCCTAGCCCCGGTTCCCTACGTCCACCGGCTCGCGGCCCAGCCAGGCCGCGAGCTCGCCGTACGGCCCCGAGCCCTCCGGCACCGGCGTGACATCGGCGAACGGGGCCTGGGAACCTCGGGGGCCCTCCGGCAGGACCCGCCGGGCGGTGCCGAGCGCGATCGCGGCGAGCTCCGGGTCGAGCGTGCCCGGCCGGCCCAGCGCGTCCCACAGGTCCCAGGAGTGCGTCACCGTCTCCATGACGTACCCGGCCACCGCCGCCCGGCCCGGCACCCTGCCCCACGGCACGGTGACCTCGTCGTCGAGCCGGGCGTCGTCCTGCCAGGCCTTGAGCGCGGACTGCCGCGCGTCCTCGTAGCCGGCCGCGAAGGCCTCGTCCCCGAGCTCGTCGGCGAACGGCTCGACGGCGAGCGCGTCCCCGCCCTCGCCGAGCACGGCGAACCGCCGCGTCGCGCCGATGAGATGGGACACCAGCCGCCGGACGTCGAACTCCGTACAGGGCGTCGGGTTCTCGTACTGTCCGGACCCCACCTCGGCGACGAGGCGGGCGGCCTGGGCGGTGGCGCGTTCGAAAGCGGGACGGGGATCCATGGTGATCTCTCCTCGACGGGAAACGGCAGTGGCCCGAAGAATGGCCGCCTTACCTGACAGGTTCCGTCAGCATTTCCGGCCGATCTGCGGGACGCTGAGGACGTGAAGTCCGACCGCCTGCTCTCGATCCTCCTGCTGCTCCAGACCCGCGGCCGGGTCCCCGCTCCCGAACTCGCCGAGCGCCTGGAGGTCTCGGTCCGCACCATCTACCGCGACGTCGAGGCCCTCTCCGCGGCCGGCGTGCCCGTGTTCGCCGAGCGGGGCCGGCACGGCGGCATCGCGCTCCTGCCCGGCTACCGCACCGACGTCACCGGGCTGACCGCCGACGAGTCCCGCGCCCTGTTCATCCTCGCCGCGCAGGGCGCCCACAGTGCGCTCGGGCTCGACGCGGCGTTCGGCTCGGCGCTGCGCAAGGTGATGGCGGCCCTGCCCGAACCGCACCGGCCCGCCGCCGAGTTGACCAGCCGCCGCATCCTCGTGGAGTCCTCGCGCTGGATGGGCCCGCCGCACCGCGAGGTCGACGTCAGCGCGCTCCAGGACGCCGTGTTCACCGAGCGCCGTCTGCGGATCCGCTACCGGCACAGCGGCACCGAGACCCCGCGCACCTACACCGTCGACCCGTACGGCCTCGTCTCCAAGGCGGGCGTCTGGTACCTCATCGCCGACCGCCGGGGCGTGCCCCGCCTCTTCCGCGCCGACCGCATGCGCGAGGCACGGGTCACGGACGCACCGGTGCGCCGCCGCAAGGGGGTCGAACTCGCGGACGTCTGGGCCGTGTTGAAGAAGCGCGTCGAGCAGCGGCCCGGCGGCCTGGAGGTCGTCGCCCGCGTCCACCGCAGCCGCTACGACCTCTTCCTGCGCATGTGCGGGAGCTCCCTCCTCGACCACCCCGACCCCGCCCCCGACGCCGAGTGGATCACGGTCCGCCTCGCCTACGGGGTCCTGGGCGCGGCACGCACCCTGCTCCCGTTCGGCACCGCCGTGGAGGTCCTCGAACCGCCGGAGGTGCGGGCCGAACTGGCGCGGTGCGCGGCCGGGATCGCGGAGATGTACGCGCCCGAAGCGGGGTGACCGGGACGGTGGCCGGGTCGATGACGGGGATGGTGACCGGGGTCAGGCGCCGTCGAGCCAGTGGCGGCCGCCGAGGGTGATCAGCCGCAGCTGACGCTCGGCCAGGTCCGCGGCGCGGGGGAGGTCCTCCGGGGGAGTGGTGAGGAGTTCGGCGGCCGTCTGCATCATGTGGTCGACGTAGAGCCGGGCCAGCATCGACAGGTCGTCCTCGTTCCAGCCGGCCGAGTCCGGCTCCAGGGCCAGCGCGTCCCGCACCTCGTCGACGAACTGCGCGAGCTGCGCGCCGATCGCCTCGCGCACGGGCTGCACCCCGCCGAACCGCTCGCGCGCGAGGAAGCGGACGTGCGCCGGGTACGCGGCGACGTGACCGACGATCAACTCGACGGTCCGCGCGATCCGTTCGTCACTGTCCCAGGTCGCCGTCAGCTGGTCGCGGATCATCGCGTGCAGGCTGCCGAGCGCCTCCTCGACCAGGGCGACGCCGAGATCGGCCGTGCTGTCGAAGTGCCGGTAGAACGCGGTCGGGGCCACGCCCACCGCGCGCGTGACCTCGCGCAGGCCCAGGCTGCTCAGGCTCTGGTCCGCCAGCAGGTCGAGCGCCGCGTCGAGCAGCGCCTGCCGTGTCTTCTGCTTCTGGGCCTGCCGGATGCCGAGGGTGTGACTCATGTCATCCAGTTAACAACTGTTCTCCGTAATTGGGAACCCGGCGGGAGAGTTAGACTCAAGAGTCAGTGAACAGTTGTAACCCAAACCAGAGAGGTTCTCCATGCTGTTCCTCGTAGCGGCCCTCCTGCTCCTGGGCTTCGCCCTCGGCACCGTGGCCCACGCCCCGCTGTCCTTCACTCTGGTCGCCGCCGCCGTGATCGCCGTCTGGCTGATCGTCTTCGCGGTCCGTGAGCGCCACACCCGCCGCCGCCACCAGGTCTGACATCCGTCCATCCATCAGGGGGTACCGAAAATGCAGCTCACCGCAGAGAAGAAGTCCGACGCCGAGGCCGTCGAGGCCGGGGCGGTCGCCGAGACCGCAGAGACCGCCGAGGTCACGGAGAGCACCGAGGTGGCCGAGCGCCGCCGGGACGCCGACGGCATGGCCGTCGCCTCGTTCGTCCTGGGCCTCGTCGGCCTGCTGGTCCTCAACGTCTTCCTCGGCCCGATCGCCATCGTCCTCGCCGGGATCGCCCTGATCCGCGGCACCGCACGCCGCGGCCGGGCCCTTCTCGGCCTCGGTCTGGGCATCGCCGACCTTGTCGTCCTCGCGTCCTTCATCGCCGCCGACGGAACCCTGTCCTGGAGCATCGCGGGCTGACCCCGCACCCCCCGGACGGGGCCCCGCGTGGGTCGGGACCCCACGCGGCTCCCGAGGTCCGGCCGCGGACTCGTAGAATCGTGGCCACCATGGCCTACCTCGACCACGCCGCGACCACTCCGATGCTTCCGGAGGCGGTCGAGGTGATGACAGCCCAGCTCGCCGTCACCGGCAACGCCTCGTCCCTGCACGCCGCGGGACGCCGCGCCCGGCGCACCGTCGAGGAGTCCCGCGAGTCCCTCGCCGCCTCCCTCGGCGCCCGCCCCAGCGAGGTCGTCTTCACCTCCGGCGGAACCGAGGCCGACAACCTCGCCGTCAAGGGCCTGTACTGGGCACGCCGCGCCGCCGACCCGGCCCGCACCCGCGTCCTCGCCAGCCCCGTCGAGCACCACGCCGTCCTCGACGCCGTGCACTGGCTCGCCGAGCACGAGGGCGCCACCGTCGAGTACCTCCCCGTCGACTCCCACGGCCGCGTCCACGCCGCCGCGCTGCGCGAGGCCATCGCACGCAACCCGGACGACGTCGCCCTCGCCACCGTCATGTGGGCCAACAACGAGATCGGCACCGTCCAGCCCGTCCACGAACTCGCCGACGTCGCCCACGAGTTCGCCGTCCCGCTGCACGCCGACGCCGTCCAGGCCTTCGGTCAGCTCCCCGTCGACTTCGCCGCCTCCGGGCTCGCCGCCATGACCGTCTCCGGACACAAGGTCGGCGGCCCCTACGGCATCGGCGCCCTGCTCCTCGGCCGCGAGTGCGCCCCCGTCCCCGTCCTGCACGGCGGCGGGCAGGAGCGGCACGTGCGCTCCGGCACCCTCGACGTGCCGGCCATCGCCGCCTTCGCCACCGCCGGGCGGATCGCCGCCGAGCAGCGCGCATGGTTCGCCCGCGAGATCGGCGGCCTGCGCGACGCCCTCGTCGACGCCGTCCACGCCGCCGTCCCCGAGGCGATCCTCGGCGGCGACCCGGCCCCCGGCGGCCGGCTCCCCGCCAACGCGCACTTCACCTTCCCCGGCTGCGAGGGCGACTCCCTGCTGCTGCTCCTGGACGCGCAGGGCATCGAATGCTCGACCGGCTCCGCCTGCACCGCCGGCGTCGCCCAGCCCAGCCACGTCCTCCTCGCCACCGGCACCGCCCCGGACCTCGCCCGCGGCACCCTGCGCTTCTCCCTCGGCCACACCTCGACGGCGGCGGACGTGGACGCCGTGGCGAAGGCGATCGGCCCGGCGGTGGAGCGCGCCCGCACCGCGGGCCTGAGCTGATCCGCTCCGCGGGGCGGCGGGCGGGCCCTGGCCGGTCCGGTCCGGAACGGCGCCGCCCCGCCGCTCAGGCCTTCGCCGCGCCCGCCCGCTCGTGGGCCGCGCGCACCAGCCGCATGTACCGCTTCCAGTCCCAGTGCGGGCCCGGGTCCGTGTGGTCCGTGCCCGGCACCTCGACGTGCCCGATGATGTGCTCCCGGTCCACGGGTATCCCGTACCGTCGGCATATCCCCGCGGTCAGCCGCGCCGAGGCCTCGTACATCGCGTCCGTGAAGTCCTGCGGGCGGTCCACGAAGCCCTCGTGCTCGATGCCGACACTGCGCTGGTTGTAGTCCCGGTTCCCCGCGTGGAAGGCGACGTCCAGCTCGCGGATCATCTGCGCGATGTGCCCGTCCTTGCGCACCACGTAGTGCGCCGCCGCGCCGTGCCACGGATCCTTGAACACTCTCAGCGTGCCCTGGTAGCTGCCCTGTGTGACATGGATGACGACGCGGTCGATCGCGTAGTCCGCAGGGCGGTCCGCCCGCCGCCAGTTCGCCGCAGCCGCCGCCACCCACTCCGCGCCCTTGAAATCCACCTCGCCGGGCTTGCGCGGCTTGTCGACCCCGGGGACCTGCCACCACATCCGCGCCAGATCACCCCGCGCGAGCAGCCCCACGCCCACCGCCGTCGCCGCGCCCCCGACGATCAGCGCACGCCGGCTGACGATCCGGTCCCCGTCCCGGCCCTTCGCCCCGCCCGAACCCCGCTCGCCCACGCGACACCACCCCCGTTCTTCCCCCTACGAGATCCACAACGGATCTCAGGAGCATTCGGTTCCCACGGGCCCGTACCCTGTTAGGGCTATGACTTCGCAGACGCCGCAGCCCCCCGCCCCCGAGAAGGACCGCCCCCTCCGCGTGCTCGCCGCCATGTCGGGCGGCGTGGACTCCGCCGTCGCCGCGGCCCGCGCCGCCGAGGCGGGCCACGACGTGACGGGCGTCCACCTCGCCCTCTCCGCGAACCCGCAGTCGTTCCGCACCGGTGCCCGCGGCTGTTGCACCATCGAGGACTCCCGCGACGCGCGCCGCGCCGCCGACGTCATCGGCATCCCCTTCTACGTGTGGGACCTCGCCGAGCGCTTCCGCGAGGACGTCGTCGAGGACTTCATCGCCGAGTACGAGGCGGGCCGCACGCCGAACCCGTGCCTGCGCTGCAACGAGAAGATCAAGTTCGCCGCGCTGCTCGACAAGGCGCTCGCCCTCGGCTTCGACGCGGTCTGCACCGGGCACTACGCCAAGGTCCTGGCCGGTGCCGACGGCACGCGCGAGCTGCACCGCGCCTCCGACATGGCCAAGGACCAGTCCTACGTGCTCGGCGTCCTCGACGACCGTCAGCTCGCCCACGCGCTGTTCCCGCTCGGCGACACGGTCACCACCAAGGAGGAGATCCGCGCGGAGGCGGAGCGGCGTGGCCTCGCGGTCGCGAAGAAGCCCGACTCCCACGACATCTGCTTCATCGCCGACGGCGACACCCAGGGCTTCCTGGCCTCCCGGCTCGGCAAGGCCGAGGGCGACATCGTCGACGAGGCCGGCACCAAGCTCGGCACCCACGAGGGCGCCTTCGGCTACACCATCGGCCAGCGCAAGGGCCTGCGCATCGGCACCCCGGCCCCCGACGGCAAGCCGCGCTACGTCCTGGACATCTCCCCGGTGACCAACACGGTGACGGTCGGCCCCGCCGCCTCCCTCGACGTCGCGTCCCTGACCGCCGTCCGCCCCCGCTGGTGCGGAGCGGCCCCGACCGGCCCCGGCACGTACACGGCCCAACTCCGCGCCCACGGCGGCGAGACCGAGGTCACGGCGGAACTCCTCGCCGACGCACTCCACGTCCGCTTCACGACCCCCGTCCGCGGCGTCGCCCCCGGCCAGGCGATCGTCCTGTACGACGACACGCGCGTGGTGGGTTCGGCGACGATCGCGACGACGGAGCGGGTCGCGGCGGAGGTGTGAGGTCCGCCGCGGCGCGCGGAACAGGACGTCTCGTCAATTGATGATCACCACGAGCGTGGCGTGATCGGGCTCAGTGGGGTGCCTTTCTTCTGGTTCGCTCTGTGGTGGCCGTTCCGGCTGCCGTGAGTTCGGTGGCGAGGTCGAGCATCAGGGATTCGTACCGCTGAACCATGGCGTTGTAGGTGGTGACCATGGCGGCCACTCGTCGGGCGACTGCGGCGTCGTCGGACGAACCGAGATCCTTCGCGTCTGGTGCGACTCCAGGAGCGCATGCCGCGGCGGCGACGGTCGCCTCGACCGCCTCGTCACACAGCCTGGACACGGCGCCATTCACGAATTCGGCGAAGGAGAACACGGCCTCCGCGACCTCTGCGTAGTGCTCACGCTGAGAGTGGAACGTGTCCCGGGCGGTGTCCAGTTGGACCGCGGTCCGCTCGAAATGCGTCCACGCCGCATCCGCTGCGTTGCCCCGCCAAGAGGCCCGGAGCACTTCATTTCCGTGCCGCAGGTTCTCCGCGACGTCGGCACACAGATTTCCTAGACGTGACCATGTGTCGGCGCATTCGATGTATGTGAGCCAGTCGCCGGTGAGCCATTCGGCGACGGTGCCGAGGACGTCGAAATCGAAGGCCAGTCTCAACCCCTTGCGGGCCGTCTCTGACGGAATGCCCGCGCTCAGCAGCGTTCCCGCGTACGCGTCGTACGACAGGGAGGTGAAGTCGCGGTGGCCCGGTCCGCTGTGTCCGTTCGCCCTCTCGAGCCGGCCCGAGGCATCTCGCACGTCGCGGAAATCGGCTGCTCCGTCGGGCACGGTCCGGGCGACAGGGCCGCTGGTACCGGCCTTGAGACGCGCGGCGTCCAGTGCGCGCGCCCGGCGCGGATCCACAGTCCGGTACCAGGACGCGGATTTACGCAACTCCGACTCCGCGTCACGGAGAATCATGCCGAGTCGACTCAACACGTCCGTCGCCTGCCGCACCCTTTCCGCATGGTCGGTCACGGCCAGATTCCAGGCGTCCCCCGAAACCGAGAACCCGATGCGGGTGTTGCTGTCCAAGAAGGTGAGCCCGTGACTGCAGTCTTCGCCGGCTCGTCCCACGAGGGACGCGTACTCGATCAGGGCATCCGTCTCGACGGCGAGTGTCACGCATCTCGGCTCGGCCGTGCGGGCGGTGTTGCCCCTGTGCATGCCGGCTCGTTCAGGACTCGTCACTGCGCAGGCTCCGGATTCCGTAGAGAGCGGCTCCCACGCAGGCTGCTGCGACACCGGTGAGGCCCATGGAGAATTCCTCTCGCAGGGCCGTGACCGGCGCGGCTGTGGCCATGAAGAGCGCCACCAGGGTCATGTGTCCGACCGAGGCCCGGTGGTAGCGGTTCGCCCGGCCCTCGGGGGTTCGGGCATCCAGGTTTTTCAGGTACATGTACTGTTCCAGGTCCCTGCGTCGCGGCTAGACGAGTTTGTTGTCGTAGGCGTGGCCGACGACGGGAAATCTCTGCAACTCGTCCGCCATGCACAGCGTCAACGTTCCGCCGGCCGCGACGGAGGCGGTTACCGCGAGCAGGACGTTCTCGTACTGCTTCACGAGGTTGCTGTATTCGGCGATCATCTTCGATACGCGTTCGGCCGCGATGGCGGCACCGGCGAAGGAGCCGAGCAGGCCGACTCCTGTGGCCCCGATCGCCGCTGATGCAGCCGCGGCGATCGCGGCTTCTGTGGCTCGGTCGCAGATACTCGCGACGATGCCCTTGGCGAGGTCGGCGAACGAGAACACGATCTTCGCAATCCCCGTGTAGTGCTCGCGCAGTGCATGGAAGGTGTTTCCGGCCGACTCGAGCGTGGTCGCCATGCGCTCGAAGTACTTCCACGCGGCATCTGCGGCATTCCCGCGCCACGTCAGCCCGAGGACTTCGTTCCCGTGCCGGATGTTCTTCGCGGCTGCGTCACAGAAGTTGCTGAGGGAGTCCCAAGCGTCGGCGCAGGCGACGTAGTTCTGCCAGTCCCCGGCCAACCAGTTCGAGACGGTACCGAGAACATCGACGTCGAAGGCCAGCTTCAGCCCCTCGTTCACCAGGGCGGAGGGGCTGCCCAGGTCGAACAGCGTCCCCACGGTCTTGTTGACGGGGGCGAAGTCGAATTCGTGGCGGTGTGATGCGAACCAGCCGCCCGGGCCACCGGCCGGCTTGAGGTGTTCGAGGGCGTCGCACACGTCCCGGAACGTCGTGCTTCCGCTGGGCCGTTGACGTGGGACCGGGCCTTTTCGCGGTGCCGGATAGGTGGCGTCGAGTTTCTGGGCCTCCTTCAGGTCGATGGATTCGTACCATCCGGCCGTCATGTCGAGTTCGCGGTGTGAGGCGTCGAGGATCGTCTCGAAGCGGGTCAGGACGTCCTCGGCCGCGCGCACCTGCTGTGTGTGGTCGCCATAGGCCAGGTCCCAGGCTTTGGCAGCAACGGCGAATTCGATCGAGGTGTGCTGAGAGAGGTAGGTGCGGGCGGTCCTGAAGTCCTCGCTGGCGCGGTGGACCAGGGTCGCGAATTCGGTCAGGTCGCAGGATTCGACGGCGAGCGTCATGTGGGGGGTCTCCGAGTCCGGGACGTGCGGGCGACAGCGATCAGAGGGCGTAGCGGGACGCGCGTTCTTCGCGCATGCGATCCCGCTCGCGTTCTGTCTCCAACTCGCCCTCCTGGGCCAGTACATGACGCTCGGAGTCCGACATGGCGGCCCAGCGGCGCCGGAACTCCCCGGCGCGATCGATCGTGGCTTCGGCGTATGCGGGGATGAGGCAGGCCTCGCGCAGGCTTACGCGGCCTGCGAGCACCTCCCGCGCCATCTCCTCCAGGACGGGGCCGCCGTCACCGCGCCGGAAGGCTTCGAGGGCCTTCCGTAAGAGGCGTTGCCGGACCGGATCGTCATTGAGATCCATGGATGCGGCTTGGTCGAAGTGGGGCATGCGGTCTCCTAGGTGCTGACTGCATCAGGGAGCGCCGGAGCGTAACGGAACGTACAAGATCATTAACGGGGTGGATCCGGGGCGCAGGTGATCTTGGCCCGGGCCTGGGGTGGGTCTGGGCCCGGGCGGATCGCGGCCCGGCAAAACGTTGTCCCGGAAGGGGCGGTGGGGGAGTCGCCGGGAGGAGGGTGCCTCGTGGCGGGGCCGCGCGCCGCGCTCCGGGGCGGGCGGCGGCTTCCACCGCCGCGGTGACAGGAGCGCGGCGCGTTGACGGCGCCGGGTTGACGCCGAGCGCGCCGATCTCACGGAGAAGGTGTTCGCGGTCGGATCAGGCGAGTTCCGTCGCGTAGAAGCACAAGTGGTCCTTGATCGCGGCCACTTCGGGCTTCGGGTCCGGGTACGACCAGACCAGGTCGGTGGCGTCGGGGAGTGACCAGTAGGTGGCCGTTCCCTTGAAGGGGCAGTACGTCGTCGTGTCGGAGGGGGTCAGGAGGTCCGTGCGGACGTCCTCGCGGGGGAGGTAGTAGCGGACGGGACAGCCGGTCTCGCGCAGCACCACGGGGCGGCTGCTCTCGGCGAGCACCTGCCCTTCGTGGACGACGCGAACGTGCTCGGAGCCCTGCCGCACCGTGATCGTGTGCCCGGTGCGCTTGTCGTGCCCTGGGGTTTCTGACGTCATACCAGGTGCAGCGTCCGGCGCCGGGCCCTTCTTCCCGTCCACGCGCCCGCCCGCGCGCGGGCCGTACGGTAGATGGCATGAACATCTGTGTCTTCCTCTCCGCCGCCGACCTCGACGACCGCTACACCCGCCCCGCCCGCGAGTTCGCCGAGCTGCTCGGCAAGGGGGGCCACACCCTGGTGTGGGGCGGTTCCGAGAGCGGGCTGATGAAGGTCGTCGCCGACGGCGTGGCGGAGGCCGGGGGACGGCTCGTGGGGGTGTCCGTCGACTTCCTCGCCGCCAAGGCGCGCGCCGTCACCGCGCCCGACGAGATGGTGATCGCCAAGGACCTCGCCGAGCGCAAGGCGCTCCTCCTGGAGAAGGCCGACGCCGTCGTCGTCATGGTGGGCGGCACCGGCACCCTCGACGAGGCCACCGAGATCCTGGAACTGAAGAAGCACGGGAAGACGGACAAGCCGATCGTGCTGCTCAACTCCGCGGGCTTCTACGACGGGCTCAAGCAGCAGTTCCGCCGCATGGAGGACGAGGGCTTCCTGCCGATCCCGCTCACCGACCTGGTCTTCTTCGCCGAGGAGCCCGTCGGCGCGCTCGCCTACCTGGAGGAGTCCCGCGGCATCGAGTAGTGCGAGCATGGCGGGCATGGCAACTCATGTGATCACCGGCGCCGGTTCCGGCATCGGCGCCGCCGTCGCCCGCCGCCTGCACGCGCGCGGGGACGAGCTCTACCTCCACGCGCGCGACGCGGGCCGCGCCAAGGAACTCGCCGCCGAGTTCCCCGGCGCCCGGACCCTCGTGGGCGACCTCTCCGACCCCGACAAGCTGTCCTGGGCGTTCTCGCACCAGGCGCTGCCCGACCGCATCGACTCGCTGCTGCACATCGCGGGCGTCGTCGACCTCGGCAAGGTCGGCGAACTCACCCCCAAGGCCTGGCGCCACCAGCTCAATGTGAACCTGATCGCGCCGGCCGAGCTGACCCGCCACTTCCTGCCCCAACTCCGCCTCGCCCAGGGCCACGTGCTCTTCGTGAACTCGGGCGCGGGCCTGAACGCCCACGCCGAGTGGTCCGCGTACGCCGCCTCCAAGCACGGCCTGAAGGCCCTCGCCGACTCGCTGCGCCACGAGGAGCACGCGAACGGGGTGCGCGTCACCTCCGTCTACCCGGGCCGCACCGCCAGCCCCATGCAGGCGAAGGTGCACCAGCAGGAGGGCAAGGAGTACGACGCCTCCCGCTGGATCGACCCCGAGTCCGTCGCGACGACGATCGTCATGGCCCTCGACCTGCCCCGTGACGCGGAGGTCAACGACCTGACGGTGCGCCCGGGCCGCTGACCGCCCCGCGCGCGTTACGTACGCTTCCGGGGTGAGCAACGAGAGCCAGTTCCCCTACGGAGGCGCCACCGGCGTCGGGTCCCTGCCCGGCGGTGACGCCCGCGAGGCCGCCAAGACCGTCACCGGCACCTTCGAGGACTTCCCGTACCTCGCCGAGCTGCCCGCCCGCGGACCCGGCGCCGACATGATCGGCCGCACCGCGGGCCTGCTCGTGGACCTCTACGCGCGCGTGGAGCCCAGCGGCTGGCGCATCGGGGACCGGCCCGGCCGCGACACCAAGCGCGCCCGGTCCTGGCTCGGCGAGGACCTCGACGCCCTGGAGGAGTTCACCCAGGGCTACGAGGGCCCCCTCAAGGTCCAGGCCGTCGGCCCGTGGACACTCGCCGCCGCCCTGGAGCTGAGGAACGGCGAGGCCGCGCTCTCCGACCCCGGAGCCTGCCGCGACCTCGCCGGCTCCCTCGCCGAGGGCCTGCGCACCCACCTCGCCGACGTGCGACGGCGCGTCCCCGGCGCCCGCGTCGTGCTCCAGCTCGACGAGCCGTCCCTCATCGCCGTGCTGCGCGGACAGATCAAGACGGCCAGCGAGTACCGCACCCACCGCGCCGTCGACCGCCAGCTCGTCGAGTCCACCCTGCGCGAGGTCATGGCGGTCCAGGACGGCGAGCCCGTGATCGTCCACTCCTGCGCGCCCGACGTGCCGTTCGCGCTGCTGCGCCGGGCCGGCGCCGACGCGATCTCCTTCGACTTCTCCCTGCTCACCCAGCGTGACGACGACACGCTCGGCGAGGCCGTCGAGGGCGGGACCAGGCTGTTCGCCGGTGTCGTGCCCGGCGTGGACGGCCCGTTGTCGGACCCTGCCGGTAGCGTCATGGGTGTCAGGACGCTGTGGCGCAGGCTGGGGCTGAATCCGGGGTCGCTCGCGGAGTCGGTCGTGGTCACGCCGTCGTGCGGCCTCGCGGGCGCCTCGCCCGCGTACGCCCGCGCGGTGCAGGCCCACTGCGTCCGGGCGGCGAAGTCGCTCGCGGACAACCCAGAGTGACCACAGTGAGCGCGTACGCAGGCTGACGGGAGGACGAGACGGTGGCAGCCGGAGCAGACGGACAGGCAGGGCGGGCGGGACAGGACGGCGCGGGTGAGCGGGTCGACCGGATCGCGGGCGGGGGCGCCGTCCCCGCCGCGGCCCGGGAGGAGCACGCCCGGCTCGCGGAGCAGATCGAGGAGCACCGCTTCCGGTACTACGTGAAGGATGCGCCCGTCGTGTCCGACGCGGAGTTCGACCGGCTGCTGCGCGCCCTGGAGGCGCTGGAGCAGGAGCACCCCGAGCTGCGCACTCCCGACTCGCCGACCCAGAAGGTCGCGGGGGACTACGCGACGGAGTTCACGTCCGTCGAGCACCGCGAGCGCATGCTCTCGCTGGACAACGCGTTCGACGACGCCGAGCTCGCCGCCTGGGCGGAGCGCGTCGCCAGGGACGCCGGCACGACCGACTACCACCTGCTGTGCGAGCTGAAGATCGACGGCCTCGCGGTCAACCTGACGTACGAGGACGGCCGGCTGACCCGCGCCGCCACCCGCGGCGACGGCCGCGTCGGCGAGGACATCACGCCCAACGTCCGCACGATCGCCGAGATCCCCGACCGCCTCCAGGGCGACCGTATCCCCGCCCTCGTGGAGATCCGCGGCGAGGTCTTCTTCCCCATGGAGGAGTTCGAGGGGCTCAACGCCCGGCTGATCGAGGCCGGCGACAAGCCCTTCGCCAACCCGCGCAACGCGGCGGCGGGCTCCCTGCGCCAGAAGGACCCCCGCGTCACCGCCTCCCGCCCGCTGCACATGGTCGTCCACGGCATCGGCGCCCGCGAGGGCTTCGACATCGACCGCCTCTCGCACGCCTACGAGCTGCTGCGCGAGTGGGGCCTGCCCACGACCTCGCACAGCAGGGTCGTCGACGACCTCGACGGCGTCCGCAAGTACATCGCGCACTACGGGGAGAACCGCCACTCCGTGGAGCACGAGATCGACGGCGTCGTCGTCAAGCTCGACGAGATCCCGCTCCAGGGCCGGCTCGGCTCCACCGCCCGCGCCCCGCGCTGGGCCATCGCCTGGAAGTTCCCGCCCGAAGAGGTCAACACCAAGCTGGTCAACATCCGGGTCGGCGTCGGCCGCACCGGCCGCGTCACCCCGTACGCCCAGGTCGAACCGGTCACCGTGGCCGGCTCCGAGGTCGAGTTCGCGACGCTGCACAACCAGGAGATCGTCAAGAAGAAGGGGGTGCTCATCGGCGACACGGTCGTCATCCGCAAGGCCGGTGACGTGATCCCCGAGATCCTCGGCCCGGTCGTCGACCTGCGCGACGGGACCGAGCGGGCCTTCGTGATGCCCGCCGAGTGCCCCGCCTGCGGCACCCCGCTGCGGCCCATGAAGGAGGGCGACATCGACCTCCGCTGTCCGAACGCCCGCACCTGCCCGGCCCAGCTGCGCGAACGCCTCTTCTACCTCGCGGGCCGCCAGTGCCTCGACATCGAGAACTTCGGCTACGTGGCCGCGGCGGCGCTCACCGCACCGCTGGAGCCCGAGCAGCCGCCGCTCACCGACGAGGGCGACCTCTTCGACCTCACCATGGAGCAGCTGCTGCCCATCCGGGCGTACGTCCTCGACCAGGACAGCGGACTGCCCAAGCGCGACCCGAAGACCGGCGAGGACAAGATCGCCGACGTCTTCGCCACCAAGGCGGGCGAGCCGAGGAAGAACGCGGTCTCGATGCTGGAGCACATCGCCGCCGCCAAGGACCGGCCGCTCGCTCGGATCATCAACGGCCTGTCGATCCGGCACGTCGGACCCGTCGCCGCCGCCGCGCTCGCCCGCGAGTTCCGCTCCCTCGACCGCATCGATCAGGCCACGGAGGAGGAACTCGCCGCGACCGACGGCGTCGGCGGCATCATCGCCGCCTCCGTGAAGCAGTGGTTCGCCGAGGACTGGCACCGCGAGATCCTGCGCAAGTGGCGCGAGGCCGGCGTCCGCACGGAGGACGAAGGCGCAGGTGAGGACGAGGGCCCGCGCCCCCTGGAGGGCCTGACCGTCGTCGTCACCGGCACCCTGCAGAACTACACGCGCGACGTCGCCAAGGAGGCCCTGCAGAGCAGAGGCGCCAAGGTGACCGGCTCGGTGTCCAAGAAGACGTCGTTCGTGGTCGTCGGTGACAACCCGGGGTCCAAGTACGACAAGGCCATGCAGGTGAAGGTGCCGGTCCTGGACGAGGACGGGTTCGTCGTCCTGCTGGAACAGGGACCGGAAGCCGCCGCCGACGTGGCACTTCCCGCCGAACAACCGACCGAGGAGTAGCGGTTGAAGGCCACCCGTTCGGCGCATATCAGATGCATACGGGTGCCCGGGGCGCATTCGGGCAACCGTGCTCGGGCGCGTCCGACTGGTGCCCGTGGAAGCCTTCCGCGGCCTACTGTTGAGAGGTGCGCCTGCCGTGTCCTGCCGCGGACGGGGCGTGTCCTGCTCGCCGGAACTCATCGGGAGTCAGGGGGAACGGGCAGCGGACGTGGGCACCGCCGGCTGTGAGAGGGACGGGAATGGAACCGACCGAGAGCGCCGCCCCTGACTCACGCCTGCGCCCACGCCGACGGGTGCTGCGCGCCATGACACGGCGCGCGGACGGCGACGACAGCGGTTACGGGGAGCACGGGGAGAACGATCGCGGTGGTCTGGTGAACTGGCGCAACTGGTGGCGCGGGGGCGCGACGGCCCTCGGCGCGGGGAGGAACGGGCGGGCGGCCGAGCGTGCCGTTCCGGTACCGACGGCCGGACTCACCGGCCGGGCCGCGATCGGCCCCGCCGGCATCGCACCCGGCGGCCGTGTCGGCGCCGCGACCCCCGCCCGCAACCCCCTGCCCGAACGCGCGGACGCCGCGCGGACCCACCCCCTGACCCTGCTGCCCGGAGCCGTCGCGGCCCTCGCGGCCGTCGTCGTCGGCGCCGGCTTCTACCGGGCGTTCACCGGGAACCACGCGCTCTTCCCGTCCGGCGGCACCGGCTGGTCCCTCGCCGTCCTGACCGGCATCATCGTCGGCCACCTCGTCGCCCTCGGCCGCGACCGCTGGTGGGGCGGCACCGGATCCGGCGCCGCCCTCACCCTCGCCGTCCTCCTCCTGTACGGCTGGGTGCCCGCCGCGATGGTCAGCCTCGCCGTCGTCGTCCTCGTCGGCGCGGCCCGCAGACACCGCTGGCGCCAGGGCGTGCTGCACGGCGCGATCGACGTCCTCGGGATCGGCGCGAGCGCCCTCGTGCTCGCCGCGTTCGGCCGGGTGCCGTCCGTCGAGACGCCCTGGCTGCCGGACACCTGGACCGTCGCCGCCGCGCCCGAGATCCTCCTCGCCGCCGCCGGCTACCTCCTGGTGACCCGCACCCTCCTCTGGTACGTCCACGCCCCGCACCCCTCCGGACTGCCCACGGTCGCCCGCACGGCCCTCGCCCGGCACGGCCTGGTCGCCGTCGCCCTCCTCGGCATCTCCCCGCTGGTCTGCGTCGTGGCCGTCGCCCTGCCCGTGCTCCTGCCGCTCTTCGCCATCCCGCTCATCGCCCTCGACTCCACGCTGTGGATCGCGCGCGCCCGCGCCGAGGAGCAGCTGCGCGACCCCCTGACCGGCCTGCCGAACCGGCAGTGGCTGCTCGAACGGACCTGGGCCGCGCTCGACGACGCCGAGCGGATCGGCGCCCGCAGCGCCCTCATGCTGATCGACCTCGACCGGTTCCGTTCGGTGAACGACACCCTCGGCCACCTCGCCGGCGACCGGCTGCTCCTCCAGATCGCCGACCGGCTGCGCGAGGCGCTGCCGCGCGGCGCCGAGGTGGCCCGGCTCGGCGGCGACGAGTTCGCCGTCCTGCTGCCCGTCGCCGACTCCACGACCTCCGCGACCCGCGTCGCCCGCGGCCTCGTCGCGACCCTCGGCTCCCCGCTGGACCTGGACGGGCTGACCCTCGTCCTCGAGGCCAGCGCCGGACTCGCCGTCTTCCCCGACCACGCGCTGGACGCCGAGGGCCTGCTGCGCCGCGCCGACGTCGCCATGTACCAGGCCAAGCGCGACCGTACGGGCGTCGAGGTCTACGAGTCGAAGCGCGACTCCAACACCCCGGACCGGCTCGGCCTCCTGGGCGACCTGCGCCGCGCGCTCGACGCCTGCGAGGTCGAACTGCACTACCAGCCCAAGGTCCGCTTCGACGGCCAGGTCGCCGGCCTGGAGGCGCTCGTGCGCTGGGTGCACCCCGAGCGCGGCAAGGTGCCGCCGGACGAGTTCATCGCCATCGCCGAGTCCTCCGGCCTGATGCCGGTCCTCACCGAGTACGTCCTGGAGACGGCGCTCGCCCAGGTCGCCCGCTGGCGCGCCCAGGGCCTGCGCGTCCCCGTCGCCGTCAACGTGTCGCCGCGCGACGTGCACACCCCCGGCTTCGCCGGATCCGTCGCCGCGCGGCTCGCCCGCCACGGCGTCCCGGCCGGCGCGCTCCAGCTGGAGATCACCGAGCACGTCCTCCTGGAGGACCCGCAGCGGGCCGCCGACACCCTGGCCGGACTGACCGGCCACGGCGTCAAGATGTCCCTCGACGACTTCGGCACCGGGTACTCGTCCCTCGTACACCTGCGCCGCCTGCCGGTGAGCGAGCTCAAGATCGACCGCTCGTTCGTCGCCCGGCTCGCCGTCGACACCGAGGACGCGGAGATCGTCCGCTGCACCGTCGACCTCGCCCACTCCCTCGGCCTCCTCGTCGTGGCCGAGGGCGTCGAGGACGACGAGACCTGGGAGCGCCTGCGCGACCTGGGGTGCGACGCGGTGCAGGGCTGGCTCGTCGCCGCCGCGATGCCGCCCGACGAGACGACCGCGTGGCTGCGCGCGCGGGGCGCCCGAGGCTGGCAGCGCACCCCGGCGGCCCTCCCGGCCGCCCCGGGCGACGACCCCCGCCCCCTGGGCTGACCCGCGCCGATCCGGGGTACCCGGCCGGGCCCCACCGAAGGAGTTCCCGATGTCGCTGTTCGTGCCCGACTTCGACGAGACGGTGATCGTCCGAGAGGCCGACGCCGAGGTCGTGGGCCGCGCCCCCGTCACCGGCCGCCTGCTCGCGGACAGCAGCGCCACCGGCGGCGCCCTGTCCACCCAGCGCATCACGATGAAGGACGGGGCGAACGGGGCGCTTCCGCACCACCACGAGCGCAGCGCCGAGATGTTCTACGTCCTCGACGGCGCCGCCGAGTTCCTGTCGGGGGAGCAGGTGGTCACCGGCGAGGCCGGCGACCTGATCGTGGTGCCGCCCCGCACGCCGCACGCCTTCGCCGCCGTGCCCGGCTCCGACGCCGACCTGCTCATCGTGATCACCCCGGGCGTCGAGAGGTTCGAATACTTCCGCCACCTCCAGTGCATCGCCCTGGGCGAGCTCTCCCCCGAGTCGATCCTCGAGGTGCAGGAGCGCTACGACAACCACTTCGTGTCCAGTCCGGCATGGGACGGACGGCGCCGATAGGGGCCCGAGAGTAAACCGTTTACCGGGCACGGGTCCGCGCCCCATAGGATTGGCCCCAAACCACACACTCTCACCCCAGAGGATCGCTGCATGCCTGGCATCACGCGCGAGGAGGTCGCCCACCTCGCCCGGCTGGCGCGTCTGGAGCTGAAGCCCGAAGAGCTCGACCACTTCGCCGGCCAGCTCGACGACATCATCGGCGCGGTCGCCCGCGTCAGCGAGGTCGCCGACCAAGACGTCCCGCCGACCTCCCACCCGCTGCCGCTGACGAACGTCATGCGCGCGGACGAGGTCCGTCCGTCGCTCACCCCCGAGCAGGCGCTCTCCGGCGCCCCGGCCCAGGAGCAGCAGCGTTTCAAGGTGCCGCAGATCCTGGGGGAGGACTAAGAAGTCATGACGGACACGAACATCATCAAGCTCACCGCTGCCGAGATCGCCGCGAAGATCGCCTCCGGCGAAATCACGGCCGTCGAGGTCACCGAGGCCCACCTGGCCCGGATCGACGCCGTCGACGAGAAGGTGCACGCCTTCCTGCACGTCGACCGTGAGGGTGCCCTCGCGCAGGCCCGCGCCGTCGACGAGAAGCGCGCCAAGGGCGAGAAGCTCGGCCCGCTGGCCGGCGTCCCGCTCGCGCTGAAGGACATCTTCACCACCGAGGGCATCCCGACCACGGTCGGCTCCAAGATCCTCGAGGGCTGGATCCCGCCGTACGACGCCACGCTCACCAAGAAGCTGAAGGCCGCCGACGTCGTCATCCTCGGCAAGACCAACATGGACGAGTTCGCCATGGGGTCGTCGACGGAGAACAGCGCCTACGGCCCGACCGGCAACCCGTGGGACCTCACCAAGATCCCCGGCGGCTCCGGCGGCGGTTCCTCCGCGGCCCTCGCCGCCTACGAGGCCCCGCTGGCGATCGGCACGGACACCGGCGGCTCCATCCGCCAGCCCGCCGCCGTCACCGGCACCGTCGGCGTCAAGCCCACGTACGGCGGCGTCTCGCGCTTCGGCATGGTCGCCTTCTCCTCCTCCCTCGACCAGGGAGGCCCCTGTGCCCGTACGGTCCTCGACGCGGCGCTGCTGCACGAGGCCATCGCCGGGCACGACCCGCTCGACTCCACGTCCATCGACGCCCCGGTCCCGCCGGTCGTCGAGGCCGCGCGGAACGGGTCGGTCCAGGGCATGCGCGTCGGTGTCGTCAAGCAGTTCCGCGGCGAGGGCTACCAGGCCGGCGTCGTGCAGCGCTTCGACGAGTCCGTCGAGCTGCTCAAGTCGCTGGGCGCGGAGATCGTCGAGCTGGACTGCCCGACCTTCGACCTCGCGCTGTCCGCGTACTACCTGATCGCGCCGTCCGAGTGCTCCTCGAACCTCGCGCGGTTCGACGCCATGCGCTACGGCCTGCGGGTCGGCGACGACGGCACGCACTCCGCCGAGGAGGTCACCGCGCTCACCCGCGAGGCCGGCTTCGGCGACGAGGTCAAGCGCCGCATCATCCTCGGTACGTACGCCCTGTCGAGCGGCTACTACGACGCGTACTACGGCAGCGCCCAGAAGGTCCGTACGCTCATCACCCGCGAGTTCGAGGCCGCGTTCGAGCAGGTGGACGTCATCGTCTCGCCGACGACGCCGACCACCGCCTTCGCGATCGGCGAGCGCGCCGACGACCCGATGGCGATGTACCTCGCGGACCTGTGCACCATCCCGACCAACCTGGCCGGCAACGCCGCCATGTCGCTCCCCTGCGGCCTGGCCCCCGAGGACGGGCTGCCGGTCGGCCTGCAGATCATCGCCCCCGCCATGAAGGACGACCGCCTCTACAAGGTGGGCGCCGCCGTCGAGGCCGCCTTCGTGGAAAAGTGGGGCCACCCGCTGCTCGAGGAGGCTCCGTCGCTGTGAGTGCCATGGCAAAGAAGGCCAAGAACTTCAAGAAGTCCAAGACCGGCGTCTACGTGTCGCTGGCCAGCACCGCCTTCGGGGCGATCAGCGTCGCCAAGCAGGCCAAGCTGGCCCGCAACGACAACGACATGCTGCGGCTGGTCGACGCCGCCGTGTCCGCCGCCGCCATCGCAACCGGCCTGGCGATCCTCTACCGGGAGCTCAAGCGCCTGGGCGACGACGACGTCCTGCTGGGCTGAGAGGGAAAGTTTCACCGTGACTGTCACGACTGACCTGGTGGCGTACGAGGATGCCCTCGCTGCGTACGACCCCGTCATGGGCCTTGAGGTCCATGTCGAGCTCGGCACCAAGACGAAGATGTTCTGCGGTTGCTCCACCGAGCTCAAGCAGGACGCCAACAGCCAGACCTGCCCGACCTGTCTCGGCCTGCCCGGCGCGCTGCCGGTCGTCAACGAGATCGGCGTCGAGTCGGCCATCAAGATCGGCCTCGCGCTCAACTGCGAGATCGCCGAGTGGTGCCGCTTCGCCCGGAAGAACTACTTCTATCCGGACATGCCGAAGAACTTCCAGACCTCCCAGTACGACGAGCCCATCGCCTTCGACGGCTACCTCGACGTGCAGCTGGAGGACGGCGAGGTCTTCCGCGTGGAGATCGAGCGCGCCCACATGGAGGAGGACACCGGCAAGTCGACGCACGTCGGCGGTGCCACCGGCCGCATCCACGGCGCGTCCCACTCGCTGCTCGACTACAACCGCGCGGGCATCCCCCTCATCGAGATCGTCACCAAGCCGATCGAGGGCGCCGGCGAGCGGGCCCCCGAGGTCGCGAAGGCGTACGTCGCCGAGCTGCGCGAGGTCATCCGTGCCCTCGGCGTGTCCGAGGCGCGCATGGACAAGGGCCAGATGCGCTGCGACGTGAACCTCTCCCTGCGTCCCCACGGGACCGAGAAGTTCGGCACGCGCTCCGAGACGAAGAACGTGAACTCCCTGCGTTCCGTCGAGCGCGCCGCCCGCTACGAGATCCAGCGCCACGCCGCGGTGCTGTCCTCCGGCGGCACCATCGTGCAGGAGACCCGTCACTTCCACGAGGACGACGGCTCCACCACCTCGGGCCGCATCAAGGACAACGCCGAGGACTACCGCTACTTCCCCGAGCCGGACCTGGTGCCGGTGGCCCCCGCGCGCGCGTGGGTCGAGGAACTGCGGGCCGGTCTGCCGGAGCTGCCGCTCGCGCAGCGCAACCGGCTGATCGAGGAGTGGGGCATCACCGCCCACGACATGCAGTCGATCAACAACGCAGGGGCGCTCGGCCCCATCGTCGCCACGATCGCGGCCGGTGCCGACCAGGCGTCCGCCCGCAAGTGGTGGATGGGTGAGCTGGCCCGCAGCGCCAACGAGCAGGGTGTCGAGGTCGCCGCGCTGGCGATCACGCCCGAGCAGGTGGCGCGGGTCTCCGAGCTCGTCTCCAAGGGCGACCTCAACGACAAGCTGGCCCGCCAGGTCATCGAGGGCGTCCTCAAGGGCGAGGGCACCCCGGACGAGGTCGTCGAGAAGCGCGGCCTCAAGGTCGTCTCGGACGAGGGCGCGCTGTCCACGGCCGTCGACGAGGCCATCGCCGCGAACGCCGGTGTCGCGGACAAGATCCGGGGCGGCAAGGTCGCCGCGGCCGGAGCGCTCGTCGGCGCCGTCATGAAGGCGACTCGAGGGCAGGCCGACGCGGCCCGCGTCAAGGAACTGATCCTCGAGAAGCTGGGCGTCACCGAGGGCTAGAGCCGCAGGTGGGGGCCGGGCACGCCCGGCCCCCACCGAAGCCGCACCGGGCAACCCACCTTGATACTCATCTCAGTAGCCCTCCTGGCCGCCACCCTGGTGTTCGCGGTGGTCAAACCCCGCGCCTGGCCGGAGGCCGTCGCCGCCGTACCCGCCGCGGCCGTCGCCGTCGCCGTCGGCGCCGTCACCCCGCAGCACGCCTGGTCCGAGACGAAGGACCTGCTCCCCGTCGTCGGCTTCCTCGCCGCGATCCTGCTCCTGGCCCAGCTCTGCGCCGACGACGGACTCTTCCGCGCCGCCGGTGACGCCGTCGCCCGGGCCTGTCACGGCAGCCCCACGCGCATGCTCGGCGGTGTCTTCGCCGTCGCCGCGGTCATCACCGCCGTGCTCAGCCTGGACGCCACGGTCGTGCTGCTCACCCCGGTCGTGTTCGCGACAGCCGCCCGGATCGGAGCGCGCCCCCGCCCGCACGTCTACGCGAGCGCCCACCTCGCCAACTCCGCGTCGCTGCTGCTGCCCGTCTCCAACCTCACCAACCTGCTGGCCTTCACCGCGAGCGGGCTGACCTTCACCCGGTTCGCCGGGCTGATGACCCTGCCCTGGCTCGTCGCGATCGGCGTCGAGTACGCCGTGTTCCGGCGGTACTTCGCCGCCGACCTCGCCACGTACGCCCACGAGCCGAAGGACGAGGAGGCGCCCGGCGTCCCCCGCTTCACGCTCGTCGTGCTGGGCCTGACGCTCGCCGGGTTCGCCGTGGCCTCCTTCGCGGGGGCCGAGCCCCTGTGGGCGGCGCTCGCGGGCGCCGCGGTGCTCGGGGCGCGCTCGCTCGCCCGCCGCCGCAGCACCCCGCGCGAACTCCTCACGGCCGCCAACCTGCCGTTCTGCGTCTTCGTCCTCGCGCTCGGCATCGTCGTCAAGGCCGTCGTCGACAACGGCCTCGGCGACGCCATCGCCCACGTCCTGCCCGACGGCACGTCCCTGGTCGCGCTGCTCGCGATCGCGGGCGTCGCCGCGCTGCTCGCCAACCTCATCAACAACCTGCCGGCCGTGCTCGCGCTGCTGCCGGTCGTCGCGCCCGCGGGCCCCGGGCCGGTCCTCGCCGCGCTCATCGGCGTCAACGTCGGCCCCAACCTCACGTACGTGGGCTCGCTCGCGACCCTGTTGTGGCGGCGCATCGTGCACGCGCACGGGACCGAACCGGAGCTGGGGGAGTTCACCCGGCTCGGCCTGCTCACCGTCCCCGCGACACTCCTCGGCTCGACGCTCGCGCTGTGGGCCTCCCTCGCCGTACTCGGCTGAGGTTCCGTTTCGCGGGGAAGGTCGCAGAGGCCGGAGTTGGACCTTTGTGACGGACTGTTGGACGTTTACGCCGCGGCCTGTTCTCGTACTTCCCTGCGCCATCCGGCGTCGCTAGCGTCCCCGCCGAACCACTCAATGGGTCGCCCGCAGACCATTGCGGCCCCTTACGTTCGGAGGTCCCGTGTCCCCGGAGCTCTCGCGCAGACGCCTCATGGCCCTCGGCGGAGGCGCGCTCGGCGCAGCCGCCGCCGGCTCCTTCCTGCCGCCGTCGCTGCAACAGGCCCTCGCCGCCCAGGCCGAGGCCGGCGCGCCGCCGCAGGGCGGACTCGACGCCATCGAGCACGTCGTGATCCTCATGCAGGAGAACCGGTCCTTCGACCACTACTTCGGCACCCTGCGCGGCGTCCGGGGCTTCGGCGACCGCAACGCGATCACGCTGCCGAGCGGCAAGAGCGTCCTGGAGCAGCCCGGCGCGCTGCGCACCGTCCTGCCGTTCCCGGTCCGCGAGGCCGCCGCGGCCCAGAAGAAGGACCTCCAGTACATCGGCGCCCTCGACCACTCCTGGAGCGGTGGCGCCAAGGCCTGGAACAAGGGCTGGCACGACGGCTGGATCACCGCGAAGACCGCGGCCACGATGGCGTACTACACGCGCGAGGACATCCCGCTGCACTACGAGCTCGCCGACACCTTCACCGTCTGCGACGCCTACCACTCCTCCATCCACAGCTCCACCAGCCCCAACCGCAACCACCTGTGGAGCGGCAAGA
The DNA here is from genome assembly GCF_055558275.1 of Streptomyces sp. NPDC025806. Lineage (NCBI taxonomy): Bacteria > Bacillati > Actinomycetota > Actinomycetes > Kitasatosporales > Streptomycetaceae > Streptomyces > Streptomyces sp. NPDC025806. Next base: position 343,082 of record NZ_JBVHMU010000007.1, on the reverse strand, counting down.
CGGGCAACGAGGCGAACGGCAAGCGGGCCGTCGGCAACGACGCCTACAACGAGGGCACCCACCCCGGGTACGACTGGGGCACGTACGCCGAGCGCCTGGAGCAGGCGGGCGTGAGCTGGCAGACGTACACGGAGTGGGAGAACTTCACCGACAACCAGATCGAGTTCTTCACCACCTTCAAGGCCATCGCCCGCAAGGTACTCGCCGGTACCGGGCTCACCTTCATGGAGGCCTTCTACGCCAAGGTGCGCGACGCGAAGGACGACGCCGAGCGCGACGCGCTCCTCGCCACCCTGGACAAGGGCGTCGCGACGCTCGACAAGAAGGAGCGCTCGCTGTTCGAGCGGGCCCTGCGCCGCGTCCCCACCGGGAAGCTCGCCGACACCTTCGCCGCCGACGTCGCCGCCGGCACGCTGTCCCGGGTCTCCTACCTGGTGCCCTCCGCCGTCGACTCCGAGCACCCCTCCGTGTCCTCGCCCATCCACAGCGCGACCATCGTCTACAAGGTCCTCGACGCGCTCGCCTCGCACCCCGAGGTGTGGAAGAAGACGGCCGTCTTCATCAACTACGACGAGAACGACGGCTTCTTCGACCACGTGCCGCCGCCCGTCCCCGGCCCGGACGTCACCGAGGAGCACTGGCAGGGCCTGCCCACCGGCCTCGGCGTCCGCGTGCCGATGCTCGTCGTCTCGCCGTGGACCGTCGGCGGCTACGTCTGCTCCGAGGTCTTCGACCACACCTCCGTCGTCCGCTTCCTGGAGCGCTGGACGGGCATCCGCGAGCCCAACATCGGCGACTGGCGCCGCCAGGTCACCGGCGACCTCACCGGCGCCTTCGACTTCCACCGCACCGCCCGGCAGCCGTCCGTCGAGCAGCCCGGACCCGTGCCCGCGTTCAGCGGACGCTGGGCCCCGCAGCCGCCCGCGCCCGCGCAGCAGGCCGTGCCCGAGCAGGAGCCGGGCACCCGGCCCTCCCGCCCCCTCCCGTACCAGCCGGACGCCCACGCGCGCGTGCGGGACGGCAGGCTCACCCTGAGCCTCAGCAACACCGGAAGCGCCAGCGCGCACTTCGCCCTGTACCCGTACGCCGGGGAGGCCGCGGCGCCGCTCCACTTCGACGTCGTGCGCGAGCAGACCGTGCCCGTCGGCGCGGACGGGGCCGCCGCGTACGACTTCGTGGTGACCGGGCCCAACGGCTTCCGGCGTGAGTTCCGCGGTCGCGCCGACTCCGGCGCCGACGTCACGACGACCGTCGACGGACGCGCACGCGTGCTGCGGATCCGGCTGCGCGCCACGGGCACCACGCCGCAGGCGTTCACCGTGGGCGAGCGCACGGTCACCGTGCAGGCCGGCCGGACCGTCACGGTCGTCCACGAGACCGCCGACGCGCACGGCTGGTACGACGTCGAGATCACCGCCGACGGCTTCCACCGGCGCCTCATGGGCCACATCGAGAACGGGCGCCCCAGCGTGTCCGGATGACGCCCCGCCGATACCCCCGAGCGTGTGGGATATCCCTGTGAGTAAGCCCACGAAAGCGACAAAGGATCTCCTCGGCCTGTAAGAGTGGCTGCTCCTTGCTCATGTGTTCTTTGCGGGCTGTTCACCTTTAAACGGCGCTTATGCGGCTGTTCCCGGTCAAAGATCCATCCATCACCCAGGGAGCATGTCCGTGGCCGCACTCGCACGCTGGTGTGTCCGGCATCGGCTCGTGGTCGTCCTGCTGTGGCTGCTCGCCCTCGGGGGCACCGCCGCTGCCGCGACCGCCGCCGGTTCCGCGTACTCGAACGACTACGAGGCACCCGGCACCGAGTCCGGCCGCGCGACCCAGCTGCTGAACGAGAACTTCCCGGCGCTCGGCGGCGACAGCGACACCGTCGTCTGGCACATCAAGGACTCCACCGTGCGGGCCGCGGACGTCGAGACCGCGATGAGCAACACGCTGAGGCAGATCGGCGACCTGCCCGGCGTCTCCGCCGTCGCCTCGCCCTACGAGGCCGACTCCGGCGGAGCCGCCGGGATCAGCGCCGACGGCCGCACCGCGTACGCCACCGTCAGCTTCGACCAGCAGTCCGACGACCTGCCCGTCAGCCAGGCGAAGGCCGTCGTCGACACCGCCCGCGCGGCCGAGCACCACGGGCCCGACGGACTCCAGGTCGAACTCGGCGGCAGCGCCGTCTCCCTCACCGAACCCACCTCCGCCCATGTGTCGGAGATCGTCGGCGTCGTCGTCGCGGCCGTCGTCCTGCTGCTCGCCTTCGGCTCCATGGCCGCGGCCATGCTGCCCATCGCCACCGCCCTCGTCGGCGTCGGCACCGCCTACGCGGGCATCGTGCTGCTCGGGCACGCCATGACCGTCGCCGACTTCGCGCCGATGCTCGGCATGCTCGTCGGCCTCGGCGTCGGCATCGACTACGCCCTGTTCATCGTGACCCGCCACCGCAAGGGCCTCAAACAGGGTCTGTCCGTCCCGGAGGCCGCCCAGCGGGCCGTCTCCACCACCGGCCGCGCCGTCGTCTTCGCCGGCGCCACCGTCTGCATCGCCCTGCTCGGCATGCTGATCCTGCGACTCAGCTTCCTCAACGGCGTCGCCATCGCCGCGTCGCTCACCGTGCTGCTCACCGTCGCCGCCTCCGTGACCCTGCTGCCGGCCCTGCTCGCCCTCATCGGCCCGCGCGCCCTGTCCCGCCGCGAACGGCGCCGCCTCGCCGAACACGGCCCCGCCCCCGAGATCCCGACCGGGCTCGCCGCCCGCTGGGCCGCCTTCGTGGAGCGCCACCCCAAACTGCTCGGCGGTCTCGCCCTCGGCCTGATCACCGTCCTCGCACTCCCCACCCTCTCCCTCCACCTCGGCACCTCCGACCAGGGCAACAACCCGAGGTCGAGCACCACCCGGCAGGCCTACGACCTGCTCGCCGACGGCTTCGGCCCCGGCATGAACGGGCCGCTCACCCTCGTCACCGAGGTCGACGGCGCCCAGGACAAGGCCGCGCTCACCCACCTCGCGCACGAGCTGCGGACCACCGACGGCGTCGCCTCCGTCTCGCAGATCACCTACAACGCCGACGACAGCGCCGCGCACCTCACCGTCGTCCCCGACTCCTCCCCGCAGTCGCAGCAGACCAGCGACCTCGTCGACCGGCTGCGCGCCGACGTCGTCCCCGAGGCGCAGACCGCCGACAGCACCCTGGACGTCCAGGTCGGCGGCGTCACCGCCAGCTACGACGACTTCGCCGACGTCATCATCGGCAAGCTGCCCCTGTTCGTCGGCGTCGTCGTCGGACTCGGCTGCGTCCTGCTCCTCCTCGCCTTCCGCTCGATCGGCATCCCGCTCAAGGCCGCCGCCATGAACATCGCCGCCGTCGCCGCCGCCTTCGGCGTCGTCGTCGCGATCTTCCAGTGGGGCTGGGGCAGTGAGCTCCTCGGCCTCGGCGCCTCCGGCCCCATCGAACCCTTCCTCCCCGTGATCATGGTCTCGGTCCTCTTCGGGCTCTCCATGGACTACCAGGTGTTCCTCGTGAGCCGGATGTACGAGGAGTGGCTCGAGACCGGCGACAACCGGCGGGCCGTCCGCGTCGGCCTCGCCGAGACCAGCCGCGTGATCAACTCGGCCGCGGTCATCATGATCTCCGTCTTCCTCGCCTTCGTCCTCAGCGGCGACCGCGTCATCGCGATGTTCGGCATCGCGCTCGCCGTCGCCGTGGCCGTCGACGCGTTCATCCTGCGCACCCTCCTCGTCCCCGCCCTCATGCACCTGCTCGGCGGCGCCAACTGGTGGCTGCCCCGCTGGCTCGACCGCATCCTGCCCCGGCTCAGCATCGAGCCGCCCGAATGCCGGCCGACCGGAGATGCGAAGATCCCCGAACAGCTCGCCGCAACCGGCGAAGCGCTGAGCGACGCGGCCTCGTGACCACGGGCCGCGAGTCCACGGGCCGGAGATCCGTCCGGCCCTGACGGCGACGGAGGCCACCGATGTACGAGATCGCGCTCGACGAGACCGCCCGGCTGCGGCCGCTGGAGCCCTGGCGTGCCGAGGAGTTCCTGGCGCACATCGAGCGGGGCCGCGAGTTCATCGGCCAGTTCATCCCCTTCGGCTCCACCGCCACCGACGTCGACTCCTCCCGGGCCGCCCTCCAGCGCTACGAGGACATGCGCGCCGCCGACACCGGCGCCCTGCACGGCATCTGGGTCGACGGCACCCTCGTCGGCGGCGTCCTCACCCTCAACGTCGAGGCCGAGCGCGGCAACGCCGAGGTCGGCTGCTGGCTGGAGCCCTCCGCCACCGGGCGCGGCCTCATCACCCGCGCCATGGTCCCGATGATCGACTGGCTCTTCGACGGGCGCGGCATGCACCGCGTCGAATGGGTCGCCGCCTCCGGGAACGTGCCGAGCCTGAACGTCGCCCGCCGCCTCGGCTTCACCCGCGACGGCGTCCGCCGCGAGGCCGCCCCCTGGCGCGGCGTCCGCCACGACCTGGAGATCTGGTCCCTGCTCGCCCCGGAATGGCCGAGCGCCCGCGCCGCCCTCCTCGCACGTTAAGCCCCCTCTCAGACTCCGTCCGTACGGTGCGCACCATGACTACGAAGACGGATGCGAACACCAAGGCGGACGCGCAGCCGGCCGCCCCCACCCCGGCCGAGAACGAGGCCCCGGCCGAAGGCCCGGCCGAGACCGGCGTCGAGACCGAGACCGAGACGGAGGCCCGGACCGCGGCGCGGGACGAGGGCACGAGCACGGGTGACGAGGACGCCGCAGACGCCGAGGACGCCGAGGCGCTCGCGGACGAGCTCGGGGAATCCGGTGACGTGACCGCCCCGGCGTCGGCCGGCGTCGGCCAGGGCGCCGCCGCCATCGTCTCCGCCGCCCTCGGCTTCCTCTCCCTGTCCGGCAGCTGGATCGGCACGATCGTCTCCGCCCGCGAGACCCTCACCGGCCAGCTCAACCTCTCCACGAACGCGAACCCCGGCGTCGCCGCCCAGGTCAAGGAGGGCTACACCGACGGCTGGCACGCCACCGCCGCCGTCGGCGGATTCTTCGCCCTCCTCGCCCTGGTCGTCGCCGTCGTCGTCCTGGCCCGCCCCGCGTTCGGCGCGCCCGGCCGCCCCCAGGCCGCCTGGATCAAGTCCGCGGCCTGGGCCGGGGTCTCCCTCGGCGTGCTCGGCCTGATCCTGGCCGTGGCCAAGTACACCGACCTGATCTTCGGCACCCCCGGCCTGAGCTGACCTGAGCACTCCCAGGGGGCCTTAGGCACCGCGCACCTCCCCCCAGCGCGCCGCCTAAGGCCCCCGCCGCGTCACAGATGCGGCACTCTCCCGATGTGGCACACCCCCCTGGGCGACGAAAGTGGAGGCATCGCGGAAAGCACTCCGCGAGAAACCACCGAAAGCACCGGGGAGACACCGTGTTCGAGTACGAGATCCACCAGCAGCGCGCCGTCGAACTCCGCCGCGAGGCCGACGAGTACCGCAGGGCCCGCGCCGCCGCCCGGGCCGCCCGCGCCGAGCGGGCCGAGCGCGCGGCCCGCGACTCCGGGAGCCACGAGGCCGGAGGGCGGGTGAGCACCGAGGCCCCGGGCCGCACCGACAGCCCCCGCCGCCACCGCGCACCCCGCACCGCATGAACCCGGCACCCCGGCCCGCGGAGCGGCCGGGCAGTCCGAAAACCCTTGCCCTCGTCCCGGATCAGTGTGCGATGCTCGGCGCTGTGGAGACCCGATCCGTCAGCCCGGTGTTCGTCGGCCGTGCCGACGAACTCGGCACACTCGACACCGCCCTGACCCGCGCCGCCGCCGGCGAACCCCAGGCCCTGCTGCTCGGCGGCGAGGCCGGGGTCGGCAAGACCCGGCTCGTCGAGGAGTTCGCTGCCGGCGCCTGCCGCACCGGCGCCGTCGTCGTCACCGGCGGCTGCGTCGAGATCGGCGCCGACGGCCTGCCCTTCGCCGCGTTCTCCACCGCCCTGCGCGCGCTGCGCCGTGCCCTGCCCGACGAGGTCGACGAGGCCGCCCAGGGGCGCGAGGACGAACTGTCCAGAGTGCTCCCCGAGTTGGCCGACCGCCCGGCCGACTCGGGCACCGCCGGGGGACCCGCGGCCGACCAGCGCGGACGTGACGGCCACGGCGACGAGACGGCCACCGCCCGTCTCTTCGAACTCACCGTCCGCCTCCTCGAACGCGTCGCCGCCGACCGCACCGTCGTCGTCATCCTCGAAGACCTGCACTGGGCCGACGCCTCCACCCGGCACCTCCTCTCCTACCTCTTCCGCACCCTGCGCGGCGGTCGCCTCGTCGTCGTCGCCACCTACCGCTCCGACGACGTGCACCGCCGCCACCCGCTGCGCCCCCTGCTCGCCGAACTCGACCGGCTGCGCACCGTCACCCGCGTCGAACTCGGCCGGCTCAACCGCGCCGAGGTCGCCCGCCAGATCGCCGGAATCATCGCCGACGAACCCCAGCGCACGGTCGTCGACGACATCTTCCGCCGCTCCGACGGCAACGCCTTCTTCGTCGAGGAACTCGCCGTCTCCGCCGCCCAGGGCTGCGCCACCGGCCTCACCGACTCCCTGCGCGACATCCTCCTCGTCCGCGTCGAGTCCCTCCCCGAGCCCGCCCAGGGCATCGCCCGGATCTGCGCCGAAGGCGGCTCCACCGTCGAGTACGCGCTGCTCGCCGCCGTCGCCCGGCTCGGCGAGGACGAACTCATCGAGGCCCTGCGCTCCGCCGTCGGCGCCAACATCCTCACCGCCTCGCCCGACGGCGACGGCTACCGCTTCCGGCACTCCCTCGTCCGCGAGGCCGTCAGCGACGACCTGCTCCCCGGCGAGCGCTCCCGCATCAACCGCCGCTACGCCGAAGCCCTGGAGGCCGAACCGGCCCTCGTGCCCGCCGACGCCCGCGTGATGCGCCTGGCCGCCTACTGGTACCACGCGCACGACCCGGCCAAGGCGCTGCCCGCCGTGCTCGACGCCTCCGTCGAGGCCCAGCGCCGCCACGCCTACGCCGAACAACTGCGGCTCCTGGAACGGGCGATGGAACTCTGGGACTCCGCACCCCAGGAGATCCGCGACCGCCTGCGCCTGGCCGACTACGTCGACGAGTACCTCGCCTGCGGCTGCGACCCCGCGAAGACCCCGCTCGGCTACCTGGACCTCATGGCCGAGGCCGCCGTCGCCGGCCGCCTCTGCGGCGAACGCGAACGCGCACTCAAGATCGCCAAGCGCGCCATCCGCATCCTGGAGGACGCCGCCCGCACCCCGGGCGGCGGCGACCCGCTGCGCGCCGCCTGGTTCTGGATCCAGCGCAGCAGCCTCATTTCCACCCTCGGCCGCAGCGACGGCTGGGACGAGATCGCCACCGCGCAGGAGCTCGTCCGCGGCCTGCCGCCGTCCGCCGTGCACGCCGAGGTGCTCACCTACGCCGCCTCCTGGGGCATGCTCCACCGCCCCGGCGCCGAAGCCCTCGCCGCCGCCGAGCGCGCCGTCGAGTACGCCCGCATGGTCGGCGCCGAGGAGATCGAACTCAACGCCCGCCTCGTCCTCGGCGGCCTCCTCGTCGACGCCGGCGACATCGAAGAGGGCTTCACCGAGATGTACGCCGTCCGCGAGCGCTCCGCCGAACTCGGCCTCATCGCCCGCATCCGCCACGTCAACGTGAACCTGCCCTCCGTCCTCGAAGGCTCCGGCCGCTCCGCCGAAGCCGTCCGGCTCTGCGACCTCGGCATCGCCGAGTGCCGCCGCTACGGTCTCACCGACACCAAGGGCTGGGTCCGTGCCAACAAGGCCGAGTCCCTGATCTCCCTCGGCCGCTGGACCGAGGCCACCGACGCCGCCGAGCGCACCCGCGCCATGGCCGTCAGCGACAAACCCCGCGCCACCGCCGGACTCCACCTCGCCACCCTCGCCCTCGCCCGCGGCGCCCTCCAGGAAGCCGCCGCCCACCTGGCCGCGGCCCGTGAGCTCTACGGCGCCCACGATCCGATGCCGCAGTACCTGCTGCCCCTCACCCATATCTCCCTCGCTCTCGCCGTCGCCCAGGGCCGCCTCCTCGACGCCCGCGCCGAACTCGACCGGCTCGTCACCGCCGGCCTCCCGCACTCCATGCAGCGCTACCTCTGGCCCCTGCTGCGCACCGCCGCCGCCGCGGAGGCCGACGCCCGGGGCCTGCCCGCCGCCGAAGCCGAGCGCACCGAGGCCGTCGCCCGCATCCGCGACGCCGCCAAGGCCCAGGCCGTCCACGTCCCCGTCTGGCAGGCCCACGAACAGTGGGTCCGCGCCGAACTGCTCCGCGCCGAAGGCCGCGACACCGCCGACGACTGGTCCGCCACCGTCACCGCCTTCGAACCCCTCGAGCGCCCCTACGACCTCGCCCGCGTCCGCTACCGCCTCGCCGAGTCCCTCCTCGTCTCCGCCGCCTCGTCCGGCAGCTCCGCCGAGGACGACCGCGACCGCGCCACCGAGCTCCTGCGCCTCGTCGCGGCCGTCGCCGACCACCTCGGCGCCCGACCGCTCACCGAGTCCGTCACCCTCCTCGCCCAGCGCGCCCGCCTGAGCCTCAGCCCCGCCCACACCGCGCGCCGCCCGGCCGCCCCGGGCGACCCCGCCGAACAGCTCGGCCTCACCAGCCGCGAACGTGACGTCCTGCGCCTGGTCACAGCCGGCCGCAGCAACCGCCAGATCGCCGAGGAGCTCTTCATCTCCCCGAAGACGGCCAGCGTCCACGTCTCCAACATCCTCGCCAAGCTCGGCGTCGCCGGCCGCGGCGAGGCCGCCGCCCTGGCCCACCGTCTGCAGCTCTTCCCCGCCCGCCCCGTGACCGGCCCGCCCCACGCCGCGGGCTGACCGGGGCCGCGCACCCTGCCGTACGCTGGACGCGAGGCTCGACCGGCCCACCTGCCCACCTGGAGGCGCAGTGTTCAACCCGCTCGAGGACCTGTTCGCCCCCAGCCGGCGGCACACCGACGAGGAACGCAAACGCCTGGAGCTGACCCGCGTCGATCTGAACGACGGGGACCCAGGGCGTGGCCCGATAGACCTCACCTCCGGCAAGGTCGTGGTCCGCGCGACCCCTCAGGAGGAGACCGAGACGACGGACGGGCCCGACGAGGCGGACCCGGACGGCGCCGCCGAGGTCAGCTGACTCTCAGCTCCAGAATCCGGTCGTCCTCCTTGCCCGGGGTCCCCCGCCCGTCCGTGTTGCTCGTCGTCACCCACAGCGTGTCACCGCCCGCAGGGACCACGGTGCGCAGTCGCCCGTACTCCTTGTGGAGGAAGGCCTGCGGCTTGTGCGCCGCCTTCGCGCCGTCCAGCGGAACGCGCCACAGGCGCTCGCCCCGCAGCCCCGCCATCCAGATCGACCCCTTGAGGTAGGCGATCCCGCTGGGGGAGGCCTCATCGGTGTGCCACTGGACGATCGGGTCCCGGTACCCGGGCTTGCCGGCCTTCCCCTCCGCATCCGGCCAGCCGTAGTCTCCCCCCGCCACGATGTGGTTCAGCTCGTCCCACGTGTCCTGGCCGAACTCCGAGGCCCACATCCGCTTGTCCTGGTCCCAGGCCAGGCCCTGCACATTGCGGTGCCCGTACGAGTACACCGGCGAGTTCCCGAACGGATTGCCCGGGGCCGGCTCGCCCTCCGGGGTCAGGCGCAGGATCTTGCCACCCGTGGACTTCTTGTCCTGTGCCAGCTCCGTCTTGTACGTCTCGCCCGTGCCCACGTACAGCATGCCGTCCGGGCCGAAGGCGATCCGCCCGCCGTTGTGGTTCGTCCCCTTGGGGATGCCTCTGAACACCGTGTCCGGAGCGCCCAGTTGCTCACCGGCCGGCTTCTTGTCGTCGTAGATCATCCGCGCGATGCGGTTGTCCGACTCCGTCGTGAAGTACGCGTAGACCATGTGGTCCGACGCGTAGGACGGGGAGAGGGCGAGGCCGAGCAGGCCGCCCTCGCCGGCCGGGGCCACCCCGGGCACCGAGCCGACGGTCGTCTTCTTCCCCGTCCCCGGCGCGATCCGGATGAGCGTGCCCTTGTCGCGCGAGGAGACCAGGAGATCACCCTCCGGCAGCGGGGCCAGGCCCCAGGGCGTGTCGAGCCCGGTGGCCACCGTCCTCAGCACCTTCACCGAGCCCTTCGCGGGCGGCGCCTCGCTCGCCGGCGCCGTGCTCTCGGCGCCGCTCGAGCGGCTCGGGCCCGACGTGCCGCCCCGGTCCTGCTTCGGCCCGCCGTCCCCGGACGAGCAGCCGGCCGTGAGCAGGAGCGCCGCACAGGCGGCCACCGCCAACGCGGGCCGCACAGCTTGACGTTGCACGATCACGATCAGGTCCCTTCGTCGCCACGGTTCTCTCGTTCATACACCGCTCGCGCCGTTCAGGTTCCCGAACTCAGTCCCATGATCCCTGCGCGGCCGGCAGACCGGCGATCTCCGCCAGGTCCGCGTCCGTCAGAACCAGTCCGGCCGCCGCCGCGTTCTCCACCGCCCAGCGCTCGTGCTTGGCCCCCGGCACCGGCACCACGTTCGGACCCTGCGCGAGGACCCAGGCCAGGGCCACCTGCGCGGGCGTCACGTCCGCGCCGTGCCGGGCCGCGACCCGGCGCAGCCCCGCCACTACCGGCTGGTTCGCCGCCATCATCTCCGCGGTGAACCGGGGGTGCCGGGCCCGCAGGTCGTCCGGCTCGAAGCCCTGCCCGGGCGTCAGCGTGCCGGACAGGAACCCGTTGCCCAGCGGCATCGCCGCGAGGAACCCGACGCCCCGGGCCCGGCACCACGGCAGCAGCGCCTCCAGCGCCTCGGTGGACCACACCGACAGCTCGGCCATCACCGAACTCACCGGGAACACCTGCTGGATCCGGTCCAGTTGGCGGATCGTTCCCGCATGCATCCCGGCCCGCCCGCCGCGCCGCGCGGCCCGCGCCCCCACCGCGCACAACCCGAGCGAACGGACCTTGCCCGCGCTCACCAGCTCCGCCATCGCGCCCCAGGTCTCCTCGACCGGCACTTCCGGGTCCGCGCGATGCAGCTGGTACAGATCGATCACGTCCGTCTGCAACCGCCGCAGCGACGCGTCGCACGCCCGCCTGACGTACCCCGGACGTCCGTTGGCCACGATGTGCTGCTCGCCCACGAGCAGCCCCACCTTCGTCGAGACGAACGCGTCCGCCCGCCGCTCCTTCAACACCCGCCCGAGCAACAGCTCGTTGGTGAACGGCCCGTACATGTCGGCGGTGTCGAGAAGCGAACACCCCCGGTCCAACGCGGCGTGCACGGTCCGCAGGGATTCCTCGCCGCGCTGCCGCGAGCCGGTGTAGGCCCAGCTCATCGGCATACAGCCCAGTCCGACAGCACCCACCTCGAGCGCCGCCGCGCCGATCGCCTTGCGCTCCACCTGCCCGTGACCCTCCCTGTCTTCGGCCACCAACCTAACCTCTGCCTCCCGGCACGTCTGACATAGCCTCCTGACATGACTGGTGATGTGTGGCTGCCGTTCCCCGCCGACGAGATCCCGGGCCTCCCCGAGGGCCTCGACTACCGCTTCTGGAACGGTGAACCGGACTTTCCCGCCGATCCCGCCGACTGTGCCTTCTACGTCGTCCCGTACATGAAGCCGCCGGGCGTCGGCACCCGGCCGATGCCGCGGATGACCTCGCTCCGCGCCGTGCAGACCCTGTCCGCCGGCGTCGACCACGTGCAGGCGGGACTTCCGCACCTGCCGCCCGGCGTTCAGCTGTGCAACGCGCGCGGGGTGCACGACGCCAGCACCGCCGAGCTCGCGCTCACCCTGATCCTCGCCTCGCTGCGCGGGATCCCCGACTTCGTGCGCGGCCAGGAACGCGGCGAGTGGCGCGGCGGGTTCCGGCCCGCGCTCGCCGACAAGAACGTCCTGATCGTCGGGTACGGCGCGATCGGGTCAGCCGTCGAGGACCGGCTCGTGCCCTTCGAGGTCGCGCGGGTGGCGCGCATCGCGCGCTCCGCCCGCACCACCGAACGCGGCCCCGTGCACCCGCTCACCGAGCTGCCCGCCCTGCTCCCCGAGGCCGACGTCGTCGTCGTGGTCACCCCGCTCACGGAGGACACCCGAGGCCTCGTGAACGCGGACTTCCTGTCCCGGATGAAGGGCGGCGCCCTGCTCGTCAACGTCGGGCGCGGTCCCGTCGTCGACACCGAAGCGCTGCTCAAGGAGCTGGAGAGCGGTCGCATCACGGCGGCGCTCGACGTCACCGATCCCGAACCGCTGCCCCGGGAGCACCCGTTGTGGCAGGCTCCGGGAGTGCTCATCTCGCCGCACGTGGGCGGACCCACGTCCGCCTTCCTGCCGCGCGCGAAGCGGCTGATGGCCGCGCAGCTCACGCGGTTCGCGGCGGGGGAGCCGCTGGAGAACGTCGTCTTCACCACCGGCTGACCCCGGCTGACCCCGGCCGGCCCGAGCGGCCCCGTCCGTCTCACCGGTCGTCCCGAGCACCATCGGCCCCACGGGCAACTCCCGTGCGGCCGCTCGCCGTCGGGCGTACACGCTCCGCGCCCGCCCGGCTCCGCCCCGTGCGCGCATCGCCGCTGGTCGTCACGGAGAGTAGAGAGACTATGTCCCTGAGTGACGAGTCTGGTGTATCGTCCCGACTGGGGCAGCGCCGTGCGGCATGCGGCGCCGGGGACGAGTGACGGACTGCGAGGGGGGCGACGGGCGATGTACGGCCTATGGGCGAACGATCCGACGCGGCGGGGTCGCCGACGGCGGCCCTCCAGCACACCCCTGCACGGGCGAAGTCAGGCCTGTCGCACGAAGCCTGCGTGCCGCGGCAGCCTGCGCCCGGGCCGCCGGCGCCACCCGCACCCGGGCCCGGGCCGGAGCGACGCCGGCCCGACCCGACGGGCCGAGGCGGCCCGGTGACCGCCCACCCGTCGCCGCCGACCACGCTGGGCGCCGCACTGCACCCCGGCGCACCGCTTCCGGCCCGTGCCCCGGAGCGGGGCCGCGTCATGGGTGTCCAACTGGCGCTCGCCCTCGTCTGCGCGGCCTTCGCCACGGGATCACTGCTGGGCTGGGGCTCCGAGCGAGTGGCCCTGTTCATGGGCGACTTCGGCCTGAGCCTCGCCGCGGGCACCGCCGCCGTGTCGAACTTCCTTTACGCGCGCAGCCGCCACAGCCGCTTCAAGCCCGCCTGGCTGCTCTTCGCCCTCTCCTCCCTCATGGCCTCGCTGGGGAACGGGGTGTGGGGCTGGTACGAGTTCGTCCTGCGGATCGACGTGCCGACCCCGAGCCTCGCCGACCTGTTCTTCCTCTGCTTCGCACCGCCCGCGATCATCGGCCTGCTCGTCCTCGCCAAACGGCCCGTGACCAAGGCCGGCTGGATCTGCCTGGCGCTCGACGCCTGGCTCATCGCCGGGTCCCTCGTCACGCTCTCCTGGAGCCTGGCCCTCGCGCACACCGCCGAGTCCGAGGGGCAGAGCGTCAGCCGTACCGCGCTCTCGCTCGCGTACCCGCTGCTCGACATCGTTCTCGTCAGCATGGTGCTCGCCCTGCACTTCCGCCGCTCACCGGGCAACCGGACGGCGGTCAACACCGCGATCGGCGCCCTGGCCCTCACCGTGATGTGCGACGCGCTGTTCACCTCGCCTCTCCTGCACGCCAGTTACCGCTCCGGAGAGATCCTCGACGCCGGCTGGTTCGCCGGATCGCTGCTGCTCGCGCACGCGCCCTGGGTGGGGCACCGTCGTGAGGGCCGGGCGGGCCCGCGGCCGGCGGCGCACCAGGGCCCCGCCCCCGCCCGGTACCAGCTCGGCCACACCCGCCCCATGTCCGGCTCGCTCGCCGCGCTCACGCCGTACCTGGCCGCCGCCGTCTGCACGCTGGGCATCCTCTACAACGTGCTGAGCGGCCACCGTGTCGACCGGATCGTCCTCTTCACGGCCTGCACCGTCGTCCTGGCCCTCGTCGTGCGCCAGGGCATCATGCTCCTCGACAACATCACGCTGACCCAGGAGCTGGCCCAGAAGGAGAACCACTTCCGTTCGCTCGTCCAGGGCTCCAGCGACGTCATCATGATCGCCGCTCCGAACGGGATCCTCCGCTACGTCAGCCCGGCCGCCGCCGGGGTCTACGGGCGGGAGGCCGACGACCTCGTCGGCTCCGAGCTGGCCTCGATCATCCACCCCGAGGACCTCGGGCGCGTGGTGCACGAGATCCGCCGCTTCCTCGCGGCCAGCGCCGTCGAGGAGCCCACCACCCGCATCGAGTGCCGCTTCCGCTCCGGCGCCGGCGCCTGGCTGAACGTGGAGTCGACGATCAACCGCCACCACGGCGGCCTGATCCTCAACAGCAGGGACGTGACCGAACGGGTTCGCCTCCAGGCGCAGTTGCAGCACAACGCGGAGCACGACCCGCTCACCGACCTGCCCAACCGCTCGCTGTTCACCAAGCGGGTCGGCCTCGCGCTCACCGGGCGCCGCGCCAGCGACCGCGGCACCGCCGTGCTCTTCATCGACCTCGACGGTTTCAAGCAGGTCAACGACACGATCGGCCACCAGGCGGGCGACGAGCTGCTCGTCCAGGCCGCGCGCCGGCTCGCCGACTCCGTCCGTGCCTCGGACACCGCGGCCCGGCTCGGCGGCGACGAGTTCGCCGCGCTGATCGTGGGCGACGGAGGCCGTGACCACTCCGCGCGGGAGCAGCACATCTACGAGCTGGCCGACCGGCTCAGGGTCACGCTCTCCCAGCCCTACGCGATCGACGGGCACCAGGACGTCCGGGTGGCCGCCTCCATCGGGGTGGCCTTCGCCGAGCCCGACATCACCGCGGGCGAGCTCCTGCGCAACGCCGACCTCGCGATGTACCGCGCCAAGGCCACCGGCAAGGGCCGTGTCGAGCTGTACGCCCCCCAGATGCAGGCGGACGTCGTACGCAAGGCCGAGCTGGCGGGACGGCTGCGCTCCGCACTGCACGAGGGCGAGTTCGCCCTGCTGCACCAGCCGGTGGTGTCGCTCGAGGGCGGCCGGATCACCGCTGTCGCCGCCCAGGCCCGCTGGCGCTCCTCGCAGGGCATCCTCTTCACCCCCGCCGAGTTCCTCCGGGTCGCCGAGGACGGTGAGAAGACCGCCGAGCTGGGCCGCTGGATGCTGGAGGAGGCCGTCGCCCAGGCCGCCGAGCGCGGCCGCAGCGGGCACGCCACGCCGGTCGTCGTCCGGATCGGCGCCCGCCGCCTGCTGGACCGGGCGATGCCGCTCGGTTCCGTCGAGGCGCTCCTCACCCGGCACGGGCTGCCCTCCGGGGCGCTCGTCATCGAGCTGGCCGACAGCGACCCCAGGGTGCCTCTGGACGAGCTGGAGCGCCGCCTGACGGGGCTGCGCCGGCTCGGGGTCCGGATCGCCCTCGACGGCTTCGGCAGCGGCTACGCGGCCATCACCGCGCTGCGCAGACTCCCCGTCGACATGCTCAAGCTCGACCGCTCGCTCGTCGAGGGCGTCGTCGAGTCCGCCCGGCTGCACAAGATCACCAGCGGGCTGCTGCGGATCGCCGGGGACCTCGGTCTCACGTCCGTGGCGGACGGGGTCGACCTGCCCGAGCAGGTGGTCGCGCTGCGGGCGATGGGCTGCACCCACGGGCAGGGCATGGCCTTCTCGGGGCCGCTCGACGAGTACCGGCTGCGCCGCGCGCTGGCCTCGGGGGAGTACCCCGTCCCGGCCGGTCCCGCCGAGCCGGTGTTCGCGGGCGTACCGGCGTCCCGTTCACATAATGAGACCCCCGTCCCACCTACTTGACACATATGGCGCGCCGGGGGGATGGTCAATGCCATGCGCACCCGAATTCTCGTACTTGGAAAGCGCGTCGGCTGAAGCTGGGGCCCACCGGTCCGAACACCGGAATCCCAGCGACCGTATCCGGCGCGCTCCCCTCGCTTGCCTCACGGCACGAGGGGTTTTTTGTTGCACCAGTGCCGATTCGGAGCCTTCGCACCGCGTACCGCATTGTGTAAGAAACCCGCACAACCCTCGCAAAAACCCTCAGCATCGAGAAGAGAAGCCGATGACCGAGCAGGCCACCGGGGCCCACCATCCGCAGCCGCGGCCCCGTTCCGGAGGACAGCAGTCCGCCCCCGTCGAGCACGTCACGGGTGCGAAGTCCCTCATTCGCTCGCTTGAGGAGGTCGGGGTCGACACCGTATTCGGTATCCCCGGCGGCACGATCCTTCCCGCGTACGACCCGATGATGGACTCGAAGCGGGTGCGTCACATCCTCGTGCGGCACGAGCAGGGTGCGGGTCACGCGGCTGTCGGTTACGCGCAGGCCACCGGCAAGGTCGGTGTGTGCATGGCGACTTCGGGTCCGGGTGCGACCAACCTGGTGACGCCGATCGCCGACGCGATGATGGACTCGGTGCCGCTCGTCGCGATCACCGGCCAGGTCGTCTCCAAGGCGATCGGTACGGACGCCTTCCAGGAGGCGGACATCGTCGGCATCACGATGCCGATCACCAAGCACAGCTTCCTGGTCACCAAGGCCGAGGACATCCCGCAGGCCATCGCCCAGGCGTTCCACATCGCCTCGACCGGCCGCCCGGGCCCGGTCCTCGTGGACATCCCGAAGGACATCCTGCAGGCGCAGACGACCTTCTCGTGGCCGCCGCAGACGGACCTGCCCGGCTACCGCCCGGTGACCAAGCCGCACGCCAAGCAGATCCGCGAGGCCGCGAAGCTCATCACGAACGCGAAGCGGCCCGTCCTCTACGTGGGCGGCGGTGTCCTCAAGGCCAACGCCACCCAGGAGCTCAAGGTCCTCGCCGAGCTCACCGAAGCGCCCGTCACCACCACCCTGATGGCGCTCGGCGCGTTCCCCGACAGCCACCCGCTGCACGTGGGAATGCCGGGCATGCACGGTGCGGTCACCGCCGTCACCGCGCTGCAGAAGGCCGACCTGATCGTCGCCCTCGGAGCCCGATTCGACGACCGCGTCACCGGCAAGCTGGACAGCTTCGCCCCGTTCGCCAAGATCGTCCACGCCGACATCGACCCCGCGGAGATCGGCAAGAACCGCGAGGCGGACGTGCCGATCGTCGGTGACGCCCGCGAGGTCATCGCCGACCTGATCCAGGCGGTCCAGAAGGAGCACGCGGACGGTCACAAGGGCGACTACAGCGCCTGGTGGAAGGACCTGTCCCGCTGGCGCGACACCTATCCGCTCGGCTACGACCAGCCGGAGGACGGCTCGCTGTCCCCGCAGCAGGTCATCGAGCGGATCGGGCAGCTCGCCCCGGCCGACACGATCTTCGCCGCGGGCGTCGGCCAGCACCAGATGTGGGCCGCGCACTTCATCAAGTACGAGCGCCCGGCCACCTGGCTGAACTCGGGCGGCGCCGGGACCATGGGCTACGCGGTCCCCGCCGCGATGGGCGCCAAGGCCGGCGCGCCGGACAAGCCGGTCTGGGCGATCGACGGCGACGGCTGCTTCCAGATGACCAATCAGGAGCTCACCACCTGCGCCCTGAACAACATCCCGATCAAGGTCGCCGTCATCAACAACGGCGCGCTCGGGATGGTCCGCCAGTGGCAGACCCTGTTCTACAACCAGCGCTACTCGAACACCGTGCTCCACGCGGGCCCGGACGGCGAGACCCCGCCCAACAAGGGCACGCGCGTCCCGGACTTCGTGAAGCTGTCCGAGGCCATGGGCTGCTACTCGATCCGCTGCGAGCGCCCCGAGGACCTCGACAAGGTCATCGAGGAGGCGAACTCGATCAACGACCGCCCCGTCGTGATCGACTTCATCGTCCACGAGGACGCCATGGTGTGGCCGATGGTCGCCGCCGGCACCTCCAACGACGAGATCATGGCCGCCCGGGACGTCCGCCCGGACTTCGGCGACAACGAAGACGACTGAGCGAGAGAGACTCTAAGAGGCCATCGAAATGTCCAAGCACACGCTCTCCGTCCTGGTCGAGAACAAGCCCGGTGTCCTGGCCCGGATCACGGCCCTCTTCTCGCGCCGCGGGTTCAACATCGACTCGCTCGCCGTCGGCATCACCGAGCACCCCGACATCTCCCGCATCACGATCGTGGTGAACGTCGAGGACCTCCCGCTCGAACAGGTCACCAAGCAGCTCAACAAGCTGGTCAACGTCCTGAAGATCGTCGAGCTGGAGCCCGGCGCCGCCGTCGCGCGCGAGCTCGTGCTCGCCAAGGTGCGCGCCGACAACGAGACCCGCTCGCAGATCGTCGAGATCGTCCAGCTGTTCCGCGCCAAGACCGTGGACGTCTCGCCCGAGGCGGTCACCATCGAGGCCACCGGATCGAGTGACAAGCTGGAGGCCATGCTCAAGATGCTGGAGCCCTTCGGCATCAAGGAGCTCGTCCAGTCCGGCACCATCGCCATCGGCCGCGGTTCGCGCTCCATCACCGACCGCAGCCTGCGCGCTCTCGACCGGAGCGCCTGAGGCGCCCCGCCGGCCGCGCGCACCCGTCGCGCGCGGCCCGGCTGCTCGCATCGCGAGACCTGACAACTTCCCGTCCTTCTCCCGCCGTACGGTGGGACGCAACACCAGCACACCAAGGAGAACCCCAGTGGCCGAGCTGTTCTACGACGACGACGCCGATCTGTCCATCATCCAGAACCGCAAGGTCGCGGTGATCGGCTACGGCTCCCAGGGCCACGCCCACGCGCTGTCCCTGCGCGACTCGGGCGTCGACGTCCGCGTCGGTCTGCACGAGGGCTCCAAGTCCAAGGCCAAGGCCGAGGAGCAGGGCCTGCGCGTGGTGACGCCGTCCGAGGCCGCCGCCGAGGCCGACGTCATCATGATCCTGGTCCCGGACCCGATCCAGGCCCAGGTCTACGAGGAGTCCATCAAGGACAACCTGAAGGACGGCGACGCGCTGTTCTTCGGCCACGGCCTGAACATCCGCTACGGCTTCATCAAGCCCCCGGCCGGCGTCGACGTCTGCATGGTCGCCCCCAAGGGTCCGGGCCACCTGGTGCGCCGCCAGTACGAGGAGGGTCGCGGCGTCCCCTGCATCGCGGCCGTCGAGCAGGACGCCACGGGCAAGGCCTTCGAGCTCGCCCTCTCCTACGCGAAGGGCATCGGCGGCACCCGCGCCGGCGTCATCAAGACGACCTTCACCGAGGAGACCGAGACCGACCTGTTCGGTGAGCAGGCCGTCCTGTGCGGTGGTACCGCCGCGCTGGTCAAGGCGGGCTTCGAGACGCTGACCGAGGCCGGCTACCAGCCGGAGATCGCGTACTTCGAGTGCCTCCACGAGCTGAAGCTCATCGTCGACCTCATGTACGAGGGCGGCCTGGAGAAGATGCGCTGGTCGGTCTCCGAGACCGCCGAGTGGGGCGACTACATCACCGGCCCGCGCATCATCACGGACGCCACCAAGGCCGAGATGAAGAAGGTCCTCGCCGAGATCCAGGACGGCACCTTCGCCAAGGAGTGGATGGCCGAATACCACGGCGGCCTGAAGAAGTACAACGAGTACAAGACCCAGGACGAGAAGCACCTCCTGGAGACCACCGGCAAGGAGCTGCGCAAGCTCATGAGCTGGGTGAACGACGAGGAGGCGTAAGCCTTCGCGGAACGGGGCCGTGGCACACGCCGCGGCCCCGTTCTTCATCGGACGACCACACGGTTGTCCATCCCGTCCAGCCACGGACGGGTGATCCTTCCAGGGAGGCGCATGACTGTCTCCCGTGCGCCACTACACTGCTGAATTATTCGCGTCGGGCCCACAGCGTCGTGCGTCTTCCACGCGGCCATGCACCCACCCCTCCATCGCCTGCGGCCGTCGGGACGGCCGTCCGCATTGGGACTTGTGAGGACTCACGTGAGCACTGCTGCCAACGGCAAACCCGTCGTACTCATCGCTGAAGAGCTGTCGCCCGCCACCGTCGACGCCCTGGGCCCCGACTTCGAGATCCGCCGGTGCAACGGCGCGGACCGCGCCGAGCTGCTGCCCGCCATCGCCGACGTCGACGCGATCCTGGTCCGCTCCGCCACCAAGGTGGACGCCGAGGCCATCGCCGCCGCCCGCAAGCTCAAGGTCGTCGCCCGCGCCGGTGTCGGTCTGGACAACGTGGACGTCTCCGCCGCCACCAAGGCCGGCGTCATGGTCGTCAACGCCCCGACGTCCAACATCGTGACCGCCGCCGAGCTGGCCTGCGGCCTCCTCGTCGCCACCGCGCGCAACATCCCGCAGGCGAACGCCGCGCTGAAGAACGGCGAGTGGAAGCGCAGCAAGTACACCGGTGTCGAGCTGGCCGAGAAGACCCTCGGTGTCGTCGGCCTCGGCCGCATCGGCGCCCTGGTCGCCCAGCGCATGAGCGCCTTCGGCATGAAGGTCGTCGCCTACGACCCGTACGTGCAGCCCGCGCGAGCCGCGCAGATGGGCGTCAAGGTCCTGTCCCTGGACGAGCTGCTCGAGGTCTCCGACTTCATCACCGTGCACCTGCCCAAGACGCCGGAGACCCTCGGTCTGATCGGTGACGAGGCGCTGCACAAGGTCAAGCCGAGCGTGCGCATCGTGAACGCGGCGCGCGGCGGGATCGTCGACGAGGAGGCGCTGTACTCGGCGCTCAAGGAGGGCCGCGTCGCGGGCGCCGGTCTGGACGTGTACGCGAAGGAGCCCTGCACGGACTCCCCGCTGTTCCAGTTCGACCAGGTCGTCTGCACCCCGCACCTGGGTGCCTCGACCGACGAGGCGCAGGAGAAGGCCGGCATCGCCGTCGCCCGCTCGGTGCGTCTGGCGCTGGCCGGCGAGCTCGTCCCCGACGCGGTGAACGTGCAGGGCGGTGTCATCGCCGAGGACGTCAAGCCGGGTCTGCCGCTCGCCGAGAAGCTCGGCCGGATCTTCACCGCGCTCGCGGGCGAGGTCGCGGCGCGTCTCGACGTCGAGGTGTACGGCGAGATCACCCAGCACGACGTGAAGGTGCTCGAACTGTCCGCGCTCAAGGGCGTGTTCGAGGACGTCGTCGACGAGACGGTGTCGTACGTGAACGCGCCGCTGTTCGCGCAGGAGCGCGGTGTCGAGGTCCGGCTGACGACCTCCTCCGAGTCGCCCGACCACCGCAACGTGGTGACGGTGCGCGGCACCCTGGGCGACGGCCAGGAGATCGCGGTCTCCGGCACGCTGGCGGGCCCGAAGCACCTCCAGAAGATCGTCGCCGTCGGCGACTACGACGTGGACCTGGCGCTCGCCGACCACATGGTCGTCCTGCGCTACGAGGACCGTCCGGGTGTCGTCGGCACCGTCGGCCGCGTCCTCGGTGAGGCCGGGATCAACATCGCGGGCATGCAGGTCGCCCGTGCCGACGTGGGCGGCGAGGCGCTGGCCGTCCTGACCGTCGACGACACGGTGGCCCCGGCTGTGCTGAACGAGCTGGCCTCGGAGATCGGCGCGACCTCGGCGCGCGCGGTCAACCTCTCGGAGTAGTCCCGGCAAGCCCTGAAGGGCGGCTGTCCCGTACGTCTGGCGTACGGGGCGGCCGCCCTTCGGCGTATCCCGGGGTGGTGCGCGGGCGGGTCAGCAGACCGGCTCCGGGGCCGTCTCGGGCGTCGGCTCCTCGGCGGCCTGCTGCCCGCGCTCGCGCAGCAGGGTGAAGGCGAGGCAGGCACCGGCCAGGAGGACGGCGATCGCCGTGTACGAGGCCCAGGCCATGCCGTCCACGAAGGCGGCGCGGGCGGCGTCGGCCAGAGCGGGGACGGCGACGGCCTCGCCCAGGGTCCCCGGGGCGCCCGCCGGCAGGCCCGCCTGGAAGGCCGCGGTGCCGACCGAGCCGAGGACGGCCATGCCGAGCGCGCCGCCGAACTCCTGGCCGGTCTCCAGGAGGGAGCCCGCGGTGCCGGCCTTGTCCGCCGGGGTGGCGCTCAGGGCCAGGTCGGTGACGATCGAGGCGACCGAGACCACGCCGCAGCCGAGGACTCCGGCGCCGGCGAGGACGAGGAGCAGGGAGTCGGTCCCGGCCTGCGACATCAGGGCGAACCCGGCCGCGGCGAGCAGGAACCCGCCCCCGATCACGTACCGCTTCTCGGTCTTCTGGGCGAGGGCGGCGGAGGCCGGGGCGAAGCCGCCGATGAGCAGCGACGGGGCGAGGGACCAGAGGGCGGCCTCGAGCGGGGCGCGGCCGAGGACCGACTGCAGGTACTGCGTGGTGAAGAACGCGGAGCCCATCATCGCGAACATGACCAGGGTGTTGAGCGCGATGCCCGTGGTGAAGGTCCGCCGGGCGAACAGGGCGCGGCTGATCATCGCGTGCGGGACGGTCCGCTGGCGGTGGACGAACAGGATGCCGAAGACCAGGCCGGCCGCGAGGAACAGCAGGTGGCGGGGCTCGAAGCCGTCGGCGGCGATCTTCTTCAGGCCGTAGACGGCCGGGAGCACGGTCGCCATGGACAGCGGCACCGACAGCAGGTCGAAGCGCTTCGGGGCCTCGGGGTCACGGCTCTCCGGGAGGAGCAGCGGGCCGACGACCAGGAGCAGCAGCATCGCCGGCACGTTGACCAGGAAGACCGAGCCCCACCAGAAGTGCTCCAGCATCAGCCCGGACATCACCGAGCCGAGGGCGACGCCGCCGGCCATCGCGCCGGACCAGATGCCGATGGCCTTGGCGCGCTGGGTCTCGTCGGTGAACAGGGAGCGGACGATGCCGAGCGTCGAGGGCATCAGGGTCGCGCCGCCGATGCCGAGCAGGGCGCGGGCCGCGATCAGGGCCTCGGCGCTGGGTGCGTAGGCGGCGAGGACGGAGGCGGCGCCGAATGCCGCGGCCCCGATGAGGAGCAGCTTGCGGCGGCCGATGCGGTCGCCGAGCGAGCCCATGGTGAGCAGCAGGCCGGCCAGGACGAAGCCGTAGATATCGAAGATCCACAGCTGCTGGGTGGCGGTGGTGTGCAGGTCCCGGCTGATCTGCGGGATCGCGAAGTACAGGACGGAGACGTCCATCGAGACGAGGAGCAGCGGAAGGAGGAGGACGGAGAAGGCGGTCCAGGGGTTGGCCGGGGAGGCTGCGGCGCGTCGCCGCGGGGTCTTGGTCGTCATGGGAAGAACGCTAGCGTCGTTCTATACGCTTGTCTATGACGGGCGTCTAAAACGTATGTCCATGACGCTCGTCTCGTACAGTTGTCGTAGACGGACGTCTAGATAGGGTGGCCGGCATGGGACACAAGGAAGATCTGCTCGACGGCGCCAAGCGCTGCCTCCAGGAGAAGGGGTTCGCGCGGACCACGGCGCGCGACATCGTCAAGGAGTCCGGGGCCAATCTCGCGTCGATCGGCTACCACTACGGCTCGAAGGACGCGCTGCTCGCGCAGGCCTACATCGCGCTGGTGGAGGACAACTCCGACGCCTTCGACGGCGCGGGCGCGCTGACCACGCCCGACGGATCGCTGGAGCGGTTCCACGAGGTGTGGACCAACGTCACCGAGGCGATGGGGAAGCCCGGCTCGATCTGGCACCTGGGCATGGAACTCGTGGTGATCGGCGACAAGATGCCGGCCGTGCGCGACTTCGTCGCCCAGGCGCAGCGCGAGGGCGGCCGGGGCGTCATCCCCATGTTCCAGGGCGGCGAGGAGCCGCCCGTCGACGACCCGAGCGTCGACACCCTCGGCAAGCTCTACATGTGCCTGATGAGCGGCCTCATCGCCCAGTACATGCTCGACCCGGAGACCGCCCCGACCCCCACCGAACTCACCGAGGGCATGCGGCGGTTGATCGCCGGGACCCGGTCCGATGGCTGACCCCGCGGCGGATCTCCTACGCCGGGTCCCGCCGCCCGCGCACCCGGTCGGCGGGCCGTACGACTGGGCCGCGACGGAGCGGGAGCTCGGCACCGCGCTGCCCGGGGACTACAAGCGGCTGGTGGAGACGTACGGGCGGGGCGGGTTCTGGGGCGAGGTGTACCTCGTGGTGCCACCGGGGGACGACCTTCTCGACGACTTCGGGCCGATGCGCGAGGACTGCCCGGACGCCTACCCGTACCCCCTGTTCCCGGAGCCGGGCGGGCTCCTGGTCTGGGCGATGAACGAGAGCGGCGGCCACTACTGCTGGCTCACCGAGGGTCCGCCCGACACCTGGCCCGTCGTCTTCTGGACTCGCGACGACGACTACGAGCGCCACGACTGCGGGGTCGTCGAGTTCCTGGACCGCTGGACCGGCCGCCGGATCGTCAGCGACATCCTGCCCGAGCGGGTGGGCCTCCAGCCGTGGTTCGACCCGTCGGTCGCGCACGACCATGTCGCTGTCCGGCTGGGCGAGGGCGCAATGTCGTACGACGAGCGGC
The DNA here is from genome assembly GCF_055558275.1 of Streptomyces sp. NPDC025806. Classification (NCBI taxonomy): domain Bacteria; kingdom Bacillati; phylum Actinomycetota; class Actinomycetes; order Kitasatosporales; family Streptomycetaceae; genus Streptomyces; species Streptomyces sp. NPDC025806. Next base: position 318,846 of record NZ_JBVHMU010000007.1, on the reverse strand, counting down.
TGCGCGTCCTGCGCTCCGCCCTCGGCCCCACCGCGGACCGCGGCTCGTACCGCCACGGTGACCGCCGCCAGGACCACTTCGTCGTCACGGACACCGGCTGGCAGCTCATGTACGAGACGACTTACGGCCACGCCCTGCGCGTCGCGTTCCCGCGTGAGGACAGCGAGCGGGCCCGGCACGCGGTGCTGGCCGCCGTCGCCCTCACGGGATGCCGTGTGCTGTCCTGCGACACCTTCCACGGCACCTCGGAGTGGCCGTCACAGCCGTGACGCCTTGAGGCCCATGTGGAGGAGCAGCCGGTCCTCGCCCTCGTCGAGGTCGAGGCCGGTGAGCTGCTCGACGCGGGAGAGGCGGTAGTAGAGGGTCTGGCGGTGGATGCCCAGGGCCGCCGCCGCGCGGCCCGCCTGGCCCGCGCAGTCCAGGAAGACCTCCGCCGTGTGCGCCAGCTGGCGGTGGGCGGGGGTCAGGAGCGGGGCCAGGACCGGGTCGTGGGCGGTCTCCGCGGGGAGCGCCGTGAGCAGGCGGTACGGGCCGATCGCCGACCACTGCGCGTCCGGGCCGAGCCGCGGGTCGGCCAGGGCGGTGCGGGCCGCCGCCGTCGCCTCCTGCCAGGCCGCCGCCAGTTCGGCCAGATCCGTGCGCGGTGCGCCGACCCCGGCCGCGACCTGGGCCGCGCCCGCCCGCGCGCGCAGCTTCGCCGCCGCCGTCAGCGCCGGGGTCAGCACCTCCGAGGAGCGCAGGCGGACCAGCAGGGCGAGGCACTGGCCCGTCGCGCCCCAGGGAACCGTGCACAGCGCGTCCGCCGCCGGGATCGTACGGACCGACGGCGCGTCGTCCGGGTCCGCCGAGGGCCACGGCGCCACGCAGACCACCGTGTGCAGACCGTCGGCGCGGGTGCCGAGCGCCGTGCGCAGCGCCGCCACCGCCATGTCCCGCTGCCAGCCCCGCTCCGCCGTCAGCACGGAGTGGAACTCGCGGGTCAGGTCGGCGCCCGCCTGCGCCTCGTCGGCCAGCTCCGCGCCGATCCGGCCGGCCACCTCCATCGCCGCGTCGAGCTGCTCCGGCGTCGGGCCCGGATCGTCGTCGAGCAGCCACACGTAGCCGAGGACGATGCCCCGATGGCGCACGGGGAGACAGATGCGGCCGCGGTAGACGCCGGCCTCCGGGGTCGCCGGGATGCGGACCGGCCCCGTCGCGCGGGCGATGCCGAAGCCCTCGAACCAGGCGCGGACGGCGGGCGTGGAGCTCCGGGTGAGGATCGAGCGGGTGCGGACCGGGTCGAGCGCCGAGGCGTCGAAGTCGCTGTCGTCGCCGCTGACCTGCGTACCGAACGCGATCAGCCGGAAGTCCCGGTTCTCGAGGGTCGCCGGGGCGCCGAGCAGCGCCGAGATCTCGTCGACCAGTTCCTGGTAGTCACCCTTCACCCCGTCATTCTCACCCACCCCGGGCGCCCCTTCATACAGATGTCTGAGGTGGCGGCCACAGATGCGTGACAGCTGTCGATGGCACAGGATCGGAGGGATCCTTAGATTTCACGGTGGTTCTCCGTGCCGTTCCTGTTTCGTCGCGCTTTGTTGCGTTACGACGGAAGAGGCGGTGCTTTCTTCAACTCGTGCTCCGTGGAGGTGCCCCGTGCTGGCTCCCTTGATCCTCGCCGCGTCGCGCAGCGACAAGATGCGTTCCTTCGTGTCGGCGGCGCTGGGCACCAAGCAGGTCGTCGACCGGTTCATCGCCGGTGAGACCGTCGACGACGTCGTGCCCGTGATCGAGGACGCCGCCGCCAAGGGTCTGGAGGTCACCCTCGACGTCGTCGGTGAGGACATCACCACCGTCGAGCAGGCCTACGCCGCCCGCGACGCCTACCTGGAGCTCATCGAGCGCCTCAAGGACCTGGGCCTGGGCACCAAGGCCGAGATGTCCGTGAAGCTGTCGATGTTCGGCCAGGCGCTGGAGGGCGGCCACGAGCTCGCCCTCGCGAACGTCCGCCCGGTCGTCGAGGCCGCCGCCGCCATCGGCACCACCGTCACCCTCGACGCCGAGGACCACACCACCCTCGACTCGATGTTCGCCATCCACGAGGAGCTGCGGAAGGACTTCCCGCAGACCGGCTGCGTCATCCAGGCCTACCTCTTCCGCACCGAGGACGACGCCCGCCGCCTGGCCGCCGCCGGCAGCCGCGTCCGCATCGTCAAGGGCGCCTACAAGGAGCCCTCCGAGGTCGCGTACCAGGACAAGGCCGAGATCGACAAGGCGTACGTCCGCATCACGCGCATCCTCATGGAGGGTGACGGGTACCCGATGATCGGGTCCCACGACCCGCGTCTCATCTCCATCGCGCAGGAGCTGGCCCGGCGCGCCGGGCGCAAGCTCGACGAGTACGAGTTCCAGATGCTGTACGGGATCCGCAGCGACGAGCACCTGCGGCTCGCCGCCGAGGGGCACCGGATGCGCGTCTACACCGCGTTCGGCACCGACTGGTACGGCTACTTCATGCGCCGCCTCGCCGAGAAGCCCGCGAACCTGCTCTTCTTCGGCCGCTCGATCCTCACCAAGAACTGAGCCCGGCCCCCGCCCCACCCGGAACCTCCCGATGACTCCCCGCAACCCCCGAAGGAGAAACGGAACCATGACCCTGGACGCCGTGACCCAGGTCCCCGCCCCGGTGAACGAGCCGGTGCACGGTTACGCCCCCGGCTCCCCGGAGCGCGCCCGCCTGGAGGCCAAGCTCAAGGAGCTGGCCGAGAACCCGATCGAGCTGCCCTGCACCATCGGCGGTGTGCGTCGGATGGGTGGCGGCGAGCGCTTCGACGTCGTGCAGCCGCACAACCACAAGGCCGTCATCGGCACCTACGCCAACGCCACCGTGCAGGACGCCCAGGACGCGGTCGACGCCGCCCTGGCCGCCGCCCCCGCCTGGCGCGCGATGTCCTTCGACGACCGCGCCGCGATCATCCTGCGCGCCGCCGAGCTGCTCTCCACGACGTGGCGCGAGACGCTGGCCGCCTCCACGATGCTCGGCCAGTCGAAGACCGCCCAGCAGGCCGAGATCGACACCCCGTGCGAGCTCGTCGACTTCTGGCGCTTCAACGTCCACTACGCCCGCAACCTGCTCGCCGAGCAGCCGCCGGCCAACTCCACCGGCGTGTGGAACCGCATGGACCACCGCCCGCTGGAGGGCTTCGTCTACGCGATCACGCCGTTCAACTTCACGGCCATCGCGGGCAACCTGCCCACCGCCCCCGCCCTCATGGGCAACGTGGTGGTCTGGAAGCCGTCCCCGACGCAGACCCACGCGGCCGTCCTCCTCCTCCAGCTCCTGGAAGAGGCGGGCCTGCCCAAGGGCGTCATCAACCTGGTGACCGGCGACGGCCTCGCCGTCTCCGAGGTGGCCCTGAACCACCGCGACCTCGCCGGCATCCACTTCACCGGCTCGACCAAGACCTTCCAGCACCTGTGGAAGACGGTCGGCACGAACATCGACAAGTACCGCACCTACCCGCGGCTCGTCGGTGAGACCGGTGGCAAGGACTTCGTCGTCGCCCACCCGAGCGCCGACCGCGCCGTCCTCAAGACGGCCCTGACCCGCGGCTCCTTCGAGTTCCAGGGGCAGAAGTGCTCCGCCTCCTCGCGCGCCTACATCCCGGCGTCCATCTGGAACTCCGGTTTCAAGGAGGAGTTCGCGGCCGAGGTCGACGGCATCACCATGGGTGACGTCACCGACCTGTCGAACTTCATCGGCGCTGTCATCGACGAGCGTTCCTTCGCCAAGAACAAGGCCGCGATCGACCGCGCCAAGGCGGACGACACCTGCACGATCGTCGCGGGCGGCACGTACGACGACTCCGTCGGCTACTTCGTGCGCCCGACCGTTGTCGAGTGCTCCGACCCGGCCAACGAGGTCTTCACCACCGAGTACTTCGGTCCGTTCCTCGCCGTCCACGTCTACGAGGACGACAAGTACGAGGAGATGCTGGACCAGATGGAGTCGGTGTCCGACTACGCCCTCACCGGCTCGGTCATCGCCAACGACCGTGCGGCTGCCGCGTTCACGATGGACAAGCTCCGCTACGCCGCGGGCAACTTCTACATCAACGACAAGTCGACCGGCGCCGTCGTCGGCCAGCAGCCCTTCGGCGGCGGCCGTGCCTCCGGCACCAACGACAAGGCCGGCGCCCCGCAGAACCTGATGCGCTGGACGCTGACCCGCGCCATCAAGGAGACGCTGGTCCCGCCGACGGACTACACGTACCCGCACATGGGCTGACGCCCCCCGGACGGGCGGCCCCCTCCGCCGCCCGTCCCCAGACCCCCGCCCCCGGCCGTGGACCCCACCCTGGCCGGGGGCGGTGTCGTACCGTCCGCACCCCTCAGAACGAGAAGTGCTTGGCCATCGCCAGGCCGAGCGCGGCGGCCCTGCCGTAGGTGTCCCGCAGCCCGGCGATGTGGGCCTCGAACATCGAGCGGACCTCGTCCTCGGGCCACCCCCAGTTCTTGGCGATCACCGTCCCGCCGGCCGCCCATATCCGCTCGAAGGAGCAGGACGCGAGGAAGTCGGCGGCTGCCCGTACGCCCTCGGGGTCCAGGACGACGAGGGGCGGCTCCGGGCTCCCCGGGGGCGGGTACACGGGGGCGCCGCCGAAGATCACCAGCTCGCCCGCCCCGTCCGGCGCCGCCGCCTTGCACAACTCGTCCACCTGGAAGAAGTCCTTGGAGATCAGGTCCTCGATCTCCTCCGTCGGAAACCCGCGCTGGTACGCCTCGGCGAACAACTGCGCCAACGTGTCGAAGTCCTCGGGCGGTGGCTCGACGGCGACCGCCTTCAGGTGCATGTGAAAGCTCATGCGCGGAAGTTAGCCCCTCCCACTGACACCCCTCTTCCCCGGCAGCCCTCCCGCCGGCCGCGCCTTCCATGGTCCACTGCGGGCATGACCACGGAAACGACGGAAACCGACGGCCACGCCCTCTCCCGCCACCTGGACTGGGACGGGTGTTTCAACGTGCGGGATCTCGGAGGGCTCGGGGAGGTCGGACACGGGGCGCTGGTGCGGGCCGACGGGCTCGACCGGCTGAGCGCCGAGGGGTGGCGGGCGCTGGTGGGGCACGGGGTGCGGACCGTGGTCGATCTGCGCAACCCCGACGAGTACGGGGTCGACGCCGCCGCCCGGCCGGACCGGGTGCGGACCGTGCGGGTGCCGGTCGACGGGATCGAGGACCGGGAGTTCTGGGACCGGTGGTGGGGCGGCTGGGAGTTCGGGACGCCCGTGTACTACCGGCCGTTCCTGGAGCGGTTCCCCGAGCGGATCGCCGCCGTCGCGCGGGCCGTGGCCGCGGCGGCGCCCGGAGGGGTCGCCTTCCACTGCTCCGCCGGGCGGGACCGGACCGGTGTCGTGTCGATCGTGCTGCTGTCGCTGGCCGGGGCGAGCCCCGAAGAGATCGCGGCGGACTACGAGGCCAGCGTGCCGCGGGTCGCCGCCATGAACGCCGCGCGGGGGCGCGAGGACGACGGGCCCGAGCTGGCCGCGGGGCTCGCCGCCGCCGGGACCACGGCCTACGAGGCCGCGCTCGACGTGGCGCGAGGGTTCGACGCGGAGGGGTATCTGCGCGGCGCGGGGCTGAGCGAGGGGGAGGTGGCCGCGCTGCGGCGGCGGATCTCGGAGCCGCGCTAGAACCGGCTCTCGGCCGGGGACGCGGTCAGGCAGTTCAGGAGGCAGGTGGCCAGGTCCTCCGGGAGCAGGGGGCCCGGTCCGGCGGCGGGGGCCGGGAGGACGTAGACGTCGTCGTAGGCCGGGTCGAGCAGCGGGGTCGAACCCGTGTCGGTCTCGGGGGAGAGAGTGATCAGCTTGATGTTCTCCGTCGTCTTCGGCAGGCCGCCGCGCCGCATCAGGTATGCGGCCTCCCGGGCGGAGGGCTCCGCGCTGTTCACCACGTAGTGGAAGCGGGTCTCGGGGTGCAGCCCCTCCTCCTCCATGCGCAGCAGGGCGTGGCGCGCGGCGAGGGCGCCCCGGCCGACGCCGCCGACGGTCAGCGGCGCGGTGCCGGAACGGGTGCGCAGCGCGTGGCCGATGGCCTGGCGGACCGGGCGGGCGAGGTCTTCGAGGGGGCCGTCCCCGTCGGCGTAGCCGATCAGGCAGACGTCGAAGCCCCGCCCGTGCGCGTGCTCCAGGAACGAGAACGCGGGGTGGTCGAGGCTCCGCTCCAGCGCGCTGACGTCCGTGGGGCCGGGGCCCGCCTCGGCGGCGAGGAGCAGGGGCCGGACGAGTCCGTCGTGCCCGGCCGACGGCAGCACGCGCAGGGTGCCGAGGTCGAGGGCGACGTCGTAGGGCTGGGCCGGGGCCATGCGGGGTCCTCTCGGGAAGACGAAGGCGTGCAGGGGGCGCTCGCGGATTTCCGGGCGCCCCCTTGATCGTCTCGTGCGCCCGCACCGGACTTGATCACGCCGGCGCGCGTGGCCGAAACGCGACGGTGCTTCGTGGTGGTCAGGGCGTCGGAACCGGCCCTTTCTCGCCCACGGTTGGCGCGATCACGTTCGTCCGTTCGGGTGTGGGCGCTGCTGCGACGCCACGACGTCCCTACGACCAGCCCGTCACGATCATCGTCAGGCCCGCCGCGAACCCGCCGCCGAGGAGCACGAGATACGTCCCGTACCGGCGCCGGTGGCGGTGTGCGAGGAAGCCGAACGCGCCGAAGGCGAGGCCGACCGCGAGCGTACGGGTGCCCCGGGCGCGGGCCGCCGCCGCGAGGAAGTCGCCGGGCGGCACGTCCGCGCGGCCCGCCTCCTTCGCGTAGACCTTGAACGGGACGCCGTTCCAGGGCTGGTGGCGTACGGCGCTCGCGCCCTCCACGGCGAGTTCGTGCCGCACCTCCGCGCGCATCCGGTCCGTCGTCAGCGGCGCGGGCAACGCGACCCCGGACGCCGCCAGTTGGAGCGCGAGCACGCCACCGGCGAGGCTGCCCGCGAGTGCGGCCACGGACAGCTTCAGGGCGCGGCGCGGCACGGCGACACAGACCGCGCCGAGCAGCAGCTCCGGCATCAGCGGCCAGCTCAGCGCCTCCGCGAGCGCCCAGGTGAAGGCCAGCGCGAGACCGCGCTTCGACCCCGCGACCCGGGCGATCCGCTTGCGGACGGGGGAGTCGGCGAGCGGATCGGCGACCGTACGGTCGTGCAGCGCGGCCACCGCGTCACGGGCCGCCTCCGGGGTCGTCGACGGCGCCAGCGGCGCGCCGATCCGGACCCGGACCAGGGCGGGGCGCAGCCGGCCGTGCTTGGGCAGCAGCCGCCCGGTCCCGGCGATGCCCACCGGTACGACGGGCACGCCCGCGCGCTCGGCCAGCACGAGGGCACCCTTGTGGAACGCGCCGAGCGCCCCGTCCCGGCCCCGCGTCCCCTCGGGGAACAGCACGACCGCGCCGCCCGCCCGCAGCACGGGCACGTGCGCGAGCAGATCGTCCATGCCGCCGCCGGAGCGCCGCACCGGGAACCCGGCCGCGAGCCGCCGGCAGATCCGGGCCCGGTACCGCGAGGCGAACCAGTAGTCCGCCGCCGCGCCGATCGCGGGGGAGTGCCGGGCGTCGAGCGCGGCGAGCAGCGCGGCCGTGTCGGCGTGCGAGGTGTGATTGGCGACGACGACGCACCCGCCGCGCGGCAGCCGCCCGCGCGTCTCGACGCCGCCGGTGAGCGTGAGCACCCCGCGCCACAGTCCCCGCCGCAGCCGCGCGGCGAACCCGCCGGGCCCCGAGGGGCGTTGCCCCGCGCGAGCACCGCCGCGCGGCTGTCCGGGTGTGCCCGGTGCCGCGGTCCGCGCTTCGTGCATGGACCGGGTCCGTCCGTCGTTCCCGTTCATTGCGCGACCCCCGTCGTCGTCACGATCCGCGGCGCCGGACGCCGCCGCGGTGGTCCGTACGCGCCCGGCCCCGGTCACAGCGCCACCCCCGTCACCATCACGAACAGCAGCGCGAAGAGAAGGGAGTCGACGCGGTCCAGGAGGCCGCCGAAGCCGGGGAGCCAGGTGCCCGCGTCCTTCACGCCCGCCTCGCGCTTGACCATCGACTCGACCAGGTCACCGAGCACCGCGCCCGCGAGGACCGCCGCCCAGAGGACGAGGGAGAAGGCGCCGAGCGCGGCCAGGGCGGCGGCCGTCGCCGCGGCCGCGCCCACCACACCCGCCCACGTCTTGTTGGGGGAGAGGGCCGACAGCGGGCGGGCGAGCGGGCCGACACGGCCCAGCGCCGTGCCCCCGCACCACGCCCCGACGTCCCCGAACGCGACCGCGACGCCCACCGCGAGCGCCGTGCCCGGGGTCAGGAGGACGAGGCCGGCGAGGGCCACCGGGATCCAGACGAGGCCGAAGAGCGTGCGGCTCGCGCGGGTGAACCCGGTGGCCGCGTCCCCCTTCAGCACCGCCACCGCCACCGCGCCGAGCAGCGACACCCCCGCCAGGCGCAGCGCGTCCGCCCCCGGCGCCGCCCACGCCAGCGCGGGCAGCGCCACCGCGGCCACCCCGAGCACGCCCCGCTCACCGCGCCCGAGCCCCGCCATCCGCGCGTACTCCGCGACCGCGACCACCCCCAGCCCCGCCGCCAGCGCGAACGCCCCGCCCCGGCCCAGGAACAGCGCCCCCAGGAACAGCGGCGCGGCCAGCGCCCAGGTCCGCCAGCGGCGCCGCAGTTCGGCCCGCATCCGCACCCGCGCGGGCAGCGCCGCGACGGCCACACCGCCGGCCCCGAGCACCCCGCCGACGACCGGAAGGGCGCGCGCCGCCACCTCCCCGGCGAAGAACACGCCGCTCATCGGCCCAGCTCCCGCCACAGCCACCGCAGCCGGACCAGCACCGTGACGGCCGAACCCGCCGCCAGGACCGCGAGCACCGGCACGTACCAGGCCGACGCCGCCGCGACCACGACCAGCAGGCAACGCTCGGTCTTGCCGACCGGGCCGCCGTTGCGGCGCGGGGCGCCCGCCGCGGCCCCCGCGAGCGACACCCAGGACGGCAGCGTCGCCGCCAGAGCGGCCGTCGCCACCAGCCACAGCGGGGCCACCGTCAGGAAGCCCGCGAGCACGGCGAGGTCCGCGGCCCGGTCGCCGAGCTCGTTCAGCAGCGCGCCGCGCCGCGTCGTACGGCCCGTGTCGCGGGCCAGCGCGCCGTCCAGATTGGCGAAGGCGAGCCGCGCCGCCAGCAGCAGCGCCACCGGCAGGGCCGCGAGCGGCGCGGGCAGCAGCGCGAGAGCCGCGCCCGCCGCACCGCCGCTCAGCACACCGGCCCAGGTCAGCGTGTCCGGCGAGACACCGCGCGCGGCGCAGCCGGCCCGCACACCGGCGAGCCGGTCCGCGTACCAGGGCTTGAGGGAGTAGAGGCCGTTCATGAGGTCGACTCTGCCGCCGGGCCCGCGCGCCCGGATCGGCCCGCGTACTCACCTCGTACTCAACCCACCGCCCTGAGTACCGCGTTCTCCCGCCCCGGACGCCCCCCGCGCCCCGGCCGCCTCACTCCGCGCGGCGGACGATGATCTTCCCGAGGTTCTCGCCGCGCAGCATGCCGAGGAACGCGTCCACGATCCGCTCGAACCCGTCCACCACCGTCTCGTCGAGCCCCATCCGGCCGCTCTGCAGATGCGGCACCGCGAACGCGTACAACTCCTCCTGCGCGTCCCGGTGATCGGACACGAGGAAGCCCTCGATGCGCAGGCGCTTCTCCACCACGTCGGCGTGGTCGAACACGACCGGCGCCGGACGCCCCGCCGTGTCGTACTGCCCGACCGTGCCGATCCGCACGACCCGCCCGCGCGGGCGCAGCGCGCCGATCGCTGCGCCGAGGTGCTCCCCGCCCACGTTGTCGACGAACAGGTCGATGCCGGCGGGCGCCGCCTTGGCCAGCTGGTCCGCGACCGGGCCGCCCGTACGGTAGTTGAAGACCTCGTCGTATCCGGCGTGCTCGGTCAGGTACGCGGCCTTCGCGTCCGTCCCGGCGCTGCCCACGATCCGCCCGGCGCCCATCAGACGGGCGAGCCGGCCCGTCGCCGTGCCGACCCCGCCCGCCGCCGCGGACACGAACAGGTCCTGTCCCGGCCGCAGTTCGGCGATCCGGGTCAGCCCGACGTACGCGGTCAGTCCGGTCCCGCCCAGGATGCTCAGGTGCGCGGAGAGCGGCACCCCCGCGAAGTCCGGCACCGGCTTCGCCTCCTCGGGGCGGACGACGGAGTGCGTGCGCCAGCCCTTGCGGTGGAAGACGATCGCGCCCTCGACGAGACCCGGCGCGCGCGACGCGAGCACCCGGCCGAGGGCCCGGCCCTCCAGCGGCGTGTGCAGCTCGAACGAGCCGTACGGGTTCTCGTCCATCATTTCCCGGTGGTACGGGTCCACCGACCAGTAGAGGTTCTCCACGACGGCGGTGCCGGGCTCCGGGGCCGGCACGGGCGACTCGACGAAGCGGAAGTGGTCGGGGCGGGCGGGGCCGTTCGGACGGGCGATCTGCTGCACGGTGCGTGCGGTCTCGGTCATGCCGTGACCGTAGGAGAGGAATGCGCCCGCCGGGCAGGGGGTTGGGCTCATACATCGGCACTTTCCATGAGCGACTCTCATGGGACCGCCCGCATGCCGCAGCACGGAAGAAGCAGGTGAACCCGTACGTGACCCGGTCCCGCGACCTCGCCCCGCACGAACTCCGCGTCCTCGTGGCCGTCGCCGACGAGGGCGGCTTCGGCGCCGCCGCGGCCACGCTCGGCCTCACCCAGTCCGCCGTCTCCCACTCGGTGCGCGGCAGCGAGGGCAAGCTCGGCGCGGTCCTCTTCGAGCGGGGCCGCAGCGGCGCGCGCACGACCGACGCCGGCGCCCGCGTCGTCGGCCACGCCCGCCGCGTCCTGCACCTCCTCGCGCTCATGGCCGAGGAGGCGCGCACCGGGCCCGGCGAGATCCGGGGCCCGCTGCGCATCGCCGCCTTCCGCAGCGCGGCCCTGCACCTGCTGCCGCCCGCCCTCACGGCGCTCGCGGCCAAGCACCCGGACCTCGAACCGGAGGTCCGCGTCGTGCGGGACATCGGCGCGGGCACGGCCGGCGAGGTCGCGGCGGGCCGCGCCGACCTGGCCATCGCCACCCTCGGCGGCGGCGCCGCGCTGCCCGCCGGGCTCGTGTCCGGCGCGCTCGTCGAGGAGAAGTACGCCCTCGTCCACCCGGCGGCCCACCCCGAGCCGCGCACGCTGCCGCTCGTCGACTGGACGGAGAACTGCGGCTCGTACACCCGCGACTGGTGGGCCGCCCAGGACTGGATCCCGCGCGCCACGGTCCGCGCGGAGGACGACGGCACGGTGCTCTCCATGGTCGGCACCGGGCTCGGCATGGCGATCATGCCGGACCTCGCGCTGCGCGGCGGGGTCCCGGACGGGGTGCGGATCACCGACCTCGGACCGGACCGCCCGGTGCGCTCCGTGGGCTACGTCACCACCGCGGAGCTGGCCGGGACCGCGCCGGTACGGGCGTTGATCCGTGAGCTCAGAGTGCACTCGCGGGACAGGTGAGGCGCCGCCCGTCTCAGATAGTAGGAAGTCCGAGTAATTGTGGAGACAGAAACGGAGTCCTGTCCTAGCTTTGTAGAAGCCGAACGTCTCGCTTACCTGGCGAGGGCGGTAGAGAGCCGGAGCACCGGATCAGGCAACCCCTGACGCTCCCGTTCCCCGCCCCTTCCGGCGCCTCGAAATCCAATCCCCCTTGTTCCGTGGATTCTCAAGGAGTCGATCCCTCATGGCCACTGCGACGCCCGCCCGCCGCCGAGTCCGCCACGTCTCTCCGACGACCGAAGCCGACCGCCAGACCGCCAAGAGCGCCGCCGCCGCTCTCCAGCGCGCCCTCGACCGTCGTGACAACGGCGGCGAGACGGGGCACTGAGCTCCGGCACCTCATCAGCAGCCCTGGCACCTCGTCAGGAAGAGCCGCGTCTCACCTCGAAGCTGTCGATGCGCCGGCCGTCCGCGGCCAGCGCCGCGACCTTCATCCGGCCCCGCGTCACCTCCACCGCGAGGAACGAGTAGCCGGTGTAGCGCACCCGGGACCAGCCGACGGTCTCGGGGGAGGGCTCGCGCGACCTCGTCCAGTGGAAGGTCGTGACCGCGTCGTGGTCCCGCAGCCGGCCTTCGTGACTGTCCGGGACGCCGGGCCCGAAACCGTAGAGGTCCTTGCCGGCGCCGCCCGCGGTGACGTACACGATGCCGTCGCGCGTCGGATCCGTCGACGTGCCGACCGGCACCGGCTTGCCGACCTCGCCGCCCCTCAGGGCGTCGGTGCGCTCGTAGACGTGGTTGTGCCCGTTGATCACCAGGTCCACCTGGTGCCGGTCGAACAGCGGCACCCACGCGTCGCGGACCCCGCCGTCCGAGGCGTGCCGCGACGTCGAGTACGCGCAGTGGTGGAAGAACACCACGAGGAACTCCACGTCCGCGCGCGCCCGCAGCTCCTTCAGCCGCCGGTCCAGCCAGGCGGTCTGCTTCCCGTCCGTGCAGCCCCGGTTGGCGGGGATCTCGTACGAGACGTCGTTCGCGTCCAGGGCGACCACGCCCACGTTCCCGTACACGAACGAGTAGACGCCCGGCGCCTCGCGCGGGTCCGGGCCGTTGTCCGGCAGCGTCCAGCGGGCGCTCTGCCCGCCGTAGCCGTTGGGGGAGTACCAGGCCTCCATGTCGTGGTTGCCGGTCGTCACCATCCACGGCACCGACTTCGCGACGGTCTCGGTCTGCGCGAGGAACTGGTCCCACACGCGCGCGTCGTACGTGTCCGTCTCCTTGCCGTGCCCCGTGTCGTCCGCGTAGCAGAGGTCGCCCGCGTGCAGGTGGAAGGCCGGGTCCTGACCCAGGATCACCTGGTCGTTGCCGAGCGCGTCGTAGCCGACACCCTGGTCGCCGAAGGCCGTGAAGACGAACGGGGCCGGGGCCGCGGGCGCCGTGCGGAAGGTGCCGAGCGTGCCCAGGCGCTCCGCCGACGCCGGGTCGAAACCGTCGTGCCCGACGCCGTAGTAGTACGTCGTGCCGGGGCGCAGCCCGTCGAGCGCCGCGTGCAGATACAGCTGCTCCACCGCCGGGAGCTTCTTCGACAGGGCCGGGGTGTGCAGCGCCCGCACCTCCGCCTCGATGCGATGACTCAGCTCCCACGGCCTCAGGCCCACCCGCACGAACGGCCGGCGCACCGCGAACGGCACCTGCCAGGAGATCCGCATCTGCGTGCGCGGATCGGCGCCGAAGGCCAGGTGGCGGCCGAACGGGGCCACCAGCGCGCCGTCGACCTGCGGCGCGGTGGAGGCCGCCGGCCGGTGCGCGGCGAGCGCCGGGCCGGTCGCGCCGTCACCGAGCAGCGCGGCCCCGGCGGCCGTGGCGGCCGCCACGGTCAGGGCGCGCCGCCTGCCGAACCGCGCCCGCAGATACGCGTGCTGCTCCGGCATGCTCATCCGGCGGGCGAGCGGCTCCGGGATGCCGACGTCGGGGGTGTCCATGCGGGTGAATTTCCCAGCGGCACCCCACGTCCGCCAGACCCCTGGATGAACAGCGGACGACCGGCCGGTGCCGGGCCCGGACGCCCCCACTTCGACTGTCCGTATGATGGACAGGGCGTGTCATTCCATGGGACCCGGAGTACGGTCGGACCATGTCTCGCAGCATCAATCTCGCAGTGATCCCCGGTGACGGCATCGGCCAGGAGGTCGTGGCCCAGGGACTCAAGGTCCTCTCCGCCGTCCTCCCGCAGGATGTGAAGCTGGAGACCGAGGAGTACGACTTCGGCGCCAAGCGCTACCACGCGACCGGTGAGACCCTCACCGAGGCCGACCTCGACTCCCTCAAGAAGCACGACGCCATCCTGCTCGGCGCCATCGGCGACCCGAGCGTGCCGTCCGGCGTCCTGGAGCGCGGCTTCCTGCTCAAGCTCCGTTTCGCCTTCGACCACCACGTGAACCTGCGTCCGTCGAAGCTGCTCCCCGGCGTCTCCACCCCGCTCGCGGGCCAGCCGGAGATCGACTTCGTCGTCGTCCGCGAGGGCACCGAGGGCCCGTACACGGGCAACGGCGGCACGATCCGCAAGGGCACCGAGCACGAGGTCGCCACCGAGGTCTCCGTCAACACCGCGTTCGGAGTCGAGCGCGTGGTCCGGGACGCCTTCGCCCGCGCCCAGGCCCGCCCCCGCAAGAAGCTCACGCTGGTCCACAAGAACAACGTGCTGACCTTCGCGGGCCACCTGTGGACGAACGTCTTCAACAAGGTGGCGCAGGAGTTCCCCGAGGTCACCACCGACTACATCCACGTCGACGCCGCGACGATCTACCTCGTCACCGACCCGGCCCGCTTCGACGTGATCGTCACCGACAACCTCTTCGGCGACATCATCACCGACCTCGCCGCGGCCGTCTCCGGCGGCATCGGCGTCGCGGCCTCCGGGAACATCAACCCGAGCCGTGAGTTCCCGTCCATGTTCGAGCCCGTCCACGGCTCGGCCCCGGACATCGCGGGCCAGGGCAAGGCCGACCCGACCGCCACGGTCCTCTCGGTCGCCCTCCTCCTGCGTCACCTCGGCTACGAGTCCGAGGCCGAGCGCATCGAGACCGCCGTCTCCGCCGACCTCGGCGAGCGCGGCGACGCCTCCCGCTCCACCGAGCAGATCGGCGACGCGCTCGCCGCGCGAGTAGCCGGCTGACCCGGCGCTCCACCACGTAAGAGAAGCCGCCGGGTCGCCCTTCCGCGCCCGGCAGCTTCTCGTATCACGGCCCCGGGTGCGACCATCAGCCCCGGGCCGCTCCACGCCCCGCACTCGCAGGCCCCGTTCCGAGCACACCCCTCCGCGCGCGATAATCGAACGCGGGCCGCGGTGTACGTGAATGCTCGGACGTCCTAGTACAAGCAGTGCAGGCGTGAGCGCGGTCCGTCACAACCAACGGTGAAGGACACGCATCATGACGACGCCCACGATCGAGCTCAAGCCCTCCTCGACCCCGCTGTCCGCCGCGGAGCGCGAGGCGATCCTGGCCAACCCGGGATTCGGCCGCCACTTCACCGACCACATGGTCACCATCAAGTGGACCGAGGGTCGCGGCTGGCACGACGGGCAGCTCGTGCCCTACGGCCCGCTCTCCCTCGACCCCGCGACGAACGTCCTGCACTACGCGCAGGAGATCTTCGAGGGCCTCAAGGCCTACCGCCAGCCCGACGGCACCGTCGCCACGTTCCGCCCCGACATGAACGCCAAGCGCTTCCAGCACTCCGCCTGGCGCCTCGGCATGCCGGAGCTGCCCGTCGAGACGTTCGTCGAGGCCTGCGACGCGCTCGTCCAGCAGGACCGTGACTGGGTCCCGGCGCACGGCGGCGAGGAGTCCCTCTACCTGCGCCCGTTCATGATCGCGACCGAGGTCGGGCTCGGTGTGAAGCCGGGCAACGAGTACCTGTTCATCGTCATCGCCTCGCCCGCCGGCGCGTACTTCTCCGGCGGCGTGAAGCCCGTCTCCATCTGGCTCTCCGAGGACCGCGTCCGCGCCGTCCCCGGCGGTGTCGGCGACGCCAAGACCGGCGGCAACTACGCGGCGTCCCTGCTCGCGCAGGCCGAGGCCGCGGCCAAGGGCTGCGACCAGGTCGCCTACCTCGACGCCGTCGAGCACAAGTGGGTCGAGGAGCTCGGCGGCATGAACCTGTACTTCGTGTACGGGAACAAGATCGTCACCCCCACCCTGACCGGCTCGCTGCTCGCCGGTGTCACCCGTGACTCCCTGCTCCAGGTCGCCCGCGACCTCGGCTACGAGTCGGAGGAGGGCCGCGTCTCGATCGACCAGTGGCAGGCCGACACGGAGTCCGGCGCCCTGACCGAGGTCTTCGCGTGCGGTACGGCTGCCGTCATCACGCCTGTCGGCACGGTGAAGCGGGCCAGTGCCGAGTGGACGCAGTCCGGTGGTGAGGCGGGCGAGGTCACGATGCGGCTGCGCAATGCGCTGCTGGACATCCAGCGCGGTAAGACGGCGGACCAGCACGGCTGGATGCACAAGCTGGGCTGACCTGTCTGTTCCGACTCTGGGCCGTACCTCCGTCACGGGGGTGCGGCCCTTTGTCGTACCCGGTCTGCCGGCCGGTGGGGGCGGGCCGCGCAGTTCCCCGCGCCCCTGGAAGGCTGCGGCTTCGCCGCGCCTTCCCCCGATGACAGGCGCCCCGCGCCTTTCATCTGGGAGATGCGGCGCGAAGCGCCATGCATCTCAGGGGCGCGGGGAACTGCGCGATCAGCCCCCACCGGGCCCGCACCCGACCACACACCTATAGAGCGGAACTCAAATCGAGCCGCACGACACACGTGCCCCCTCTACCCGTTCCCAGCGGCCAGCGTTAGAGTGGTGTTCTAAACCCGAACGGAGTGCCCCCTTGCGACTGACGCCCACAGAACGCGACCGCCTCCTCCTCTTCGGCGCCGCCGAACTCGCCCGGGCCAGAAAGTCCCGCGGCCTGCGGCTGAACGTGCCGGAGGCGACCGCCCTGATCGCGGACACGGTCTGCGAGGCGGCCCGCGACGGCCGCCGGCTCGCCGAGGCCATCGAGGCGGCCCGCTCCGTCCTCGGCCCCGACGACGTGCTGCCCGGCGTCGCCGACGTGGTCACCGAGGTCCACGTGGAGGCCGTCTTCGACGACGGCTCCCGCCTCGCCGTCGTCAGCGACCCGATCGGCGGCGGACTCGGCGAGGAGGCCCCGGGGGCCCTGCTCCCCGGCCCCGAGCACTCCGACCCGGCCCCCGAGGTCACCCTCACGGTCACCAACACCGCGTCCGTGCCCGTCTCGGTCACCTCGCACTTCCACTTCTTCGAGGCCAACCCCCGCCTCCGCTTCGACCGCCCCGCCGCGTACGGCATGCGGCTCGCCGTACCGGCCGGCTCCTCCGTGCGCTTCGGCCCCGGCGAGAGCGGCGAGGTCGGCCTCGTCCCGATCGGCGGCGCCCGCGTCGCGATCGGCTTCGCCGGACTCGTCGACGGCCCGCTCGACGCCCCCGGCGCCCGCGAGGAGGCGCTGCGCCGCGCCGCCGCCTGCGGCTATCTCGGCGTACCCGACACCACCAGCGACGAGGAGGCCGCCCGATGAGCCGCCCCGGAGGACACCCCGCCGAGGCCCGGCGCCTCACCCCGCACGAGTACGCGGCGACCCACGGCCCGCGCGCCGGCGACCGCGTCCGCCTCGGCGACTCGGGCCTCACCATCCGCGTCGAGTCCGACTCCCAGGAGTACGGCGACGAGTTCCTCGCCGGCTTCGGCAAGACGGCCCGCGACGGACTGCACCTGAAGGCCGCCGCCGTCCGCGACACCTGCGACATCGTGATCAGCAACGTCGTGGTGATCGACGCCGCGCTCGGCATCCGCAAGGTGTCCATCGGCATCCGCGAGGGCCGCATCCACGCGATCGGCCGCGCCGGCAACCCGGACACGCTCGACGGGGTCGACGTCGTCGTCGGCACCGGCACCACGATCGTCTCCGGCGAAGGCCTCATCGCCACCGCGGGAGCCGTCGACACCCACGTCCACCTGCTGTCGCCGCGCATCATGGAGGCCTCGCTCGCCTCCGGCGTCACCACGATCATCGGCCAGGAGTTCGGCCCCGTCTGGGGCGTCGGCGTGAACTCGCCGTGGGCGCTCAAGCACGCCTTCTCCGCCTTCGACGCCTGGCCCGTCAACATCGGCTTCCTGGGCCGCGGTTCGTCCTCCCACGAGGCCCCGCTCGTCGAGGCGCTCGCCGAGGGCGGCGCCCTCGGCTTCAAGGTCCACGAGGACATGGGCGCCCACACCCGCGCCCTGGACACCGCGCTGCGCGTCGCCGAGGAGCACGACGTCCAGGTCGCCCTGCACAGCGACGGCCTGAACGAGTGCCTGTCGGTCGAGGACACCCTGAAGGTCCTCGAGGGCCGCACCATCCACGCCTTCCACATCGAGGGCTGCGGCGGCGGCCACGTGCCGAACGTCCTGAAGATGGCCGGCGTCCCGAACGTCATCGGGTCGTCCACCAACCCGACCCTGCCCTTCGGCCGGGACGCCGTCGCCGAGCACTACGGCATGATCGTCTCCGTCCACGACCTCAAGCCCGACCTGCCCGGCGACGCCGCCATGGCCCGCGACCGCATCCGCGCCGGCACGATGGGCGCCGAGGACGTGCTCCACGACCTGGGCGCCATCGGCATCACCTCGTCGGACGCGCAGGGCATGGGCCGGGCCGGCGAGACCGTCCGCCGTACGTTCGCCATGGCCGGCAAGATGAAGGCCGAGCTGGGCGACCCGGGCGTCGGCCACGACAACGAGCGCGTGCTGCGCTACATGGCGAAGCTGACCATCAACCCCGCCATCGCCCACGGCCTCTCCCACGAGATCGGCTCCCTGGAAGTCGGCAAGATGGCCGACATCGTGCTGTGGCGCCCCGAGTTCTTCGGCGCGAAGCCGCAGCTCGTGCTGAAGTCCGGCTTCCCGGCCTACGGCGTCGTCGGCGACCCGAACGCGGCGACCGACACCTGCGAACCGCTCGTCCTGGGGCCGCAGTTCGGCGCGCACGGTGCGACCCCGGCCGAGATCTCCGTGGCGTTCGTCGCGCAGGCCGCCCTCGACCAGGGCCACGACACCATGCCCACCCGCAGGCGCCGCGTCGCGGTACGCAACACCCGCGGCCTCGGCCCCGCCGACCTCCGCTTCAACACCCGGACCGGCGACGTCGACGTCGACCAGCGCACCGGACTCGTCAGCCTCGACGGCGAGCCGATCCGCTCCGAGCCCGCCGACTCCGTCTCCCTGAACCGTCTCTACTTCCTCTGAGGACCCGCCATGACCTTTGTGATGCCGCCCGAGTGGGCCCCGCACGAGCGGACCTGGATGGCCTGGCCGAGCCCCAACCCGACCTTCGCCGACGACAGCGAGCTGGCCGAGGCCTGCGTCGCCTGGGCCCGGGTCGCCCGCGCGGTGCGCCGCCACGAGCCGGTCACCGTGGTCGTCGGCCCCGGTCAGCTCGACGAAGCCCGCGAACTGCTCGGTGAGGACATCGAGTTGGTGGAGCGGGAGCTCGACGACGCCTGGATGCGTGACATAGGCCCGACCTTCGTCAAGGACACCGAGACCGGCGAACTGGCCGCAGTGGACTGGACGTTCAACGGCTGGGGCGCCCAGGACTGGGCCCGCTGGGAGCACGACTCCAAGGTCGCCCGGCACATCGCCGACCTCACCGGCGTCCCCGTCCACTCGACCGCGATGGTCAACGAGGGCGGCGGCATCCACGTCGACGGCGAGGGCACGGTCCTGCTGACCGAGACCGTCCAGCTCGACCCGGACCGCAACCAGGGCTGGACCAAGGAGCGGGTCGAGGCCGAGGTCCACGCCCGGCTCGGCACGACGAAGGCGATCTGGCTGCCGCGCGGACTCACCGCCGACTACGGTGAGTTCGGCACCCGCGGCCACGTCGACATCGTCGCCGCGTTCGCCGCCCCCGGCGTCGTCCTCGTGCACACCCAGCGCGACCCCGCCCACCCCGACTTCGAGGTGAGCAAGGAGATCCTTCAGGCGCTGCGCGGGCAGACCGACGCCAAGGGCCGCACCCTGGAGATCGTCGAGGTCCCCGCCCCGACCGTCCTCACCGACCCCGAGGACGGCGGCTGGGTCGACTACTCGTACATCAACCACTACCTGTGCAACGACGGCGTGGTGCTCTGCGGCTTCGACGACCCGAACGACGAGGAGGCCGCGGCGATCTTCCGCCGCCTGTTCCCCTCCCGCACCGTCACCCTGGTCGACGCCCGCACGATCTTCGCGGCCGGCGGCGGCATCCACTGCATCACCCAGCAGCAGCCGGTGACCGGACTCTGATCAGGTAGAACGTACACATGACCGCCTCCCGCCGCCGCACCCCGGCCCCGCCCCGCGAGAACGTGCTCGCCGCCACCATGGCGATGATCGCCGAGCGGGGCCTGGAGAAGCTCACCCTGGCCGCGCTCGGCGCCGAGGTCGGCATGAGCAGCGGCCACCTCGCCTACCACTTCGGGTCCAAGGACGAGCTGCTCCTGCGCACCCTGGAGTGGAGCGAGGGCCGGCTCGGCGCGGCCCGCGGCCGGCTGCTGACCGGCGGGGGAGACGCCCGCGAGCGCCTCGACGCCTACGTCGACCTGTACGTGCCCGAAGGCCACCGCGACCCGCACTGGTCGCTCTGGCTGGAGGTGTGGAACCGCTCGCGGAACGCCGACGACGACGCCCGCGACCGGCAGGCCGCGATCGAGGGCGCCTGGCACCGTGATCTGGTGGCCCTGCTCGCCGAGGGGATCTCGCGCGGCGCGTTCCGGCCCGTGGACCCGGACCGGTTCGCGACGCGGCTGCGGGCGCTGCTCGACGGGTTCTCCCTCCAGATCGTGATCGGCCTGCGCGGCGTCGCCCGCGAGCGGGTCATGGACCACGTACGCGAGTTCCTCGACGAGGCCCTGAACCCCTAGGGCGGGCCGTACCCTCCGCCGCCCGGGGTCTCGACGATCAGTACGTCCCCGGTCTCCAGGTCCGCCGAGTCGACGCCCGCCAGCCGCTCCACCGAACCGTCCGCGCGCAGCACGGAGTTGGCGCCCAGAGCCCCCGGCTCGCCGCCCGCCATGCCGTACGGCGGGACACGGCGGTGGCCGGACAGGACGGAGACCGACATCGGCTCCCGGAAACGGATGCGCCGGACCGCGCCGTCACCACCGCGCCGGCGCCCCGCGCCACCGCTGCCCGCGCGCACCGCGAACTCCTCCAGAAGGACCGGCAGGCGCCACTCCAGGATCTCCGGGTCGGTGAGCCGCGAGTTGGTCATGTGGGTCTGCACCACGGGCGCCCCGTCGAAGCCGTCGCCCGCGCCGGAGCCGGAGGCCACGGTCTCGTAGTACTGGAAGCGGTCGTTGCCGAAGGTGATGTTGTTCATCGTGCCCGAGCCCTCCGCCTGGACGCCGAGGGCCCCGTACAGGGCGCCGGTGATCGCCTGGGAGGTCTCGACGTTGCCCGCCACCACGGCGGCCGGGGGCTCGGGCGAGAGCATCGAGCCGTGCGGCACCACGATCTTCAGTGGGCGCAGACAGCCGTCGTTGAGCGGGATGTCGTCGGCGACCAGCGTGCGGAAGACATACAGGACGGCGGCGTTGACCACGGCGTAGGGGGCGTTGAAGTTGCCGGGCAGTTGGGCCGAGGTGCCGGTGAAGTCGATGGTCGCCGAGCGCTGCGGGCGGTCCACGGTGACGCGGACGCGGATGACGGCGCCCGCGTCGGTCTCGTAGGCGTAGCTGCCGTCGTCCAGCGCGTCGATGACGCGGCGCACCGATTCCTCGGCGTTGTCCTGGACGTGCCGCATGTAGGCCTGCACGACGTCGAGGCCGAAGGTGTCGATCATCCTGCCGACCTCCTCGACCCCCTTGGCGTTGGCGGCGATCTGGGCGCGCAGGTCGGCGAGGTTGGTGGCCGGGTTGCGGGAGGGGTACGGCGAATCGGTGAGCAGGCGGAGGGTCTCCCGCTCGCGGAAGCGGCCCTGCTCGACCAGGAGCCAGTTGTCGAAGAGGATGCCCTCCTCCTCGATGCGGCGGCTGTGCGCGGGCATCGAGCCGGGGGAGATGCCGCCGATCTCGGCGTGGTGGCCGCGTGAGGCGACGTAGAAGAGGATCTCCTCGCCCGAGGCGCCGAAGACCGGAGTGATCACGGTGACGTCGGGCAGGTGGGTGCCGCCGTGGTACGGGTCGTTGACCGCGTAGGCGTCGCCGGGGCGCAGGGACGGCCGGCGCCGGACGACCTCCCGGACGCTGGTGCCCATGGAGCCCAGGTGGACCGGGATGTGGGGGGCGTTGGCGACGAGGTTGCCGTCGGGGTCGAAGAGGGCGCAGGAGAAGTCCAGGCGTTCCTTGATGTTGACGGACTGGGCGGTGGACTCCAGGCGGGCGCCCATCTGCTCGGCGATGGACATGAACAGGTTGTTGAAGACCTCCAGGAGGACCGGGTCCGCCGCGGTGTGCGCCTGCGGCCGGGCGGGCGCGGTGACCCGCTCCATGACCAGGTGGCCGCCGTCGTCCAGGGCGGCGCTCCAGCCCTCGTCCACCACGGTGGTCGCGTTCGCCTCCGTGATGATCGCGGGGCCCGTCACCCGGAGGCCCGGTGTCAGCTCCGCGCGCCGGTACAGCGGTACGTCGCGGCGGGCGCCGCCGGTGTGCAGGGCCACCTCGGTCGGCTCCGCGCCGTCGCGCGCGGGCGCCTCGGCCAGGTCGGACAGGTCCGGCGGTTCGGTGACCCCGGTGGCCTCGACGGACAGGGCCTCGACGATCACCGGGCGCTCCAGCGTGAAGGAGTACGTGGCCCGGTGCCGCTCCTCGAAGGCGGCCGTCATCGCCTCCGGTTCGTCCAGGTCGACGGTCAGGGCCGTGTCGGTGCCGTCGTAGCGCAGCTGGGCGCGGCGTGCGGTGCGGATGCGGCGCTCCGGCACGCCCTCGGCGAGGAGTTCGGCGCGGGCGGCCGCCTCCAGGGCGTCGGCGGTCTCCCGTACGCGGGGCATGGCGCCGGGTTCGAGAGGTGCCTCGACGGACTGCTCGCGCATGGCCGTCGTGTCGGCCAGACCGATGCCCAGGGCGGACAGGACACCCGCCATGGGCGGTACGAGGACGGTGCGGATGCCGAGCGAGTCGGCGACCGCGCAGGCGTGCTGGCCGCCCGCGCCTCCGAAGGTGGTCAGGGCGTACCGCGTGACGTCGTGGCCCTTCTGCACCGAGATCCGCTTGACGGCGGCGGCGATGTTGGCGACCGCGATGCGCAGAAAGCCCTCCGCGACCTGCTCGGGAGTGCGGTCGTCGCCGGTGCGCTCATGGATCTCGGCGGCGAGCGCGGCGAATCGCTCGCGCACCAGGCCCGCGTCGAGCGGCTGGTCGCCGTCCGGCCCGAACACCCGGGGGAAGTGGTCGGGCTGGATGCGCCCGAGCATCACGTTCGCGTCGGTGACGGTCAGCGGGCCGCCGCCGCGGTAGCAGGCGGGGCCGGGATCCGCGCCCGCCGAGTCGGGGCCGACACGGTAGCGGCTGCCGTCGAAGTGCAGGACCGAGCCGCCGCCCGCGGCCACGGTGTGGATGTCCAGCATCGGGGCGCGCAGCCGGACCCCGGCGACCCGGGCCATGAAGACGCGCTCGTAGCCGCCGGCGTAGTGCGACACGTCGGTGGACGTACCGCCCATGTCGAAGCCGATGACGTGGTCGAACCCGGCGCGCCGCGACATCCGGGCCATGCCGACGATGCCGCCCGCCGGGCCGGACAGGATGGCGTCCTTGCCGCGGAAGTGGCTCGCGTCGGTGAGCCCGCCGTTGGACTGCATGAACATCAGCCGTACGCCCCGGAGCTGTTCGGCGACCTGCTGGACGTAGCGGCGCAGCACCGGCGAGAGGTAGGCGTCCACGACCGCCGTGTCGCCGCGGGGCACCAGCTTCATCAGCGGGCTGACCTCGCAGGAGAGCGAGATCTGCGGGAAGCCGACCTGCTCGGCGAGACGGCCGATCGCCCGCTCGTGCTCGGGGTACCGGTGGCTGTGCAGGCAGAGGACGGCGAGAGCGCGGATGCCGTCGTCGTGCAGGCGCCGCAACTGAGGGGCGAGCGCGTCGAGATCGGGGGGCACGAGGACCTCGCCGTCCGCGGTGACGCGCTCGTCCACCTCGACGACGCGTTCGTGGAGGAGCTCGGGCAGCACGATCTCGCGGGCGAAGATCTCGGGCCGGTTCTGGTAGGCGATGCGCAGGGCGTCGCGGAAGCCACGGGTGACGACGAGGGCGGTGCGCTCGCCCTTGCGTTCCAGCAGGGCGTTGGTGGCGACCGTGGTCCCCATCCGGACGGCGTCGATCCGGGCCTCGGCCACGGGTACGCCGAGCAGGGCGCGGATGCCCGACAGGGCGGGGTCGCGGTAGCGGGCGGGGTTCTCGGAGAGCAGCTTGTGGGTGAGCAGGCGGCCGTCGGGGCGGCGGGCGACCACGTCCGTGAAGGTGCCGCCGCGGTCGATCCAGAACTGCCAGCCGGGGGCTTCGCCGTCGCTCGGGCGGGGCGCTGTCACGGGGGCCTCCTGCGGGGTGGCCTGGGGGTGTGCCGTTGTTCCTCCCCCCTCCTGCCCCTCCCCGAAACGGTTCCCCGACGAGACGCCCGGGTCGCTGGGGCCGGACGAAAGGCCCTAGCCCGCGTCCGGCACGAAGCGCAGGGGAGTGCCCGGGACGGCCTGGGCCGCCGCGGCCAGGGCCTGCTCCGGGACCACGGCGATCACCGGGTAGCCGCCGGTCGTCGGGTGGTCGTGCAGGAAGACCACCGGGAGACCGTTCGGCGGCACCTGCACCGCCCCCAGCACCATTCCCTCGCTGGGCAGTTCGCCGTCCCGCGCCCGCTCCAGGCCGGGCCCCTGCGTGCGCAGACCGATGCGGTTGCTCTGCGCCGAGACCGTGTAGGCCGCGGTGAAGAAGGTGCGCAGGGCCGCGTCCGTGAACCAGTCGGAGCGCGGGCCCGGGCGGGCCGGCAGGACGAGTTCGGCGGGCGGCGCCGGCCAGGGCGGGGCCTCGGGCAGGGCGGGGGCCGGGCGGACGGCCCGGCCGAGCGGAATCCGGGCACCCTCGGTGAGGGGCGCCGGACCGAGGCCCGAGAGGAGGTCGGTGGCGCGGCTGCCCAGGGTCGGCTCGACGGCCAGGCCGCCGGCGAACGCGAGGTAGCTGCGCAGGCCGGAGGTGGCCCGGCCCGCGTCCAGGGTCGCGCCGGCCGGGACGCGGACCGGGGTGCCCCAGGGGGCGGGGCGGCCGTCGACCGTGACCTGGCACGGGGCGCCGCCGACGACGGCCGTGATGTCCCGGTCGGGGCGGACGGCGCAGCCGGTGAGGGTGGTCTCCAGCGCGGCCGTGTTCTCCGGGTTGCCGAGCAGGCGGTTGGCCAGCCGCAGCGCCGGAGCGTCCAGGGCGCCGGAGCGGGGGACGCCGAGGTGGGCGTGGCCCGTGCGTCCCGCGTCCTGGACGGTGGTCAGGGCGCCCGGGCGGATCACGGTGAGGAGGGTGGGGGTCATGCTGCACCGCCGGGGGAGGCCTTCGTCGTGGTGGACCGGGTGGCCAGGGGGGAGAACCTGACCCGGGTGCCGGGGACGAGCAGGGCCGCCTGGTCCTCGGCCGGGTTCCAGAGGGCTTCCGGGGTCGGGAACGTGCCGATGATCTGCCAGCCGCCGGGTGTGGCGCGGGGATAGACCGCCGAGTTCGGACCCGCCAGGGCCACCGCGCCGGCCGGGACCTTGGTGCGGGGGGTGGCGCGGCGCGGGACGTGGAGGGCGGCGGGCAGCCCCGTGAGGTAGGCGAAGCCGGGGGCGAAACCGCAGAAGGCCACGCGGTACGTGTACGAGGAGTGGCGCGCCGCCACCTCGTCCTCGGGCACCCCCCACAGCTCCGCGACCTCGGCCAGGTCGGGGCCGTCGTAGACCACGGGGAGCGTGATCACCGTGCCGTCGGAGGGTGGCGTCCGCGGCAGGTCCCAGGCCGACAGCTCGCGGGCCAGGGCCGACGGGTCGGGAACGCCGTCGAGGAGCACGGTCGTCGCGCCGGGCACGATCTCCGCGACCGGCGCCAGGGTGCCCGCGGCGCGGCGCCGCAGCAGCTCGGCGTGGAAGGCGGCGGTGCGCTCGGCGTCGGGGAGCTCGACCAGCAGTGCGTGGCGCCCGGCCGGGCGGATCAGCGGGGCCGCACCCGTGCCGGTCCTCACGCGAACGCGCCCACCGTGACGCCGGCCGCCTCCAGGGCGGCCCGGACCCGCGCGGCGATGCGGGCCGCGCCCGGGGTGTCGCCGTGCACGCACAACGACTGCGCCGTGACCGGGACGTGGGTGCCGTCGATCGCGTCGACCCCGCCGTCGACGGCGAAGCGCACGGCCCGGCGCACGACCGCGTCCGGGTCCACCACGACGGCGTGCGGCTCACGGCGTGACACCAGCGTGCCGTGCGCCGTGTACGCGCGGTCGGCGAAGGCTTCCCGCGTGGGGGCCAGGCCCGCCTCCGCGGCGGCGGCGAGCAGCCGCGATCCGGGCAGGCCGAGCACCGGCAGCGAACCGCCGGCGAGGGTGACGCCCGCGACCACGGCCTGTGCCTGTTCCTCGTCGTGCACGGTCCGGTTGTAGAGCGCGCCGTGCGGCTTCACATAGGTGACGGCGGCGCCGGCGGCCTCGGCGAACACGCGCAACGCCCCGATCTGGTACGCCACTTCGGCGGCCAGCTCGTCCGGCGGCACGTCCATCGCGCGACGCCCGAAACCGGCCAGGTCGCGGTAGGAGACCTGGGCGCCGATGCGGACGCCGCGCTCGGCGGCGAGGTCGCACACGCGGCGCATCATGGACGGGTCGCCGGCATGGAAGCCGCAGGCGACGTTCGCGCTGGTCACGACGGACAGCAGGGCTTCGTCATCGGTGAGGGTCCACCGGCCGAAGCCCTCGCCGAGGTCCGCGTTCAGGTCGATCACGGGGGTGATCGGCGCTTCGGGCACGGGGGGCAGGTCCTGGGTCACGCGCTCAACCTAGGCGGTTGTTGAACGATTCGACAAGATGCATATCCATCCCGTTCAGCCCCTTGTTCGATCGTTCAACGATCCCCTATGGTCCGTGCATCCCCCACGGAATCGGACTGTCTGATTCCGTGCCCCTCCCGTGCCCTCCACGCACTGAAGAAGGCCGCCGCATGATCGTTCTTCTCGGCGTGCTCGTGGTGATCCTCGGATTCGTCACGCGCCGCAACCCCGTCCTCGTGGTCGGTGTCGCCGGTATCGCCACCGGACTGCTCGGCAAGATGAACCCGCGGGAGATCCTCGCCGCGTTCGGCCAGTCGTTCGCCGACAGCCGTTCGGTCACCGTCTTCGCCATCGTGCTCCCGGTGATCGGCCTCCTGGAGCGGTACGGGCTGCGCGAGCAGGCCCGCACCCTCATCGGCAAACTCGGCCGGCTCAGCGTCGGCCGCTTCCTGACCGTCTACCTGCTGGTCCGCCAGGTCACGGCCGCCTTCGGCCTCAACAACCTCGGCGGCCCCGCCCAGACCGTGCGCCCGCTCGTCGCCCCCATGGCCGAGGCCGCCGCCGAACGCCGGCTCGGCGCCAAGCTCCCCGACAAGCTGCGCGAGAAGGTCCGCTCCTACTCCTCCTCCGCCGACACCGTCGGGCTCTTCTTCGGCGAGGACTGCTTCATCGCGATCGGCTCGATCCTGCTGATCACCGGCTTCGTGAACTCCACGTACCACCAGGAACTCGAGCCCACCCAGCTCGCCCTGTGGGCCGTCCCCCTCGCCGTCTGCGCCTTCTTCATCCACGGCGCCCGCCTGCTGCTCCTCGACAAGAAGCTGGAACGCGAGATGGCCCTCGCCGCCGCCGAGAACGACCTGCCCCTGCCGAAGGAGACCGCCAAGTGATCAAGGTCGAGTGGCTCTACTGGCTCATCGGGCTCGTCTTCGTCGTCATGGCCGCGCAGATGGCCATGGACCGCACCAACCCCAAGCGCTGGACCTCCGCCGCCTTCTGGGGACTCCTCGGAGTGACCTTCCCCTACGGGACCGGCGTCGCGACCGGCGCGACCATGTACCAGCTGCCCCCCGAGCCGCTCGGCGTCGCCGTCCTCGCGCTGATCGTCCTCGCCGGGTTCAACTTCATCGGCAAGGGCGTGCCCGCCACGACCACCGACGCACAGCGCGAGGCCTCCGCCACGCGCCTCGGCAACAAGCTCTTCATACCCGCCCTGACGATCCCGCTCGTCGCCATCGTCTGCGCCTCCTTCCTCGACGAGTCGGGCCTGTTCGAGACCGGCAAGGCCACCCTCATCGGACTCGGCCTCGGCTGCATCGCCGCGCTGATCGTCGGCATGCTGGTCACCGGCGAGCGCAAGCTGTCGACGCCGATCCACTCCGGGCGCTCGATGCTGGAGGCCATGGGCTCGGCGCTGCTGCTGCCCCAGCTGCTCGCCGTCCTCGGCTCGATCTTCGCGGTCGCCGGCGTCGGCACGCAGGTCGGCGAGATCGTCAACGACGTCATGCCGGACAACTCCAAGTACTTCGCCGTGATCGCCTACTGCGTCGGCATGTTCCTGTTCACCGTGATCATGGGCAACGCGTTCGCCGCGTTCCCCGTCATGACCGCCGCGATCGGCTGGCCCGTCCTCATCCAGCAGATGCACGGCAACGAACCGGCCGTGCTCGCCATCGGCATGCTCGCCGGCTTCAGCGGCACGCTCTGCACCCCCATGGCCGCCAACTTCAACATCGTCCCGGCGTCCCTCCTCGAACTGAAGGACCAGTACGGGCCGATCAAGGCGCAGCTGCCGACCGGGCTCGCGCTGCTCGGCTGCTCCACCGTGATCATGGCGATCTTCGCCGTCTAGGAGACCAGGACCCATGACCCGAGTACTGCTCACCGGCTTCGAACCCTTCGGCGGGGAGTCCGTGAACCCGTCCTGGCAGGCGGCCTCCCTCGTCGCCGCCGCGCCGCCGGAGGGGCTCGACGTCCACGCCGTGCGGCTGCCGTGTGTCTTCGGCACCGCGCTGGAGGCCCTGCGCGAGGCCGTCACCGAGGTGCGGCCCGAACTCGTCGTCTGCCTCGGACAGGCGGGCGGCCGGGCCGGTGTCACCGTCGAGCGCGTCGCGATCAACGTCGACGACGCGCGCATCCCCGACAACGCGGGGGCCCAGCCCATCGATGTACCGGTGGTGCCGGGCGGGCCGGCGGCCTACTTCTCGACGCTGCCCGTGAAGGCGTGCGTCGCGGCGATGCGGGAGGTCGGGGTGCCGGCCGCGCTGTCCCACACGGCCGGCACGTTCGTCTGCAATCACGTCGCCTACGGGCTCGGTCACCTTCTCGCGACGGAGTTCCCCGCGGTGCGGGGCGGGTTCGTGCATGTGCCGTGGGCGCCGGAGCAGGTGGTGGAGGGGGTGTCCCCGTCCCTCCCCGCGGAGGTCGTCGCCTCCGGGGTGCGCGCTCTGCTTCTGGCGGCCGCGTCGACCAGGGTCGACTTGGTGGCCACCGAGGGTGCCACGCATTGACGGTTCGCCGGGTGCCGCCCGGTGGGGGCTGGTCGCGCAGTTCCCCGCGCCCCTGGAAGGCACACTTCGTGCGCCCCAGGGGCCAGCCGGTCGCGCCCCGCGACGGAGTCGCTGATCGGGCACAGCCCCGCGCCCCTGGAGATGCGCACTTCGTGCGCGATCTCCATCGGGGCGGCGCCCCATCGGGGAAATGCGGCGCGAAGCGCCATGCATTTCAGGGGCGCGGGGAACTGCGCGACCAGCCACGACGCACCCGCACCCGGCAACGAGCCACCACCCCGCAGACGAGGATCCGCCACCCCGAGAGGACAAGACATGCTCACGCCGGAGGCAACCGCCCGGCTGGCCACCGCCAACATCGTCCGCGCATACCCCAACTTCCCGGCCCACCTGGTCGCGGCCCCCACCGAGGACACCACCCCCCGCACCCTCCACCCCGCGTTCTACGGCGCCTACGACTGGCACTCGGCCGTGCACATGCACTGGCTCCTCGTCCGCCTCCACAACAGGGGCGAAATCCCCACCGGCACCGACCTGAGCGCCCTCGACGCCCATCTGACCCCGGAGCACCTCCGGACCGAGGCCGACTACCTCCTCGCGCACCCCGGGTTCGAGCGCCCCTACGGCTGGGCCTGGCTGACCGCGCTGGCCGCCGAGTGCCGCGGCACCCGCTGGGCCGACGCGTTCGCCCCGGCCGTCACCGCCGTGGAGCGGCTCCTCACGGACTGGCTCGGCAAGGCCACGTACCCCGTGCGGCACGGCATCCACACCAACAGCGCGTTCTCGCTCGGCCTGATCCTCGACACGGGAGCGGCCGCGGGCCTCGCCGACGCCACGCTGGAGGCCGTACGCGACCGGCTGCGCGACTGGTTCGCCGGGGATCACGACGCGCCCGCCCACTGGGAGCCCTCGGGCCAGGACTTCCTGTCGCCGGCGCTGAGCGAGGCGGACGCGATGCGCCGGGTGCTCGGGCCCGACGAGTTCGCCGCGTGGTTCGACCGGTTCCTGCCCGGGCTCGGCGCGGGCGCGCCCTGCCCGCTGCTCGACGTGCCCGTGGTCTCCGACCCCACCGACCCGCACATCGGCCATCTGCTCGGCCTCGCCCTGTCCCGCGCCGCCGCCCTGCGCGACATCGCGGCGGCCCTGCCCGAGGGGAAGGCCCGCGCCCGGCTCGCCGAGGCCGCCGACGCCCACCTCGCCGCGGGTCTGCCCGCCGTCGAGCGCGGCGACTTCGCGACCGACCACTGGCTCGCCACGTTCGCCGAGCTGGCCCGCGCACGAAGCACCGAGACGTCTGAAAACCGGGACATCTGACCGCATCGTGAGACCACGCCCCGGGCCCCGCCGGGGCTGTGGCAGACTGCCGCCGTGCTCTCGTTCGCCATGATTATTGGCAGCAGGCGCGCCGGTCCGCAGTGACCGCCTCGTACGACCCGGTACAGGCGGACACCGTCGTCCTCAGACCCGCGCGCAGACCTCTCGCACCCGCGAGAGGTTTTTCTGTTTCTGGCCCACACCCAGCCAGGCGGAGAGCGCGAGGGATCATAGATGGACGGTGGAGCCGGTCATTCCGGTAGACCGAGATCCCATACAGGAGCCAGATCAGCATGAGCAGCAGCCCGAGCGAACACGCCGGCGAGTCCGCCGGTGAACTCGACGATTCCTTCCACGTCTTCGACACGACGCTGCGCGACGGCGCGCAGCGCGAGGGCATCAACCTCACCGTCGCGGACAAGCTGACCATCGCGCGACACCTGGACGACTTCGGTGTGGGCTTCATCGAGGGCGGCTGGCCCGGTGCCAACCCGCGGGACACGGAGTTCTTCGCCCGCGCCCAGAAGGAGATCACCTTCAAGCACGCCCAGCTCGTCGCCTTCGGCTCCACCCGCCGCGCGAACGCCAAGGCGAGCGAGGACCCCCAGGTGCGGGCCCTCCTGGAGTCCGGCGCCCCGGTGATCACGCTCGTCGCCAAGTCGCACGACCGGCACGTCGAGCTCGCCCTGCGCACCACCCTCGAAGAGAACCTGGAGATGGTCCGCGACACCGTTTCCCACCTCGTCGAGCAGGGCCGCCGCGTCTTCGTCGACTGCGAGCACTTCTTCGACGGCTACCGCGCCAACGCCGAGTACGCCAAGTCCGTCGTACGGGTCGCCCACGAGGCCGGCGCGGCCGTCGTCGTCCTGTGCGACACCAACGGCGGCATGCTGCCCGCCCAGGTCCAGGCGATCACCCACACCGTCCTCGACGACACCGGCGCCCGCCTCGGCATCCACGCCCAGGACGACACCGGCTGCGCCGTCGCCAACACGCTGGCCGCCGTCGACGCCGGCGCCACCCACGTGCAGTGCACCGCCAACGGCTACGGCGAGCGGGTCGGCAACTCCAACCTCTTCCCGGTCGTCGCCGCCCTGGAGCTCAAGTACGGCAAGAAGGTCCTGCCCGAGGGCGCGCTGCGCGAGATGACCCGCATCTCGCACGCCATCGCCGAGGTCGTGAACCTGACCCCGTCCACGCACCAGCCCTACGTCGGCGTCTCCGCGTTCGCCCACAAGGCCGGACTGCACGCCTCCGCGATCAAGGTCGACCCGGACCTCTACCAGCACATCGACCCCGAGCTGGTCGGCAACCGCATCCGGATGCTCGTCTCCGACATGGCCGGGCGCGCCTCCATCGAGCTCAAGGGCAAGGAGCTCGGCGTCGACATCTCCGACGACCGCGAGCTCGTCGGCCGCGTCGTGGAGCGGGTCAAGGAGCGCGAGCTCCAGGGCTACACGTACGAGGCAGCCGACGCCTCCTTCGAACTGCTGCTGCGCGAGGAGGCCGAGGGCCGGGCCCGGCGTTACTTCCGCGTCGAGTCCTGGCGCGCCATCGTCGAGGACCGCCCCGACGGCAGCCACGCCAACGAGGCGACCGTGAAGCTGTGGGCCAAGGGCGAGCGCATCGTCGCCACGGCCGAGGGCAACGGCCCGGTCAACGCCCTGGACCGCGCCCTGCGCGTCGGCCTGGAGCGCATCTACCCGCAGCTCGCCAAGCTGGAGCTCGTGGACTACAAGGTCCGCATCCTGGAGGGCAAGCACGGCACCGAGTCCACGACCCGCGTCCTGATCACCACGACGGACGGCGCCGGCGAGTGGTCCACGGTCGGCGTCGCCGAGAACGTGATCGCCGCCTCGTGGGGTTCCCTGGAGGACGCGTACACGTACGGTCTGCTGCGCGCCGGCGTCGAGCCCGTCGAGTAGCCGCACCGGCAGCGGTACAGGCGTCGGGGCCTCATCCCTCGCACATGGCCCGAGTGGGTTAGCGTCGAGGTATGAGGCCCTTCGCAGCGGCCCTCGCCGCCACCTTCCTCGCCCTCGGGGCGACGCTCGCCGTGGCGCCCACGGCGACCGCAGCGAGCGACGTCTCCACGGTGGCCGACGCCCTGGAGAAGAGCCCCGTCTACGTCGACCCGGCCGCCTCCGGCACGCTGAGCAAGGCCGACGTCGACCGCCTGACCACCCGTATCAAGGACGCCGACAAGCCGGTGATGGTGGCCGTGCTGCCCGCCGACTTCCCCCAGCAGGCCCTGTTCACGGACCTGCGCACGAAGACCGGGATCGTCGGTGTCTACGGGGTGCGCCTCGGTGACGCCTTCGACGCCCGCGCCGACCACCAGGTCATGTCCAACGAAGCCGTGCGTCATCTGACCGGAAGCGTGCAGGACGAGCGACCCGCCGCGAAGCAGCTGAATGACTTCGTGGATGTCGCTGTCCGCACCGCCACCGGCTCCGCGCCCGACTCCTGGGCCGCGGGCGGCGACGACGGAGTGTCGGCCGGGGCCCTGATCGGCGTCGGCGCGGTCGTCGTGGCCGGCGGCGCGGGCGTCTACGCGGTCACCCGGCGCAACCGCAAGCGGCGCGAGCAGGAGCGGCGCGAGGCCCTGGACAAGCTCCGGGTCGTCGTCGACGAGGACATCACCGCCTTCGGCGAGGAACTGGACCGGCTCGACTTCCACCCCGCCGAGGCGGGCGCCGACGACGCGATGCGCGCCGACTACGAGCGCGGCCTGGACGCGTACGAGAAGGCCAAGCAGTTCATGGCCGCCGCCCAGCGCCCCGAGGACGTGCGCGCGGTCACCCAGACTCTGGAGGACGGGCGCTTCTCGCTCGCCCAGCTCGCCGCCCGCCGCGAGGGCCGCCCGCTGCCCGAGCGCCGCGTCCCCTGCTTCTTCGACCCGCGCCACGGCCCCTCGACGACCGACGCCGAGTGGACCCCGCCCGGCGGCTCGCCCCGCGAGGTCCCGGTCTGCGCCGCCGACGCGGCCCGCCTCGCCGACGGCGCCGAACCCCTGGTCCGCACCGTCGACGCGGGCACCGGCGAGCGCCGTCCCTACTACGACGCGGGCCCGGCCTACGGTCCCTGGGCCGGCGGCTACTTCGGCGGCGGCATGCTCCCCGGCCTCCTCGTCGGCACGATGCTCGGCTCGATGATGGCGAGCCCCGCCTACGCGGCCGGCTACGGCTCCGGCTACGGCGACTTCGACCCGGCCGCGGGCGGCGACTACTCAGGAGCCGACTTCTCCTCCGGCGACTTCGGGGACTTCGGAGGCGGCGGCGACTTCGGGGGCGGCGGAGACTTCGGAGGGGGCGGCGACTTCGGCGGCGGCTTCTGAACCACCGCCCCGCGCACCCGCCTTCGGGATCTGGGACCCCGGCCCGTACATCCACCGCGACAGCGCGACCCGCACCCGCACGGCCCGCCGCACCCGGCGTCGTACCCCGTGTTCGTCCTCGGCCGAGGACGGCTCCAGGGGTACGGGCTGTTCGTGACTCGTCAGGCGGAAACGCTCGGACGGGGAGAGGGGCTCGTGGAGTTCGACGTACTCGCCGTGCGGGAGGCGCCGGACGCGGCCGGTCTCGCGGCCGTGCTCGACCTTGTCGCGGTCGCGGCGCTGGAGGCCCAGGCAGATCCGCTTCGTGACGACGAAGGCGAGCACCGGGCCGGCGATCAGCAGGACGCGCGCGGTCCAGGTGATGGCGTTCACCGAGAGATGGAAGTGCGTGGCCCACAGGTCGTTGCCGCCGGCCGCGAGCGCCACAAGGAAGCCGGTCAGCCAGGCCACGCCCAGGCCCGTGCGGACCGGGCGGTCGCGGGGCCGGTCCAGGAGATGGTGCTCGCGCCGGTCCCCGGTGATCCACGACTCGAAGAACGGATAGACACCGATCAGGACCAGCCACAGGGGGAAGGCGAGCAGCGGGATCAGGATGCCGAGGACCAGCGTGTGGCCGCCCAGCGTGATCTCCCAGCCGGGCATCACCCGGACCAGCCCCTCCGCGAACCCGAGGTACCAGTCGGGCTGCGCGCCCGTGGACACCTGGTCGGGGCGGTACGGGCCGTACAGCCAGACCGGGTTGACCGACGCGACCGCCGCGATCAGCGCCACGACGCCGAACACGAGGAAGAAGAAGCCGCCCGCCTTCGCCACGTAGACGGGGAAGAACGGCTGGCCCACGACGTTCCGCTCGGTCTTCCCGGGACCCGCGAACTGGGTGTGCTTGTGGTAGAAGACCAGGATCAGATGGAGGACGACGAGCGCCGCCATGACGCCCGGCAGCAGCAGGACGTGGATCGAGTAGAAGCGGGCCACGACGTCGTGCCCGGGGAACTCCCCGCCGAAGAGGAAGAACGACAGGTACGTGCCGACGACCGGCACGGACAGGGTCATCCCCTCGATGAGCCGCATCCCGGCACCGGACAGCAGGTCGTCCGGCAGCGAGTAGCCGAGCAGCCCCTCGAACAGCGCGAGGAACAGCAGCAGCCAGCCGAACACCCAGTTGACCTCGCGCGGCTTGCGGAACGAGCCCGTGAAGAAGTGCCGCATCATGTGCACGAACATCGCCGCGACGAAGATCAGCGCCGCCCAGTGGTGGATCTGCCGGATCAGCAGCCCGCCCCGCACGTCGAAGCTGATGTCCAGGGTGGAGGAGTACGCCTCCGACATCCGGATGCCGTTCAGCGGCACGTAACTGCCGTGGTACTCCACCTCGTTCATCGACGGATGGAAGAAGAGGGTCAGATAGACGCCGGTGAGGATCAGGACGACGAAGGTGTAGAGACAGATCTCGCCCAGCATGAACGACCAGTGGTCGGGAAACACCTTGCGCAGGTACTTCCGCCCGAGGCCGTACACCCCGAGCCTGCCGTCCGCCCAGTCGGCGATCCGCTCGCCCGCCCCCGCGTCCCGCGCGGAGTTCCTCGTCGTGCTGCCCGTCGTGCTCCCCGTAGTGCTCTCCGTCATGAAGCGCGCCTCCCGTGAGTGCTCACTACGGGGACCGGTGGCGGCCCCCGATTCGTGACATCACGGCGCGCTGTGTGACCCGGTTCACATGGCGGGCTGCCAGGTGTAGCGGACGTCGGGCTCCCGCTCCTCGTTGCGCTCGCCGTCCGTCCACTCGGCGGCCACGAAGCCGTGCCGCTCGTAGAAGGCCCGGGCCCGCGCGTTCACCTGGAACGTCCACAGGTCGAGCCCGTCCGGGCGCCGCTCCTTGGCCAGGGTGAGCAGGCGTCCGCCGAGTCCGCGTCCCTGCCGGTCCGGGTCCACGTACAGCTGGTCGAGCTCGCCGCCGTCGAGCACCATCAGGCCCGCCACCGCGCCGCCCTCCTCGACGGCCACCCAGGTCTCGTGGTGCGGCACGACGACGTGCGTGAACCAGCCGCGCACCCCGTCGTCGTCGTGCGCACGGCGCACGGTCGGCAGGGCGGCGGTGAAGGAGCGCAGCCACACCTCGGCCGCGGGGAGCGCGTCGGCCGGTTCGGCGCGGCGCAGGGTCGTGGTCTCGGGGTGCAAGCGGGTCCTCCGGGGTGCGGTGCGGGTTCAGGTGCGGTTCAGGGTGCGGGTCACGCCCGCGACGACGGCCGTGGTCAGGATCCAGCCGATGGCGATCATCGCGTACGCCAGGTTCTGCACCCAGGGCCGGTCCCAGTGCCACGCGTCCCGCTGGCCGAGCCCGCCCACCGGGACCAGCAGGTCGAGGGCGTACGCGACGGGGTGGAACGGCGGCCCCTCGCCCTGCTTGTTCGGCACGGGCGTGTGCGCGCGGAACACCAGCGCGCCGAGCATCGTGAGCAGAGCCAGCCAGATTCCGGCCAGCCAGGGGCGGTAGCCGTAGCCGACCGTGGCGTCGAGCAGCCCGCCCCAGATCCGTCCCGCGGGCCCCAGCGTCGCGCGCCGCCGCCGCTCCCGCACGAGCAGGACGCGGCGGGCTTCGTCGTCGTGGCCCAACCTCCGGTAGTGGGCGGCGAGTTGCTCGTACGGCTGCGGGACGTAGTCCGGCTGGAGGTGCAGCCAGGTCAGGCGGTCGGTGCAGTCCTCGCGCTGGGTGAGCGCCGTCGACTCCAGCCAGTCGTACGTGAGTCCGTCCAGGTACAGCGGGCCGAGCCAGGTGCGGGGGCGGTCCTGGAGCCGGGTCGCCCGTGCGTTGCGCAGGTTCACGGCGCCGGCCGCCGGGCGGGCCATGCGCAGGTCGAGCGCCTCCATCTGGGCGCCGACGCACATCAACGACGCTCCGACGCCTAGGAGTTCGGCCTCGTGGAAGGAGAGCAGGTCGTCGATCCGCGCCCCGCGCAGCCGGATCCGTCCATCGGCCCGGAAGCCCTGGTTCATACGGACCGTCGACGCCCGCAGCGAGTCCCCGAGGAACGCGATCTCGTTCGGGTCCGGCATCACGATCCGCGCCCCGTGCATCCACAGCCCGCCGGTGATCTCGGCGCCCGGCAGGGCGATCCGGCCGTGCGCGAGGAAGCCGTCCTCGCAGAACACCCCGCCCTGCATCACGAGTCCGCCCCCGTTCAGGGCGAGCCCCTCCGGCGACACGAGGTGCGCGCGGTCGAGCCGCAGTCCGCCCGCGATGTGCGCGTGGACGAGGTTCACGGCGCCGCGCCGGTCCCCGCCGTTGATCGTGGAGCCGCGCAGGTCGAGCCGGCCGGCTATCTGGGCCGTCGGGGCGTGAAAGCACGGCAGCGTGCACTCCGTGACCGTGAACGCGAGGGTGGTGGCGCCCTCCAGCGTCAGTGGCCCGTCGAACCGGCACCCCTCGAAGCGGACGAGCCGCCTGATCTCGGCGCCGTCCAGCGCCAGGGCGCCCTCGACGCGGGCGCCGCTCAGTATGTAGGGCTCGGGTCCCGCCTCCGGATCGAGGACGGCCCGCCGCACCTCGGCGGCGGTGATGATCGGTTCGGGCACGGGCGGCAGCATCCCATGTCCCGCCCCCGCGCACCCCCCACTGGCGCGAACCCCACCCCGGTACCTGTCCCTCCGCCCCGACTTCCCGCCCCTCTTCGCGACAAGTCGGGCTCCGTCGCGAAACGATCAGGTCATCTCTCCAGAACGATCGCGTTGGGTGCATGAACGCTCACGGACTGGCAATGATGGTCGTGGCGTTCACACGCTGCACACCAATCACATCCGTTACACACACGAGTGAGATGGAGGAACGGTCGATGGAGAAGAAGACCGAGATCGCGAAGAAGGGCTACGTCGCTCCGGCGATGGTCAAGCAGGGCGACTTCACCAAGGTGACCGCCGGCTACTTCGTCGGCCCCCTCAAGGAGTTCTGGTCCCGCCGCCTCGTCTGACGATCCGTCCGACGCACCGCGTGACAGCGCACCCACGACCGACCGGGACCGCCGAGGAAAGGTGACGATGCAGCCCGCCCGCCCCGAACAGCCGCCCCACCTGCGCGACTGCTTCGCCGTTCTCCCGGACACCCCCGAGGGACAGGCGACGGCCGGGCGGCCGGCCACGTCCGGCGCCGCTCTCGCCACCGCTTCCGGCGAACGGCACCCCCTGTCGGTCGACGACGACGGAACACCCGGGCAGGTGTTCCGCCATCCGTCGGGACGCCCCTGGGTGATCGTCCGCTCCCGCCTGCGCCGCGTCAGCGACGCGCGGCGCGGAGCGGACGCCGTCGTCGTCATCGGCCCCGCACCCGTCCCGGACCTCGCACGGGACCTGGCCGCCGCCCGGGACAACGCGGAGCTCCACCACCGCCTCGCCCGACGCCTGCCCGGCGTGCACCACGTCATCTCCCGCATGGGGGGCGAGACATGGGTGCGCGGCACCGCGTCGGGACTGCGCCGGGTGTACGCCACCGGCGGGCCGTTCCCGCTCGTCTCCGACCGTCCCGCCGTGCTCGCCCACCTCACCGGCGCCGCACTCGACGACACCGCGCTCGCCCTGCGCCTCCTCGACTTCCTGCCCCACCCGCTCAGCAGCCGGCCCGTCTGGCGCGGCCTCACCGAGACCGACCCCGCGCACGCCCTCGTGCTGCGCGCCGACGGCAGCCGTGCCACCCGGCGCTGGTGGCACGCGCCGGAAGCCGAACTGCCCATGGCCGAAGGGGCCGAGCGGCTCGGCGACGCGCTCGACCGCTCCGTACGCGCCCATGTGTCCGGCCGCTCCCGGGTCAGCTGCGAACTCTCCGGCGGCCTCGACTCCACGTCCCTCGCCTTCCTCACCCGGCGCGCCGGACCGGCCGACCTGTCCCTGCTGACCGTCGCCTCCCGCGAGAGCCACGCCGAGGACGAGACCTGGGCCCTGCGCGCCGTCGAACTCGCCCGCGCCGAGCGCCCCGCCGGTCTCTCCCACGAGATCGTGCCCGGCGACGAGGTACCCCTCTTCTACGCGGGGGTGAGCGAGATCCTGGCCGCCCCCGCCGACCTCCCCGGGGACGAACCGCAGCCCGGCGCCTCCGGGCGGGCCCGGGTCCGGATGCTGCTCGCGCTCGCCGCGGCCCGCGGTTCCGAGTGCCACATCACGGGGTACGGCGGCGACGAACTGTTCATGGCGCTGCCGACGGTCGCCGGGGACCTGCTGCCCCGCCACCCGCTCGCCGCCTGGAACCGTATCGGCGCCGTGCGCCACCAGCTCGGCTGGCCGCTCGCCGCGACCGCCCGCGCCCTCATCGGCCGGGGCTCCTTTCGCGCCTGGCTCGCCGACGCCGTCACCGACGACGTCCTGCCCACCTCCCGCACACCCCAGCTCTCCTGGAGCGTGCGCCAGTCGCTGCCGCCCTGGCTGACCGCCGACGCCCGGGACCTCGTCCGCGACGCCTTCCGCACGGCCGCCGCCGACGCCGAACCCCTCGCCCCGCGCCCCGGCCGCCACCTCGACCTCGACACCCTGCGCATGGGAGCCCGGCACTTCCAGGCCATGGAGGAGTACGGGCTCGGCCTCGGGCTGCCCGTCGCCGCGCCCCTGTACGCCGACCACGTCATCGAGGCCACCCTCGCCGTGCGCCTCACTGACCGGATCTACCCCGCGCGCTACAAGCCGCTGCTCGCCGAGGCCGTGCGCGGGGTCGTGCCCGCGCCACTGCTGGACCGCACCACCAAGGACCACATGGGCAGCGACACGGTCCAGGGCCTGGTCCGGCACGCCGGGGAGCTCCGCCGGCTGTGGGAGCCCGGCACCTCGCGGCTCGCCGCGCTCGGCCTCGTCGACCCGGCCCGGCTCGACGCACTCGCCGCAGACCCGTACTCGCCGCTGCACACCCGGCACTCGATCGACTCGACGGTCGCCTGCGAGATGTGGCTGCGCGCGACCGACATCCCCGCCGCACACAGAGAGGCGCTCACCCCGTGAAGCTCAGAGACGGCATCTCGGTCACCGCGACCGACTTCGGGGGCGTGC
Organism: Streptomyces sp. NPDC025806; assembly: GCF_055558275.1. Taxonomy (NCBI): domain Bacteria; kingdom Bacillati; phylum Actinomycetota; class Actinomycetes; order Kitasatosporales; family Streptomycetaceae; genus Streptomyces; species Streptomyces sp. NPDC025806. The sequence goes on along the minus strand of NZ_JBVHMU010000007.1, from coordinate 279,167 downwards.
TCCTCGACCAACGCTCCGGAACCTACTGGCAGTTGAACGAGTCCGGGACGCTCGTCGTCAGCGCGCTCGCCGAAGGGCTCACCGCGCCGGAGGTCGTGGACCGGCTGATCGCGGAGTTCGAGGTCGAGCGGGAGCGGGCCGAGGCGGACGTCGCCGCGCTGTCCCGGCAGCTCGTCGACGCGCGGATGGCGACGCCGTGAGCACCGAGATGACGATGCCCGGGGGTGGTGCGCGCGGGCTGCGGACCCGGGCCGTCGTCGGCGTGGCCCTGCTCGTGGCCCGGCTGCGGCCCGACCGGTTGCGCCGCGTCCTCACGTTCCTCAGCCGGGGTGCGCGGCCCGCGCCCCATGCCACGGCGCTCGCCGCGTACGAGTCCGTCGTGGCGACGAGCCGGCGGTGCGCGGGGTGGTACGGGTGCCTGCCGCGCTCCGTCGCCGTCGCCCTGCTGTGCCGCTTGTCGGGGACGTGGCCCGTCTGGCACGCGGGCGTCCGCGCGGCCCCGCCCTTCGCTCCGCACGCCTGGATCGAGGCCGACGCCCAACTCGTCGGCGAGGCCGCGACCTTGGACGAGTACCGCCCCCTGATGACGGTGAGCCGGAGCCCACACTGACCCCAGGGGCTCCGCCCCGGCCCCCGCTCCTCAAACGCCGGAGGGGCTGATTTACCCAGCCCGCCGTCGTCGAGCGCGCACCTGGGGCCGCACGAAGTGCGCCCGTCAGGGGCGCGGGGAACTGCGCGACCAGCCACGACGCACGCGTCACCCACCCACGAACCGGACGACCCACGGCGCGAGGAGACCGCAAACGTGCCCGCACAACCCAGCCGCCTCCTCACATACGCCCGCCCCCACCTCCGCACACTCCTGACCGGAGGTCTCCTCGCGCTGGCCGGCGACGCCGCAGGCCTGGCCATCCCCCTGACGGCCAAGTACGCCGTCCAGGCCTTCGCGGAGAACCGGTCGGCCGCCCCCGCCCTGCTCCTGCTCACCCTGATCGTCGCGGCCGGCGCCGCGCTGACCGCGACCGGCACCTATCTGATGGCCCGGACCGGCGAGAGCGTCGTACGCGGAGCCAGGGAACGCCTGGTCGCGAAGATGCTGAGGCTCAAGGTCGCGGCCGTCGACCGTCTGACCCCCGGCGACCTCCTCACCCGGGCCACCAGTGACACGACCCTGCTGCGCACCGTCCTGTCCCGCAGCCTCGTCGAGTCCGCGACCGGCGCCCTCACCCTCGTCGGCACCGTGATCTTCATGGGCGTCATGGACCTGGTGCTGCTCGGCGTGACTCTGCTCGTGCTCACCCTGATCGCGATGGCGCTCGCGCTGCTGATGCCGCGCATCCGCCGGGCCCAGACGCAGGCGCAGGAGGCGGTGGGGGAGATGGGCTCGGCGCTCGACCGGGCCCTGCAGTCGTTCCGTACGGTGAAGGCGAACGGCGCCGAGGAGCGCGAGGAGGCGGCCGTCACGGGAGCGGCCGGACGCGCGTACGCCAAGGGTCTGGCGGTGGCGCGCTGGACCTCGGTGTCGGACGTGGCGACGCTGATGTCCGTGCAGCTCGCGTTCCTGTGCGTGATCGGCGTCGGCGGCGCCCGCGTCGCGTCCGGCGCGCTCGACCTGCCGGCCCTGATCGCGTTCCTGCTGTACCTGTTCTATCTAGTGGGCCCGCTCGGCCGGTTGACGGAGGGCTGGGTCGGCCTGAACAGCGGACTGGCGGCGCTCGGCCGCATCGCGGAGATCGAGGACCTGCCGGGCGAGCCGACGACCGGCACCCACCCCGCGGCGCACGCGGAGGTCAAGGCGCGCACCCGGCGCAAGGCGCGGCGCAAGGCCCGCGTCCCGCTGGACGTCACCTTCAGGAACGTGACGTTCGCCTACGACGAGGACCGCGCCCCCGCGCACGACGGCATCACCTTCCACGCCCCGGCCGGCGGCCTCACGGCTCTCGTCGGCCCGTCGGGCGCGGGCAAGTCCACGGTGTTCGCGCTCCTGGAACGGTTCTACGACCATGAGGAGGGGACCCTGACGGTCGGTGGCCGCGACATCCGCGACTGGCCGCTCGGCGCCCTGCGCGGCGCGCTCGGTTACGTGGAGCAGGACGCTCCCGTCCTCGCCGGCACCCTGCGCGACAATCTCCGCTACGCGGCCCAGGACGCGACGGAGGAAGAACTGGCGGACGCCGTACGGCGCACCCGCCTCGGCGATCTCGTGGCCCGGCTCCCGGACGGCCTGGACACACCCGTGGGCCACCGGGGCGTGCTGCTCTCCGGCGGCGAACGTCAGCGCGTGGCGATCGCGCGGGCCCTGCTGCGCCGCCCCCGCCTGCTGCTGCTCGACGAGGCGACCGCGAACCTGGACGCGGTCAACGAGCAGTATCTGCGGGAGGTCGTGCGCGACCTCGCCCCGGACACGACGGTCCTGGTGATCGCGCACCGGCTGTCCACGGTCGTGGACGCGGACCGCATCGTCGTCCTGGACGGCGGCCGGGTGCGGGCCCAGGGGACCCATGCCGAACTGGTCGAAAAAGACGCCCTGTACGGCGAGTTGGCGGCCACGCAACTCGTGGCCGCCTCAACTCACTGAAACCGCGGGACTCAGGCGTTCTTGATGGCCGAGATGTCGAAGTTCAGCTTGATCTTGTCGGAGACGAGGACGCCACCGGTCTCCAGCGCCGCGTTCCAGGTCAGACCCCACTCGGAGCGCAGGATCGTGGCCTTGCCCTCGAAGCCGACGCGCTCGTTGCCGAACGGGTCCTTCGCCACGCCGTTGAACTCGAGGTCGATGGTGAGCGGCTTGGTGGTGCCGAGGAGCGACAGCTCGCCGGTGATGCGGTAGTCGTCGCCGCCCAGGGACTCGGCGGACGTCGAGCGGAAGGTCATCGTCGGGAACTCGTCCGTCTTGAAGAAGTCGGAGCTCTTCAGGTGACCGTCACGGTCGGCGTTGCCGGTCTCGATGCTCTCCATCTGCACGTCGAAGGAGGCCGTGGACTTGGACGGGTCCGAGCCGTCCAGGTGGAGCGAGCCCGTGAAGTCGGTGAAGCTGCCCTTCACGTTCGTCACCATGGCGTGGCGCGCGACGAAGCCCAGCGTGGTGTGGGACGGGTCGACCGTGTAGTCGCCGGTCAGCGCGGCGAGGTCGGGGCCGGCCGAGGTGGCGACGGCGGCGGGGGTGGCGGTGGTCTCGTTCTTGCGGCCGAAGATGCCCATGACGTGCTCCTTGGGGACGGGGTGGCACGGTGGTACCGGAGTGGTTGTTGAAGGTTGAACTTTCAACGTGCTTCGACTGTAGCGCGATTAAGTTCAATGTTCAACATCAGGCGTAACGCATCCCTCCGATTACACCGCGTGAACCTCCGGCGCGCGCGCCCGGACGCGCGTAGAGCCCGGCATCGGCCACCCGGCTTGGACTTACGGGAGCCAGTTGTTGGACTGCGGGCCCGCCCGGCGGCCCGCGCCGTTGACCCGCCCGGCGGTGCGCGGATACCCAAGGCGTCATGTCCCGAAGATCTCGCGCCACCCACGCCCTGGTCCTGGCGGCGGCCCTGAGCATCGCCCTCGCGTCGCCGGCCCTGGCCGTCGAGCCGCCGGACCCCGCCCCCGCCGGACTCGTCCTCGCCTCCGCTCAGCTGCGGGTCACCGTGGCCGAGGACTTCCCCCGCGTCCTGTCGTACGAGAACGTGGCCGACGGGTCCCGGCTGCTCGGCAGCACCCGGGCCGTCACCGAGGTCACCCTCAACGGCAAGGCCTACCCGGTCCGCCTCGCGGGCGCCCCGAAGGTGCAGGGCGCGAGCGCCGCGTACACCCTGGACTTCCCCGACCTGCCGGGCGTGCAGCTCGACGCCACCCTCGCCGTCTCCGGCCGGGCCACGACCTTCAAGGTCACCGCCGTGCGCGACACCGACGCCTTCCGCGTCGGCACCCTCGACATCCCCGGCCACGACCTCGTCTCCGTCGGCAGCGCCGACGGCGGGGCCGCGACCGCCTTCACCCGGCTCGACCCGGACTCGACCCGCACCGCCGACGTCTTCGGCAAGGTCACCGACGCCACCCCGGCCGAGACCGCCGCGTCCGGCGCCTCGTACGCCCTGGTCAACACGGGCAAGCTGGCCGCCGCCGTCGAGTCGAACTCCGCGTACGACAAGCCGAGCGGCGCCACGAACGGCGACGACGCCCGTTTCTGGCACCAGGCCCGCAAGGAGAGCGACGGCACCACCCGGGTCGGCGTCTGGTCCGGCCAGTGGACCTACCGGGGAGCCGGCGCCCCGGCCCCCGCCACCGGCGAGAACCTGCCGTGGGCGAAGGTCGTCGTCACCCCCGACGCCAACGGCGACGGCGCGGTCGACTGGCAGGACGGAGCCGTCGCCTTCCGCACCATCGGGATCGCGCCCCAGGGCGGGGAGCAGACCGCCGACCGCGTCATCACCCACATCCCGTTCAACTTCGCGAGCCAGGCCCAGCACCCGTTCCTGCGCACGCTCGACGACGTCAAGCGGATCGGGCTCGCGACCGACGACCTCGGCCAGTTCGCGATGCTCAAGGGCTACCAGTCCGAGGGCCACGACTCCGCCCACCCCGACTACGGCGGCAACACCAACAAGCGGGCCGGCGGCCTCAAGGACCTCAACACCCTGCTCAAGGCGGGCAAGAAGTACGGCGCCGAGTTCGGCGTCCACGTCAACGCCACCGAGGCCTACCCCGTCGCCAAGCACTTCGGCGACCAGCTGATCGACCCCAAGAAGCCCGGCTGGAACTGGCTCGACCAGAGCTACTACATCGACCAGCGCCGCGACATCAACAGCGGCGACCTCGCCGCCCGCTTCCAGCAGCTGCGCGACGAGACGGACAAGAACCTCACCACGGTCTACGTCGACGTCTACTACACGCACGGCTGGATCGCCGAGAAGACCGCCGAGGCCATCAACGGGCAGGGCTGGAACCTCGCCACCGAGTGGGCCGACAAGTTCGAGCGGCAGTCCGTCTGGTCCCACTGGGCCAACGACCTCGACTACGGAGGCGCCACCAACAAGGGCCTCAACTCGAAGATCATCCGGTTCATCCGCAACAGCGAGAAGGACGTCTGGAACAACGACCCGGTGCTCGGCCAGAGCGCCCTCGTCGACTTCGAGGGCTGGACCGGCGAGAACGACTGGAACGACTTCTACGCCAACGTCTGGCAGCGCGACCTGCCCGCCAAGTTCCTCCAGCACCAGAAGATCACCCGCTGGGACGGGAACGACATCACCTTCACCGGCGGACTGCGCGGCACCGTCGAGGACGGCAGGCGCACCTTCTACGACCACGGCCGCAAGGTCCTCGACGGGGACCGCTACCTGCTGCCCTGGGCCGCGAAGGACGGCGGCACGAAGCTGTACCACTACAGCAAGCAGGGCGGCACCAGCACCTGGACCGTGCCCCGCGGCAGCTACACCGTCCACAAGCTCACCGACAACGGGCGCGTGAAGACCGGCACCGTCCGCACCGACGCCGACGGGAAGATCACGCTCAAGGCCGAGGCCGGACAGCCGTACGTCCTCTACCCGGACGGTGCCACCCCCGCCGCCGGCGACCCCGCCTGGGGTGAGGGCACCGGCCTGAAGGACCCCGGCTTCAACGACGCGAAGCTCACCGGCTGGGACGCGGAAGGCGCCGTCGCCCGCCACACCGACGACCACGGCCGCAACAGCGCCCGCCTCACCGGCAAGCCCGAGGCCGGCGTCGCCCAGCACCTGACCGGCCTCGAACCCGGCAAGCGGTACACGGCCTCCGCGTGGATCGAGGTCGCCCCCGGCGCCGGCCGGCACACCACGCTCGCGATCGCGGGCGAGTCCGCGTCCGTGGACCGCTCCACGCTGCCGAACACCATGGCGGCCAGCGACTGGAGCGGCACGAACATGCAGCGGGTGAAGGTGAACTTCACGGCGCCCGCGAGCGGTTCGGCCGTCCTGAAGATCAATGCCGCGGCCGACGCGCAGGGCACCGCCGTCCGCGCCGACGACGTCCGCGTCGTCCGCAACGCGCCCACCGCGCAGGCCGGAACCGTCGTCCACGAGGACTTCGAGGACGTCGACCAGGGCTGGGGCCCCTTCGACAAGGGCGACGCGGGCGGTACCACCGACCCGCGCACCCACATCGCCCAGAAGCACGCCCCGTACACCCAGGCCGGCTGGAACGGGAAGCTCGTCGACGACGTCATCGAGGGCGGCGAGTCCCTCAAGTCGCACGAGGAGAACGACGGCGTCGTCTACCGCACCTCACCCGCGACCGTCCCCCTGAAGGACGGCCACACCTACAAGGTCGACTTCGCCTACCAGTCCAGCCACGCCGACGCCTACCGGTGGGTCAGCGGCTACGACCGCGGCGAGGACGCCGTCGAGACCGCCGCCGTCCCCATCGGGCAGCAGCGCACGTCCGGCCGCTTCAGCACCACCGTCACCGCCGGCTGCGGCGACACCTGGACCGGCCTGCGCAAGCTGTCCTCGGCCCCCGACGGCGCCGACTTCGTCCTCGACGACTTCACGGTGACCGACCTCGGCCCGGCGAAGGAGAAGGCCGCCTGCGCCACGCTCGACCTCGCCGCGGCCGGAACCCTGGAGCCCGGACAGCCCAACAAGGTCACCGCCACCTTCACCAACTACGAGGCCGAGCAGATCCAGGGCGCGACCGTCACCCTCGGCCTGCCCGAGGGCTGGAAGGCCGAGCCCACCGGACCCGTCGCCCTCGACCCGGTGGCCCCCGGCGCGAAGACCACCGCCACCTGGCAGGTCACCCCGCCCGCCGACGCCCCGTACGAGCCCTACCGGCTGACCGCGCAGGCCGCGTACCAGGTCGCCGGCGCCGGCCGCACGCTCGACGCGGTCGCCTCGGTGCGGACCCTGCCGCCGCCGCCCACCACGGACACGTACGCCAGCGACCTCGACTGGACCAGTGCCGAGAACGGCTGGGGGCCGGTCGAGAAGGACCTGTCCAACGGGGAGCAGGGGCAGGGTGACGGCACCCCGCTCAAGATCGGCGGCGTCACTTACGCGAAGGGGCTCGGCACGCACGCCCCCGCCAAGGTCCGCTACTACCTCGGCGGACAGTGCACCTCCGTCACCGCGCAGGTCGGCGTCGACGACGTGCAGACCACCCGCGGCACCGTGCAGTTCTCGGTCCTGGCCGACGGCACGGAGAAGGTGAAGTCGCCCGTCCTCAAGGCGAGCGACAGCGCCTGGTCGCTCACCGCCGACGTCAGCGGCGCCAAGTACGTCGACCTCGTCGTCGGGGACGGCGGCGACGGCAACGGCAACGACCACGCCGACTGGGGCGAGGCCCGCTTCCACTGCGGAAGCTGAGCCCTCTCGGCACGAGAGGAACGGGGGAGCGGGCGGTGGGCTCAGGTCCTGTCCGGAGCTCCCCGTCTGCGCCCCGACGCCCGGCACGCACCCTCGCCGCACGGCGTCCCAGGACAGGTGGCTCCGCCACATGACCTGGGACGCCGCACACCGAGGGCACGCACCGACCGCCGCTGCGCCCGCGCTCCGCGCGAACGACGGGGAACTCCGGACAGGACCTAGCGGCCCACCGTCCGCTCCCCGCCGTCCGGGCCCGGGGCCGGCTTGAGATCCACCTGCACCCGGTGCACCGCGTCATGGCTCACGCCGCCGCCGAGCCGCGCCTCCACCACCCCGAGCTTCAGCGCCGCACCCGTGTCCCCGGCCCGGTGGAACTGCACGGAGAACTCCACGCTCACCTGCCCCACCGTGAACTTCCAGTCGCTGCCCGCGCCCTCCCGCTGCGCCTGCGCGAGCTCCTTGCGCAGCGCCGCGATCGCCTGCGCGAGACCGATCGGCTCCGGCTGATCACTCATCAAGTCCGCCTTTCCGTACGGCACTTGGCTGATGAAGGCGTGTCACGAGTCTAGTGCGGGCGCCCCCTGGTGCGTAGCGTGAAGACGATGGCTGAGTTGGCTGCGGACTGGCGGGTGCGCCTGCGGCCGGGGGACGCGGCGGGCGCCGTTCTGGGCGCCGGGGTCCTCGTCGACGCGCGCACCGTGCTCACCTGCGCCCACGTCGTCACGGACCCCCACGCGGCGATCTGGGCCGAATTCCCCGAGAACCCCGCCGTGCCCTCCGTCGCCGCCCGCGTACGGGACGACGGCTGGGTGGACGACCGGCACACCGACCCCAGCCGTGACCTCGCCGTGCTGCGCCTGGACAGCCCGCGCCCCGAGGCCCGGCCCGCCCGGCTGTCCACCACGATCCCCGCCGGGCTCCCCGTCCGGGCGACCGGCTACGCCGAGCGCTTCGACGACGGCATGACCCTCACCGGCCGCGTCGCCGGACTGCGCGGCTCCCTCGTCCAGATCGACGCCCGGCACCGCCGAGAGGTCGTCCGCCGGGGATTCAGCGGAGCCGGCGCCTGGACGCTGTCCCCGGACGGAGACCCCGTCGTCGTCGGCCTGATCGTCAGCTGGCGCGGCGACCTCGACGAGCCGCTCCCCGAGGACAACGTCCTCGCGTTCTCCTACCTCGTCCCGGTCGCCCGCATCGCCGAACTCGCCGCCCCCGTACGGGAACTGGCCGCACCCGGCGCCTGGGACCCCGGCTTCGACCGGCGCACCCGCGCCTGGCTGGCCGACCCCGGCGCCGCGCCCGTCAAGGTCAGTGTCGTCGCCCGCGGCAGCGGACGCGCCCGCACCCTGCACCACCTCGAACACCTCGCCGACCTCGTGCACCGGCCCGCCGAGGCCTCCCGCGAGCGCCTCGTCGAACGGCTGCTCGGCCGCGCCCTCACCTTCGCCCCGGGACACTGGCCCGCCACCCGCGCCTGGCTGCTCGGCGACGGCCCGCGCCCCGCCGCCCCGCCCGAAGGGCACGCCCGCGTGCTGCTCGTGGACGCCGTCGACGAGGCCCGCGACCCCGCCCGGCTCGCCCTGCTGCTCGGCCGGCTCGCCGAGTCCGGACTGCGGCTCCTGCTCGTCTTCCGCAGCAGCGAGGCCCCCGGCTGGCCCGAGATCCGCGACCACGTCCTCGAACCGGCCCTCCTCACCCACGCCGACCGCCTCCTGGCCCGCGCCGAGGAGAGAGAGGCCCGGCTCGCCCGGGAGGCGGGAGTCCTCGACCCGGCCTCGCTCCCGCACCACACCGCCACGGTCGAACCCCTGGTCCTGCGCCGCCGCTCCCTCACGACGATCACCGACCCCGGAACCCGCCTGGCCGCCCTGCGCTCCCTGGTCACCGACCTCCAGTCGCCCCACCCGGGAGGCCCCGCATGACGTCCCGCCCGCGCCCGTGCCCGCACCGGCGGCTCACCGGGGCCGACTGCCCCGGGATCGTGGGGAGCACCGGGTACTGCGGTCACTGCGGGCGCCGCCCCGGCGCGCCCGCGCTTCCCTCCCTGGGCGAGGCCCCGTACGGACCCGACGTCCTGCTCGGGCTGCCCGCGCGCAGCCCGCGCACCCCCGAGGAGCGGCTCGCCGACGGCGCCCACATCGCCGAACAGGCCCAGCGCTGCCGCGCCCCCGACTGCGGCGCCACGATCCCCGTGCTCGACGGACGGCCCGACCGGCAGTACTGCCCGGAGTGCGGTACCGCGCAGGCCATGCGGCCCGAGTTCGGCGCGGGCGACACCGTCGGCGGGCAGTACCTGATCAAAGGGCCCGTCGCACGCGGCGGCCAGGGCTGGGTGTACCTCGCGGAGGACACCCACCTCGACGACCTCGTCGCCGTCAAGACCCTCCGCGACCGCTACGGCCAGGACAGCGCCGCCCTCGCCGCCCTCGAACGCCGCACCCTCATCGCCACCCGGCACCCGAACATCGTGCAGATCCGAGACTTCCTGCCGTCCGAGGAACTCACCGGCGGCCACATCGTCATGGAGGACGTCGGCGACCACACCCTGCAGTCGGTCGTCGACGCCGTCCGCCGGGGCCGCGAGAGCCTCGACATCGAACACGTCGCCGCCTACGGCATCCAGCTCCTCGGCGCCCTCGCCCACCTGCACGACCGGGACAGCTTCTACGGCGACATGAAGCCGTCGAACGTCGTGCACGTCGGCGACCGCGTCAAGGTCATCGACCTCGGCGGCGTCCGCGAGGCCGGCCGCACCGAACCGGCCCTGCACGTCACCCCCGGCTTCCACGCCCCCGAACTCGGCGGCGAACTCACCCTCGCCAACGACCTCCACACCGTCGGCGTGACCCTGCGCGTCCTCGCCGCCTACGCCGTCCGCGACGACGTCCCCGGACTCGGCGCCGCCTCCTTCGACGCCGTCGTCGCCCGCGCCACCCGGACCGTCGCCGAGGGCACCCGGTTCCGTGACGCCGGCGAGATGGCCGACCAACTGCGCGGCGCGCTGCGGGAGATCAGGGCCCTGCGCGGCAAACCCGCCACCCCCGAACCGTCCGTCGCCTTCGACCCCTCGCCCGAGTGGCTCGGCGAACGGCTCGGCGACGTGCCCACCACCGAGACCCTCGCCCGCCGCGGCCCCGGCCGCCCCCGGCGCGGGACACCGCCCCTGCTCCACCCCCTCGACCCCGGCCGGCCCACCCCCGTCGAGATCGCCCGCCGGCTCCCCGTGCCCAAACGGTTCGTCGACGACAAGCGCACCCCGAACTTCGGCGTCAGCGGCGGCTACGCCCCCACCACCCGGCTCGGCCAGGACCCCGACAAGGAACGCTCCGCCGAGATCTGCCTGCACAACATCCGTGTCGCCCTCGGCACCGGCCCCACCCCCGACCTCACGGGCGCCGAGGCCGACCTGGCCGAGGCCGAGGCCATCCCGGGCCCCGAGGACGTACGGCGCTGGCGCCTCGAATGGCACCGCGGCCTCATCGCCCTCGCCCGCTTCGGCACCGACGGCCGGCCCGCCGACCTCGAACGGGCCCGCGCCTCCTTCGCCCGCGTCCGCGCCGACCTCCCCGGCGACTACGCGCCCGAACTCGCCCTCGCCTACGTCCACGAATGCGCCGCCCACACCGAAGGCCCCGGCGCGGCCGCCTCCCGCGCCACCGCCCGCGACCTCTTCCTCACCGTCCACCTGCGCAACCCCGCGCACTGCGGCGCCGCCCTCGGCCTGGCCCGGCTCGCCCTCGACGCCCGCGACCGCGACGGCGCCCTCACCGCCCTGGGCCGGGTCCCGCCCGGCACCCGGGGCCGCGCCCTCGCCCGGCGCGCCGCCACCCGTATCGGCGCCGCGTGCCTGGGCCCCGAACCCGGCGACCTGCCCGCCCCCGAAGCCGCCGCGGCCGTCCTCGCCGCCCAGGAGGCCGACCGCGCTCTCCCGCCCCAGGAACGCGAGCTGCACCTCTCCTCCGGCGACGAACTGCGCCTGTGCATCGAGGTCGCCGAATGGCAGCTGGCCGCCCTCCACCTCACCCACGGCGCCACCGGCGACCCCACGGCCCGCGCCCTCCTGCGCTCCTGGCGCCGGCCCGCCCCACCCACCACCGCCCGATCGGTCCGCGCCCGCCTCGCCGACGACTATCTCGAACTCGCGGCCGACACCCCGGACGAGGACCTCAGCGAATCCCTGGTCGAACACGCCCACGCCATCCGCCCGTTGACCCTCCGATGACCCCCGTTGACCCCCGTTGACCCCCGATGACCTCTGACGGCCCCCTCATGACTCCCGAGGATCCGATGACACCCCCGGCCACGTCGGGACCGGCCCGGACCGCCGCCGACGCGCCCGTACCCCCGGCCCCGTACGACACGACGCTCGTCGTCCGCGTCGACGAACCCGACCTCGTGCCCGACCGCCGCGTCCCCGGTGAACCGGCCACCCTGCGTGCCACCCTTCAGGTCACCGCCTCCGACGGCGTCGACGGGGACGCGGCGGATCCCCGTGCCCTCGCGGTGGCGCTGGCCCTCGACCTCGGCCCGGAACACCGGCCCGAGCTGGTGCGCGCCGTGCGGGAGGCGCTGCCCGTACTGCCGGCCGGCGCCCACTTCGCGGTCCTGGCCGCGGGGCCCCGGCGCTACTACCCCGACGCCGCCGGGAGCGATACCAACGGCACCACCGGCACCGACGCCACCGGGACCGGCGGCCTTTGGGCCCCGGCCGACCGCGAGCACCGCCGCGCCGCCGTCTTCGCCCTGGGCGCGGCCCCGCTCGCCCCGGCCGCAGGGTCTCGTACCACCGGCTACGACGGCTGGCTCGCCGCCGCCCGCGACCTGTTCACCGACTGCGCGCGCCCCCTGCGGCGGCTGCTCCTCGTCACCGACGGATCCCCCACCGACGCCGCCGCCCTCGACCGCGAACTCGACGCGTGCGGCGCGGAGTTCGGCTGCGAGGTGATTGCCGTCGGCGACCGCTGGGACTACCGCCCGCTGGACCGGATCGCCACCCGGCTGCGCGGCACCGCCGAGGCGGCCGGCCCGGACTTCGCGCGGCCCCTGGCCGCCGCCGTACGCCGCGCCTGCCGCCGGGCCGTCCCCGAACTGCCCCTGGAGATCCGCACCCGGCCCGGCGTGGAGCTCGACTCCCTCGTGCAGTTCACCCCCGAACACCGCCGCCTCGACCCGCATGCGGCCGACCCGCACCACCACCTGTTCGCCGCCCTGCCCTGGGACCCGTCCGGCGCCCCCAGCGAGTTCCTGCTGACCTTGCGCGCCGACGACACCGGCGACGTGCTCGGCGAGGAACTCCAGTTCGCCACGGTCTCGCTCGGTGACCTGCACGCCGCCGTCACCGCCCGCTGGCTCGCCCCGGGCCCGCCCCCCGCCCGCACCGCCGCCCACACTCCCGAGGACACCGCGGCCGACAGCCGCCTCCTCGGTTCGCGGCACCGCATGCTCGACGACCTCAAGAAGGGCCTGGAAGCACTGCACGCCGGACGCCGCGCCGGCGCCGAGGAGCACTTCGGCCGGGCCGCCGCGACGGCGCACCGGCTCGGCGAGGACTGGGTGCTCGACGAGATCGGGGAACACGCCCGGATCGTCGACGCCGCCGCCGGCCGCACCGAGGCCCGGCTCCCCGCCGACCCGCACCGCATCGGCGTCACCCTCCTGCACCTGAGCACCCGCTCCGCGGGCCGGGGCCCAGGGCGCCCCCGCCCCGGCCGCACCGCCCCCACAGGCCCCTGCCCCGACCCGGCCTGCGCCGAGCCCCCCTTGCCCGGAGCCCGCCACTGCGTGCGCTGCGGAAGGAGCCTGACATGACCGCCCCCGGCACCCGGATCGGGCGAGCCGTCCACGCCCTGCGCGCTCTGAGCACCCGCCGGCTGCTCCAGTGGCACCTGTGGCTGTTCCTCGCCTGCGCGATCACGGGGGTCACCCTGCTCACCGCGGTCGCCGTGCCCGTCCTCGACGCACGGGCCCACCGGATGCGCGACGAGACCGCCCCCTCCGCGCAGGGCGCCGCCGCCGTCCGCCTCGCCGTGCTCAGCGCCGATCACGCCGCCCGCGACTCCATCGAGCGGGGCATCGCCCCGACGGTCGGCATGGGGGAGAGCGCCGAGAGCCAGCTCGCCGCCGCCGACCAGGGCCTGACCCGCTTCGCCGACCACGCCGACGGGGGCGCCGCCCAGAACGTCACCGCCGTGAACGGCATGCTCGTCAACTACGGCAACACCATCACCGCCGCCACCGTCACCTACCGCGACGACGCGCAGATGCGGGCGGAGAAGCTGGGGGCGGCCCGCGCCCTGCTGGCCCGCCCCGACACCGGCATCCTCGCCCGGCTCGAACAGATCGCCCAGGACGAACAGCGCCGGGCCCGCCACCTGGCCGAGCCCTCCTTCCCGCTCGTCACCGCCTGGGCCGGAGCCGTCCTCGCGCTCGTCGCCGCGGCGGCCCTCGCCTTCAGCGCCGCCCGCGTCGTACGGCGCCGCTGCGGCCGGGTGCTCGCCCCCGCGATGCTCGCCGGCGGCGCGGGAGCCGCCGTCCTCGCCGGGGTCTCAGCGGGCCTCGCCGTGCACACCGCCCTCGTCCTGGCCGACACCCGGGACGCACTCGCCCACACGCTGCGCGTCGCCCTCGCCACGGGCCTGCGCGACGACACCGGCGTCCTCGGCAGCGCCCAGAAGACCGTCGCGGACGCCGGACCGCCCGCCTTCTCCGGCTCGGGCTGGTGGAACGTCGCGTACATCGTCCTCGGCGTCGCCGTCGTCTGCGCGACCGTCGCCGGGCTCGTCGTCCGGCTCGTCCAGGACTACCCGCGCCGCGGCCCCGTCGACTGGACCTGGGCCCGCCGGCTCGGCCGGGCCGCCACCCGTACCCGGCTCCGCCGCCGCGGTCTGGCGATCGCCGCCGTGCTGATTGTGGTGGCGCCCGCCGCCGTACCTCTGGCCCTGCCCTCCGACCCGGTGGTGACCGTTCTCGGCACCTGGACCGGCCAGGAGGCCCAGCGCTTCCGCACGCTCATGGCGGACCACGGCATCAACGTCGACTACGAGGGCACCCCCGCCCAGCGCGAGGTCCTTCTCGCCCGCGTGCAGGCGGGCGACCCGCCGGACATCGCGATCATGCCCGGCATCGGCGAGCTGGCCGGCTACGGCGCCGACCGGCAACTGAAGCCGCTCGACGAAGCCCTCGAAGGCATCGACCCCGGGCGGGACTACGCGGGACCCTGGAACCCGGCCGCCGGCAAGGGCGCCACGTACTGGTGGCCGGTCAACGCCAACCTGAAGAGCATCGTCTGGCACACCCCGAAGCAGCAGGGCCCCGCCACCGCCCTCACCTCCTGGTGCCTCGGCCTCGGCGAGGACGGCGCCGCCGGCTGGCCCGGCACCGACTGGATCGAGGACCTCGTGCTCCAGCGCGCGGGCCCCGGCCCGTACGCGCGGTGGGCCCGCGGCGCCGGCAGCTGGACCGACGCGCACGGACCGGTCCGCGCCGCCTGGCGGCAATGGGCCGACTTCCTCGCCACCGACCGCAAGCGTGCCGGGCAGGCGCTCAGGACCGACTGGCGCGGCCCCGGCGCGCTGAAGAAGCACGGGAAAGCCTTCCGCGAGGAGGAACCCCGGTGCGCCTACGAGCACCAGGGCTCCTTCGCCCGCGGCCACGACGGCGCCACGATCGAGGACTCCGCCCGGCTGCTCCCCGGCGGCCCCTACCCCCGGCGCGGGTACGAGGTGTCCGGCGACTTCGCGGCCCTCTTCGACGACCGCGAACCGGCCCAGCGGGCCCTGCGCGTCCTGTTCTCCGAGGAGGTCCAGGAGGACTGGGCCGACGAGGGCACCATGTACTCGGCCATGACCCCGGTCATGAAGAAGATCGGCGGGCGCGAGGGCGAGGACGACACGGCCCGCGCCGTCTACCGCCGCTTCCGGCAAAGCGACGTACCGCGCTGCCTGGACGCGTCGGACGTGATGCGGCCGATGCTGCGCGACGCCTTCCACGAGGCGGCCCTGAAGACCGTCGCCGCGGTCGCCGGCGACGGGGCTCTGTCGGATGCGGAACTCGACGGCATCCTGGAAGGCGTGCAGAGCGTGCAGCGCGCGGACACACCAACAGGCGACGGCGAATCGGTGAACAGGCAGCTCGTGGTGTGCAGCGGCGGTTTATAGGTTCCGTACAACGCCGAGGGGCCTCGCACAGTCGATGACCGCCGGTTTTCGTCCACAACTGTCAGGGCCCACCAGGAAACGGCGTCGGAGACTGTACGGAGTCGACGGGCGGTTTTCCTTGGTGGGCTTCGTAAGGTCACTACATGACCGTTTTGGACGACACCGCCTCGAACCCCGGCGACGAGCCCACCGACGCGCGTGGGCGCGTGGCGGAGCTGCACGCGATCCGTGAGCAGGCTCTGGCCGGGCCGAGCGAGAAGGCGACCGAGGCGCAGCACGCCAAGGGCAAGCTGACGGCCCGGGAGCGGATCGCTCTGCTGCTGGACGAGGGCTCGTTCAACGAGGTCGAGCAGCTGCGCCGGCACCGGGCGGTCGGGTTCGGCCTTGAGGCGAAGAAGCCGTTCACGGACGGTGTGATCACCGGCTGGGGAACGGTCGAGGGCCGCACGGTCTTCGTGTACGCGCACGACTTCCGGATCTTCGGCGGCGCGCTGGGCGAGGCCCACGCGACGAAGATCCACAAGATCATGGACATGGCCATCGCGGCCGGTGCCCCGCTGGTCTCCCTGAACGACGGCGCGGGCGCCCGTATCCAGGAGGGCGTCTCGGCGCTCGCTGGGTACGGCGGCATCTTCCAGCGCAACACCCGCGCCTCGGGCGTCATCCCGCAGATCTCGGTGATGCTCGGCCCGTGCGCCGGCGGCGCCGCCTACAGCCCGGCACTCACCGACTTCGTGTTCATGGTCCGTGAGACCTCGCAGATGTTCATCACGGGCCCGGACGTGGTCAAGGCCGTCACGGGCGAGGAGATCACGCAGAACGGTCTGGGCGGCGCGGACGTGCACGCCGAGACCTCCGGCGTCTCCCACTTCGCCTACGACGACGAGGAGACCTGCATCGCGGAGGTCCGCTACCTCCTGTCGATGCTCCCGCAGAACAACCGCGAGAACCCCCCGACCGTCGCCTCCGACGACCCCGCCGACCGCCGCTCCGAGGTCCTCCTGGACCTCGTCCCGGCCGACGGCAACCGCCCCTACGACATGACCAAGGTCATCGAGGAGCTCGTCGACGACGGCGACTACCTGGAGATCCACGAGCGCTGGGCCCGCAACATCATCTGCGCCCTCGCCCGTCTCGACGGCCAGGTCGTGGGCATCGTCGCCAACCAGCCCCAGTCGCTGGCCGGCGTCCTGGACATCGAGGCGAGCGAAAAAGCTGCCCGGTTCGTCCAGATGTGCGACGCTTTCAATATCCCGATCGTGACGCTTCTCGACGTTCCGGGCTTCCTTCCGGGCGTCGACCAGGAGCACGGCGGGATCATCCGGCACGGAGCGAAGCTGCTCTACGCGTACTGCAACGCGACCGTGCCGAGGATCTCGCTCATCCTGCGCAAGGCGTACGGAGGCGCCTACATCGTCATGGACTCCCAGTCCATCGGCGCGGACCTCACCTACGCGTGGCCCACGAACGAGATCGCGGTGATGGGCGCGGAGGGCGCGGCCAATGTGATCTTCCGCCGGCAGATCGCGGACGCCGAGGACCCCGAGGCCATGCGGGCCCGCATGGTCAAGGAGTACAAGTCCGAGCTCATGCACCCGTACTACGCGGCCGAGCGCGGACTGGTCGACGACGTCATCGACCCCGCCGAGACCCGCGAGGTCCTCATCAAGTCCCTGGCGATGCTCCGCACCAAGCACGCCGACCTGCCGTCCCGCAAGCACGGCAACCCGCCGCAGTAGCGGCCACCCCACTTCCGTTCCTTCCTCCCGACCTAGGAGACCTGCCGCAATGTCGACTCCTGACATCCGCGTCGAGAAGGGCCACGCCGAGCCCGAGGAGGTCGCGGCCCTGACCGCGATCCTGCTGGCCCGCGCCGCCACGGCCCCCCAGGCCCCGGCCCACCGCGGCCGCACGGACAAGGCCGGCTGGCGCCGCCTGGAGCGCGAGCCCGGCTTCCGCGCCCCGCACAGCTGGCGCTGACGCCGGCGCAGCACGTACAGAAAGGCCCCGCCTCTCCCAGGAGAGGCGGGGCCATTCTGTAGGACGTCGTGACGTCGTACGGGCCGGATTCCGCTACCGCAGACGCGCCATGAGCGCGTGCTCCACCAGCGTGATCAGGGCCGACTTGGCGTCCGCGCGGTGGCGGGCGTCCGTCGTGATGATCGGGGTGTCCGGGCCGATCTGCAGCGCCTCGCGGACCTCGTCGGGGTTGTACGGCTGGTTGCCGTCGAAGCCGTTGAGGGCGATGACGAACGGCAGGCCGGAGTTCTCGAAGTAGTCCACGGCCGGGAAGCAGTCGGCCAGGCGGCGGGTGTCGACGAGCACGATGGCGCCGATGGCGCCGCGCACCAGGTCGTCCCACATGAACCAGAAGCGGTCCTGGCCGGGGGTGCCGAACAGGTAAAGGATCAGGTCCTGGTCCAGGGTGATGCGGCCGAAGTCCATGGCGACCGTGGTGGTCGTCTTGTCCCCGGTGTGGGTGAGGTCGTCGATGCCCGCGGAGGCGGACGTCATCACGGCCTCGGTGCGCAGAGGGTTGATCTCCGACACGGCGCCCACGAAGGTCGTCTTGCCGACGCCGAACCCGCCGGCCACCACGATCTTCGCGGACGTGGTGGAACGACTTGGAGTTGCCGGCCCTCCGCTAGAGCTTGCGAAGTCCACTGAGCACCCTTTCGAGCAAAGTCACGTCTGGCTGGCCGCCGGCGCTCTCGTCGCCGCCGGGCTGATGGATGGCGACCAGGCCCGCCTCCGCGAGGTCGGCGACGAGAATCCTGGCCACACCGAGAGGAATGGTCAGCAGGGCCGAGATCTCGGCCACCGACTTGATCTCCCGGCACAGGTTGCAGATCCGCTGGTGCTCGGGCAGTTGGCCCTGCAACTGGTGCGGCTGCGCGGTGGTGTGCACCAGCGCCTCGATGGCGAGCTGGTAGCGCGGCCTGGTGCGGCCGCCCGTCATGGCGTACGGACGCACCAGGGGGTTGTTCGCAGCAGGCGCGGGCTTCGCGTCGGGACGCGGCTGCGGCTGCACAGGCTGGATGCGCGGCGCGTGCGGCTGGTCGTAGGGACCGGGCTGCCGCATCGGCCGGGCGTGGCTGGGCGCAGCGGGGAAGTCGTACCGGTTCTGCGAACCGTCGCCGCCCACGCCGGCCTGGCCCTGGGCGGGGCCATAGGGCGGCCAGTTGGCGGACGAACCGCTCGGGGGTGTTGCTGAACCAGACACGTACTCCTCCTCCGACTGCGCTGGGCACCATCACTGTGGAGCCGCGTCCCGAAACCTTACGGCCACGAGGCGCGAAAACGCACCGCTTGTCTACTAGTTGAGAAGGCTTCCCTGAAGCTCCGCACGCAGGTCGGGGGTGAGAACAGACCCCGCGCGGTCGACAAGAAGGGCCATCTCGTACCCAACGAGGCCAATGTCCGCCTCGGGGTGTGCAAGGACGGCGAGAGAAGAACCGTCAGAGATGGACATGATGAACAGGAATCCCCGCTCCATCTCCACAACTGTCTGGTTCACCGCGCCACCCTCGAAGATGCGGGACGCGCCCGCGGTCAACGAGGTCAGACCCGACGCGACGGCCGCCAGCTGGTCGGCACGGTCACGGGGGAACCCTTCGGACATCGCCAGAAGGAGTCCGTCGGCGGAGACCACCACCGTGTGGGACACCCCGGGGGTGTTGTCCACGAAGTTGGTGATCAACCAGTTCAGGTTCTGTGCCGCCTGGCTCATCGGGCTCACACTAACGCTCCTGGTTGTAGGTGCTGTCAGGCTCATCGGGTGACCCGCTGACCTGGCCGTTCGTCTTCATCACTGCTGGAAAAGCTGTCACTGCTGTTCGCCGCCGCCTTCGCTGCGGCCCCGCTGCACGCCGCGGCGCAGATTGCTCAGTCTGCCGCGAACGTCCTCGGGAGCGCGGGAGATCTGGGGGCCGCCCTGAGGGGTCGACTCCGCCGTGCCCTCGACCAGGTTGGCCTTGGGCACGCGCCGGGGGAGACCGGACGAGGTGACTCCGCCCGCCTTGGGACTCTTGAGCCGCTCCGCACGCTCCCACCGGTCGTCGTTGGCCGAGCGCCAGGTGTCGTCGCCGGTCGCGGAGTCCCCGGCCGGGGCCTGCGCGGGCTCCGGCCGCTGGGGGGCGCCGCCCCGGCGCGGAAGACCGGCATCGGTCAGCGCGTGCGGGACGGAGGGGGAGGGCCCGGCCGACAGCGGACCGTGCGGCTCGAAGGATACGCTCTCCGGCTCCGCCGCGTCAGTGCCCTGGACGGATTCCGCTTCAGTCGGGTACGAGTCCGCGAAGCCGCCCTGGAACTCGCCCTGATAGGCGTCCTGGGCCTGCCATTCGGCCTGCGGGGCAGACTCCTCGTACGGGCTGTACTGCTCCGGAGCCGGTTCCGCATAGCCGCTGTGCGTACCGTAGTCCGGCACCTGGCCGTTCGGGGCGCCGGCCTGCGGGCCCGGTCGGCCCGCAGCGAATCCGTCGTACCCGTTCTGCGGCTGTCCGTCGTAGGCGGGCTGCTGCTCGCCGTAGACGTCCTGACGCTGATCGGCGTAGCCGGAATCCTGGCCGTGGTCGTAGCCGAGCTGCTGATCGGCGTAGGCCGACTGCGGCGCGTACCCGGTGTCGGGCTCCGCCTGCTGCGGGGCGACCTCGTCGCGGAACAGCGGACGGCCGTCGGGCGAGTGGCCCGTCTCCGGCGTCTGGGCCTGGGCCTCGAGCGCCGCCCGGCGCTCCTCGCGCATCAGCGAACGGCCGACCGGGTCGAGCTCGCGGGCGTCGTCCGGGACCTCGTAGCGGCTGTCGTCGAAGCCGAGCTCGGCGGCGGTGCGCAGCGGAGCCTTCTCGAAGGCCGGCTGCTGCGGGATCATCGTCGAGACGGTGAACTCGTTCTGGTCGTGCGCCTGCTGACCGCCACCACCGTGGGTGATCCCGTCCGGGAGCATCACCAGCGAGGTGGTGCCGGCCTGCTCGCCCGAGGGGCGCAGCTGGACACGGATGCCGTGCCGGTCCGACAGGCGGCCGACCACGAAGAGGCCCATGCGGCTGGAGATCGCGGCGTCCACGGTCGGCGGGTTCGCCAGCTTGTGGTTGATGTCCGCGAAGTCCTCGGCGGTGAGGCCGATGCCCTTGTCGTGGATCTCGATCATGACGCGGCCGTCGGGGAGACGGGTCGCGGTGACGCGGACCTTGGTCTGCGGGGAGGAGAACGTCGTCGCGTTCTCCAGGAGCTCGGCGAGCAGGTGCACGAGGTCGGTGACCGCGCGGCCGTGGATCTCGGCCTCCGGGACGCCGGACAGCTCGACACGCTCGTACTGCTCGACCTCGGAGGAGGCGGCGCGCAGCACGTCGACCAGCGGGACCGGCTGGTCCCAGCGGCGGCCGGGCTCCTCGCCGGCGAGGACCAGGAGGTTCTCGCCGTTGCGGCGCATACGGGTCGCGAGGTGGTCCAGGCGGAAGAGGTTCTCCAGCTGGTCCGGGTCGGCCTCGTTGTTCTCCAGGTCGGTGATGAGGGTCAGCTGGCCCTCGATCAGGGACTGGTTGCGGCGCGAGAGGTTGGTGAAGATCGCGTTGATGTTGCCGCGGAGCAGGGCCTGCTCGGCGGCGAGCCGGACGGCCTCGCGGTGCACCTGGTCGAAGGCGCGGGCGACCTCGCCGATCTCGTCGCTCGTGGCGAGCGGGATGGGCGTGACGCGGGTGTCGACCCGGCCCGGGTCGGTGCGCGAGAGCTGGTCGACCAGCATCGGCAGGCGCTGCTCGGCCACGTCGAAGGCGGCGGTGCGCAGCCGGCGCATCGAGCGCGACATCTGGCGGGCCATGAGACCGGCGAGCACGACGGCGGCGAGGAGCGCGACGACGACGGCGACGCCGATGACGATGGCTTCCTGCTTGGCGTCGTCGGCGATGCCGGACGCCTCGTTCACGGCCTTGTCCGCGAGATCCGACTCGATCGTGCGGTAGGCGTCGAACTTCGCGGTGTTGACCGCCCACCAGTTCTCGGCGGTGATGCCGCTCTGCGCGAGCGCGAGTCGGGCCGCGGGCTGGGTGCTGGGCATCGCGACGATACCGGCCACCATCTCGCGGGGGTCGGCCGGCGGCGGCACGTAGGAGGGGTCCTTGGCCTTGGCCGCGGCCGCCTGCTTGGCGCCGTCCGTCTTCAGCTGCTTCTGGGCCTGCTCGAGCTTGGCCAGGTCCTCGGGGGTGCCACCGCCCTTGTACTCCTCGATGGCGATGCCCTCGAGGTAGGCGTAGCTGCCGAGCGCGGTGCGCTGCTTGGCGAAGCTGTCCCGGGTGGGGCCGGGCTTCACGAGCAGGTGCATGCCGATGGAGCGCTCGAGCGAGAGCGCCGCCTTGGACAGCGAGATCGCGTAGACCGTGCGGCCGTAGCTCGTGATGTTTCCGGTGCCCAGACCGAGCTCGTTGGCGAACTCCATCAGCGGGTGCTGGATCTGGACGTAGCCCTCTTCGGTCTGCGTGCCGGGAAGCTTGGACGTGTAGGCCGCGGCCCGCAGCTTGTCCAGACCGCCCTCGACCTTGTTGAACCCGTCCAGACGGCGCTTGAGGCCCTCGGTCTGCGGCATGTTCTGCGCGGCCGCGCGGAAGGCCGTCGCGGCGCGGTTCGTCGCGTCACGGGCCTCGATGACCTTGGGGTCGTCCTTCTTGCCCTGGAGCAGCGGGGCGGCGGTGACGTCGCGCTCCTCGATGAGGAGGTTGCCGTAGGTCAGGGACGCCTGCACGAGCCGGGCCGTGGCCTCGGCGTCCTGAGCCTCGTGCCAGGTGTCGATGGAGTTCTTCACCTGGAAGCCGCCCATGACCAGACCCACGATCACGGGTATGAGCAGGATCGCGTTCAGCTTCGTGGGCACGCGCCAGTTGCGCGGCGACATCCGTCCGCCCGACGGTGCCGGCGCCGCGACCTCGGCCACCGGTGCGGCCTCGGCCGCTGTGCGCGGCGGCGGGGTGAAGTTGCCCCGCGCCGAAGCCGGCTCGGGACTGTTCTTGCTTCGCCTCACTCGACCAACAACCTCTCGGCGGTCGGCACCTACACGTGCCGCTGTGTGTCTCCAGGCCCGTTCTTACTGGGCAGTTCAGCGCATTCCAGCACGTCAGGAGGTGCACTTCCAAACAGTCGGAACCGGAAGCTCCGGGACGCCGTCCCCCCAGATAAAACGGGCATAAAGAACGAGCCCCGCCAAAAGGCGGGGCTCTTGTGAGCACAGTGGAGCCAGGTGTGCGCGACCCGTGTCGGTGCCCGTGGAATTCTCTGTCGAAACGTTATGAACACAGCGGCCCCGCGTGTCAAAGGCCACACGGGGCTGCGCGGGGCCCCTGACAACTACCGTACGGATCTTGTCACTTGGTGGCCGACTTGTGACTGCTTCCCGTCACTTCAGGCGGGCCATCAGGGCGTGCTCCACCAGCGTGATCAGCGCGCTCTTTGCATCCGCACGGTGCCGGGCGTCCGTCGTGATGATCGGGGTGTCCGGACCGATCTGCAGCGCCTCGCGGACCTCTTCCGGGTTGTACGGCTGGTGCCCGTCGAACCCGTTGAGGGCGACGACGAACGGCAGCCCCGAGTTCTCGAAGTAGTCCACGGCCGGGAAGCAGTCCGCGAGCCGGCGCGTGTCCACCAGGACCACGGCGCCGATGGCGCCGCGCACCAGGTCGTCCCACATGAACCAGAAGCGGTCCTGGCCCGGCGTGCCGAACAGGTACAGGATCAGGTCCTGGTCGAGCGTGATGCGGCCGAAGTCCATGGCGACCGTGGTGGTCGTCTTGTCCCCGGTGTGCGTGAGGTCGTCGATGCCCGCGGACGCGGACGTCATCACGGCCTCGGTACGCAGCGGGTTGATCTCGGAGACCGACCCCACGAACGTGGTCTTGCCGACGCCGAAGCCACCGGCCACCACGATCTTGGCGGAGGTGGTCGACCGGGGAGCCCCGGTCGCGCCGTCAGAGCTTGCGAAGTCCACTGAGCACCCTTTCGAGCAGAGTCACGTCCGGCGCACCGCCGTTGTTCTCGTCGCCACCCGGCTGGTGGATGGCGACGAGGCCGGCCTCCGCGAGGTCCGCGACGAGGATCCGGGCCACACCGAGAGGCATCGAGAGCAGCGCCGAGACCTCGGCGACCGACTTCACCTCACGGCACAGGTGGCAGATGCGCTGGTGCTCCGGGAGCAGCGTCTGCAGCGACGCCGGGTCGGCGGTCGTCGACACGAGCGCCTCTATCGCGAGCTGGTAGCGCGGCCGGGTCCGGCCGCCGGTCATCGCGTAGGGACGGACCAGCGGCTGGTCGCCCTCATGACCGTAGCTGTCGGCAGCGGCGCTGCCGTACGGATCGTGAGGAGCGGTGGGCGGGGTCATGGATCCTCCGGGCGGGACGGCGGGCCGGGGGCCTGCCGTCTGAGGGTGGGCCGGTGGGGGGATTGTGTGACGGCCGGACGTGGGTCGGAAGGTGATTGGGTGTTCGCTCTGGATTTCGTGGCGGGTGGTGCGCCAGACTTCTGATGTGGCCGGGGTTACCGGCCGTCACCCCCGTCAGTGCAGCAGGCTGCCCTGCAGCTCCGCGCGCAGGTCCGGGGTGAGCACGGCGCCCGCCCGGTCGACGAGCAGCGCCATCTCGTAGCCGACGAGACCGATGTCGCACTCGGGGTGCGCGAGCACGGCCAGGGACGAGCCGTCGGAGACGGACATGATGAAGAGAAAGCCGCGCTCCATCTCCACGACCGTCTGATTCACCGGCCCGCCCTCGAAGATGCGGGACGCACCGGCCGTGAGCGAGGTGAGCCCCGACGCCACGGCCGCCAACTGGTCCGCGCGGTCGCGCGGGAATCCCTCGGACATCGCGAGCAGCAGACCGTCCGCGGACACCACCACCGTGTGCGAGACACCCGGGGTGTTGTCCACGAAGTTGGTGATCAACCAGTTCAGGTTCTGTGCCGCCTGGCTCATCTGACTCAACTAACGCTCCTGCTGGTGAGTGGGGCGGGGGTAGCTGCCCGTCTGACCGGTGCCGTTGGCCTGCCGGCCCTGCTGGATGCCCCGACGGAGGTTGGTCAGGCGTCCCCGCACGTCGTCGGGCGCGCGGGAGACCTGGGGACCCGCCTGGGTCTGCTGCTCCTGAGCCGTGCCCGCCACGAGGTTCGCCCGGGGGACACGACGAGGCAGACCCGAGACGGTGACGCCACCGGCCGCGGGCTTGCGCACCCGCTCGGCCTGACGCATCAGTTCGTCGTTCGGGGACTGCCGCCAGGACGCGGGGTCCTGGCCGGGGTCAGCGGCCGTCACCGGGCGCGAGGGCGCGGCGGCGGGAGTCTGCGGACGCTGCGGCGGGAACGGCGTCTGCTGCTGCGGGGCCTCCGCCGGACGCGGGGCGCCGCGCTGCGGCAGGTCCTGCTGCTGGGGCTGCTGGGGCCGGCGCGGAGCCTGCTCCTGCTGGCCCTGGCGCCAGTTCGTCTCCAGCGTGTCGAACAGCGGCGTCCGGTTGTCGACGGGACCGCTGGCCGGCGGCAGGTACTCGTCCTGCGCGGGCTGCGCCGGAATGCCCTGCTGCTGCGGCGGGAACGGGCGCTCGAACTGACCGGTGGACGACGGGTCGTGGTACCCGTTCGCCTGCGGCGCCGGCCCGTTCGGTACGCCGCCGTAGACGTCGGGGCGGGCGAAGGCACCGGTGTCCTGGACCGGAGCCGGCCGCGGCGCGTCGAAGTCGGGACGGGCGAACTCGGCCGTGGCGCCCGGACCCTGCCGGTCGTCACGCACCGGCGGGAACTGGGCCGTGGAGTCCGGCTCGTCGTGGCCGCGCGGGGCGTCGAGGTGCGGCTGCGCGTTCTCGTCGCTCCAGCTGGGCGTGCGGGGCTGCGGGTTGCCGCCCGGCAGCTCGGCGCGCGGACCGCCACGCGGCGGCAGCACCGGCCGGCCGCCCTGCGGCTGCTGCGCGGCCGGCCCGTTCGGGTCGGCGTGGGTGCGCTGCTGCGGCGGGACCGGACCTCGCATGCCGGAGTCGAACAGGCTGCCCGTGGCGGACGGCCCGGACGGACCCTGCGGGTTCTGCGGGTTCTGGGAGCGCGCGGGCTGCGGGGCCTGCGCGCGCTGCGGCGCCTGGGGGCGCTGGGGTATCTGGGGGTGCTGAGGGTTCTGCTGCCCCTGCGGCAGCCCCGGCTGCCCGTTCTGCTGCGGATTCGGCTGACCCTGCGGGTTCTGCGCGTACTGCTGACCCTGCGGGTTCTGCTGCGCCTGCGGGTTCTGCTGGTTCTGCGGGGCCGCAGGACCGCCGTCCCGGCTGGGCAGCGCCGCACGCGGGCCACCGGTACCGGCGCCGACCTGCGGACGCGCCGCCGACGGACCGGCACCGAGCCGGCCCGCCGAGCCGTTGCCCGCGCCACCGCCCTGCACACCGCGACGCGCGGCGGCGACACCGGCCGCGGCCTGCGCGGCGGCCGGACCGCCGGACTGGCCGGGAGCCGGCTTGCCGGGCGCCTTCTTGCCGCCCTGCGCGACGTCGACGGGCAGCATGACCAGCGCGGTCGTACCACCGGAGTCGGACGGGCGGAGCTGGATACGGATGCCGTGACGCTGCGACAGACGACCGACCACGAACAGACCCATGCGGCGCGACACCGAGACGTCCACGGTGGGCGGCGACGCGAGCCGCTCGTTGATCGCCGCGAGGTCCTCGGGCGACAGACCGATACCGGTGTCGTGGATCTCGATCAGCACACGGCCGTCGGGCAGCGCGTGACCGGTGACCTTGACCTTCGTCTGCGGCGAGGAGAACGAGGTCGCGTTCTCGAGCAGCTCGGCGAGCAGGTGCACGAGGTCGTTGACCACGCGGCCGGCGACATCGGTGGCCGGCACGGCGGCCAGCTCGATGCGCTCGTACTGCTCCACCTCGGACGCGGCGGCACGCAGCACGTCGACGAGCGGCACGGGCCGCGTCCAGCGACGGCCGGGCTCCTCACCGGCGAGGACGAGGAGGTTCTCACCGTTACGACGCATGCGGGTCGCGAGGTGGTCGAGCTTGAACAGCGAGGACAGCTGGTCCGGGTCGGCCTCACGGGACTCGAGCTCGGAGATCAGCGACAGCTGACGCTGGATGAGGCCCTGCGAGCGGCGCGAGAGGTTGGTGAACATCGCGTTGACGTTGCCCCGCAGAAGGGCCTGCTCGGCGGCGAGACGGACCGCCTCGCGGTGCACCTCGTCGAACGCCGCGGCCACCTTGCCGATCTCGTCGCGGGAGTGCACACCGACCGACTCCACGGACGTGTCGACGTCCTGCGGGTCGGACTCGGAGAGCTCCTTGACGAGCTCGGGCAGACGGTCCTGGGCGACCTTGGTCGCCGTGTCCTGCAGCCGGCGCAGCGAGCGGATCATGGACCGCGCCACGACGAAGGCGCCGACGAGCGAGACGCCGAGCACGAGGAGGATCAGCGCACCGTTGATGATCGCGGAACGCTCGGACTCGTTGCGCAGCTCGCGGGCCTGCTGCTCCATCTCGTTGAGCAGCGTCAGCTCGATGCTGGACATCTGCTGGATGCGGGAGCTGTCGGCGTCGACCCAGTCGCGGTACGAGCGCTTGTCCTGGGTGCGCAGACCGTTGCGGTCGCGCAGCACGCGCTCGGCGTAGCTGTCGGCGGCCTTGATGGTCGCGTTGTTCTCGTCGAGCGGCTTGAGCAGCTCCTCGGCGGCCACGTTGCCGTAGACGCTCTTGAACGAGTCGAGCTGCGAGTCCTGGTTCTCCTGCGCGGCCTTGGCGTACTGCCGGTCCGTCTCGGAGAGCGAGCCGTAGCTCTTGCCGTTCGGCGGCAGCGCGGCGGCGATGATGGCCCGCTGCTCGGACGCGTACTCCTTGGCGGACGAGAAGGCCGCCAGCGCACGCGTGCGCTGGATCATCTCGGGGCTGCTGGTCGCCTGCGCCATGTCGGTCGACAGGGAGAGCAGCTGGTTGATGATGCGCGAGTACGCCTCGACGGTCTGCGAGGAGTTCTTCGGGTTCTTGTACGCGTCCTGGCGGATCTCGTTGAGTCCGATGAGGTCACGGGCGATCTGCACGGCGTGCTCGCGCACACCGTTGAGGCTGCCGGCGCCGCCGTCGCTCTCGATGTCCGTCGTGCTCTGCAGGAACGTGTCGCGGGCGCGCTTGGTCTTCTCGCGCGCCGCCTTGATGTTGAAGTCTTCGTTCGCGTTCGCGCCGTTGGCCAGCGGACCCGCGGACTGGTCGCGCTCCTCCTGGAGCGCGGAGGCCAGGTCGGTGGCCTGCTTCGTCATCTCGGTGAGCAGCTTCATGTTGTCGAGCTGCTCGATGTCCGCGAGGGACTCCGCGATACGCAGCGCGCCCAGCGAGGTCGCGGCGACCACGGGAAGGGCCAGCAGCGACACCAGTCGCGTCGAGATGCGCCAGTTGCGCAGCGCCATGCGCGAGCCGGGACCCGTGGGGCCCTTCGACTTCACGGACGGCGCCGCGGGCGCGGTCGGGCCCTCGGACATGCCGGGGCGCCCGTCGCGCTCCGGGCCGTCGACGGACGCGGTGCGCCCCGGGTTCTGGGCGTGCGGGGGCTGGGAACCGCCGGCTATCGGGCCGGTCCCGCCGCGCGGCTCCGGCTCCGCCGCAGCGCTGCCATCCCTGTTCTTACGTCCCTGCACTAGCGTCGCAACCTCTGGACCAGGCGCCCGTCCGCGAGAGCGGACCAGGCGGTGTCGGCGTAGTTCGAGGGGCGACCTGAAACGCCCCCCTGTGGTCGTGAGTGACCGGCGCTGGCTCCCCCTTCCCGCCGCTGCTCGGCGCTGAAGCGCGCCCCCGTGCGCCGGTTCGATACCCGCGGCGGTCCCGGGAATTCCAGCACAGTGCAGGATCTCCAACAAGGGCAACGGGATCTGGCACACCTTCCGTGACACCAAGTGAAGGCAGGGTTACGAGGTGTGGAAGATGATCTAGGGGAAAACCGGACGATCAGGGACGTTGTACGTACGGGCAGGGGGTGTCCCAGTCGCCATGATCGGGAGCGGAATGGCGGCTTCAGATACGGAATGTCCGCTTCTTCGGGGCTGATTGGCCGTCCGAAAAACCCCATTTGGGCACCCTCTCGTGAGCAAACTCACACAGGGACGATCACAACTTCCCGGCTTTCGACGGGAATCAGATGTTTAGCCTGAACGCTTTGCAGGGATGGCCCATCCGACGACCGAAGGTTCCTGAGCACTCTCATGAAGACGACGACGATGTTCCACAAGATCGCCAACCCGCGCCGCACCACGCTGGCGCACCTCGAGGACGCCGGCGACCTCCAGACCGCCCCCGCCCTTCCGGAACACTCGGTCGACCTCCCCACGAACACGGCCAACCCGAAGCGCACGATCCTCATGGTCGCCCCCGAGGTCGTCCCGGCCGCCTGAGGCCGCCCGGCCTGTCAACCCCCGAAGCGATAGCCTGGAGCCCGGTCGACCCAATCCCGGGCCCATCGCAGAACGTGACAAAGGGGCGCAGCCACCCGTGCGGATCGCCAGATTCTCCATCGACGGAAACGTCGCCTTCGGCGCGGTCGAGGGCGACAAGCCCGACGAACTGGTGCTCGACATCATCAAGGGCATCCCGTTCGCCGACTTCGAGCTGAGCGGCACCAAGGTCCCGGTCAGCAAGGTCCGCCTGCTGCCCCCCGTGCTCCCGAACAAGGTCATCGCCTTCGGCCGCAACTACGCGGAGCACGCGAAGGAGCTGGGCAACGAGGTCCCGGACGCCCCCTTCGCCTTCTTCAAGCCCTCGACGTCCGTCATCGGCCCCGGCGACGCCATCCAGTACCCCTCCTTCTCCGAGGAACTGCACCACGAGGCCGAGCTCGCCGTCGTCATCGGCCGCATGTGCCGCGAGGTCCCGCGCGAGCGCGCGAACGACGTGATCCTCGGCTACACCGCGGCCAACGACGTGACCGCCCGCGACGTGCAGAAGCGCGAGAAGCAGTGGGCCCGCGCCAAGGGCTTCGACACGTCCTGCCCGCTCGGCCCCTGGATCGAGACGGACCTGGACCTCAAGGCCGCCTCCGACCTCACCATCCAGTGCACGGTCAACGGCGCGCAGCGCCAGCTCGGCCGCACGTCGGACATGATCACGCCCATCGCGGACCTGATCGCGAACATCTCCGAGGCGATGACCCTGCTCCCGGGCGACGTCATCCTCACGGGCACCCCGGAAGGGGTCGGCCCCCTCAACGTCGGCGACGAAGTCGCCGTCACCATCGAAGGCATCGGCACTCTCACCAACAAGGTTGTCAAGCGTGGCTAGCGCACCTGTACGCGTCCGTTTCTGCCCCTCGCCCACCGGTAACCCCCACGTGGGCCTGGTCCGCACCGCCCTGTTCAACTGGGCCTTCGCGCGCCACAACCAGGGCACTCTCGTCTTCCGCATCGAGGACACCGACGCGGCCCGCGACAGCGAGGAGTCGTACAACCAGCTCCTCGACGCGATGCGCTGGCTCGGCTTCGACTGGGACGAGGGCCCCGAGGTCGGCGGCCCGCACGCGCCGTACCGGCAGTCGCAGCGCATGGACATCTACCGGGACGTCGCCGACAAGCTGGTCGCCGCCGGCAAGGCGTACCCCTGCTACTGCTCCACCGAGGAGCTCGACGAGCGCCGCGACGCCGCCCGCGCCGCCGGCAAGCCGTCCGGCTACGACGGCCACTGCCGCGAGCTGACCGCCGAGCAGAAGGCCGCGTACGAGGCGGAGGGCCGCAAGCCGATCATCCGCTTCCGGATGCCCGACCGCACGATCACGTTCACCGACCTGGTTCGCGGCGACATCACCTACGAGCCCGAGAACGTGCCGGACTACGGCATCGTCCGGGCCAACGGCGCCCCGCTCTACACGCTCGTCAACCCGGTCGACGACGCCCTCATGGAGATCACCCACGTCCTGCGCGGCGAGGACCTGCTGTCCTCCACCCCGCGCCAGATCGCGCTCTACGACGCGCTCAAGGACCTGGGCATCGCCAAGGAGACCCCCGAGTTCGGCCACCTCCCGTACGTCATGGGCGAGGGCAACAAGAAGCTCTCCAAGCGTGACCCGCAGTCCTCGCTCAACCTGTACCGCGAGCGCGGCTTCCTGCCCGAGGGCCTGCTCAACTACCTGTCGCTGCTCGGCTGGTCGCTCTCGGCCGACCGCGACATCTTCTCGATCGAGGAGATGGTGGCCGCCTTCGACGTCAAGGACGTCCAGCCGAACCCGGCGCGCTTCGACCTCAAGAAGTGCGAGTCGATCAACGGCGACCACATCCGCCTGCTCGACCCCAAGGAGTTCGCGTCCCGCTGCGAGCCGTGGCTGAAG
Source organism: Streptomyces sp. NPDC025806 (assembly GCF_055558275.1). NCBI lineage: Bacteria > Bacillati > Actinomycetota > Actinomycetes > Kitasatosporales > Streptomycetaceae > Streptomyces > Streptomyces sp. NPDC025806. The sequence continues at coordinate 248,379 of NZ_JBVHMU010000007.1, read as the reverse complement.
GCCCCCGTCGCCCCGTGGGCGCCGGAGGACTTCGACGAGGCGAAGTGGCAGGCCGTCGCGCCGCACGCGCAGACCCGCCTCAAGGTCCTGTCCGAGATCACGGACAACGTGGACTTCCTCTTTCTGCCCGAGCCCGTCTTCGACGAGCCGAGCTGGACGAAGGCCATGAAGGAGGGCTCCGACGCCCTGCTGAAGACGGCCCGCGAGAAGCTTGAGGCCGCCGACTGGACCTCCCCGGAGTCCCTCAAGGAGGCCGTCCTGGCCGCCGGCGAGGCGCACGGCCTCAAGCTCGGCAAGGCCCAGGCCCCGGTCCGCGTCGCCGTCACCGGCCGCACGATCGGCCTGCCCCTCTTCGAGTCCCTGGAGATCCTGGGCAAGGAGAAGTCGCTGGCCCGCATCGACGCCGCCCTGGCGAAGCTCACCGCGTGACCTCCGTCATGTGACGCACCTCGCGCGAAGGCCGGAACCCCCGAGGGTTCCGGCCTTCGCCCGTTTCCGGACCCGGCGAGCGCCCCGGCGACGTACGGTCGACCCATGCCGATCAGAGCCGTGGTCTGGGACATCGACGACACGATCTTCGACTACGCGAGCGCCGACACCGCCGGCATGCGCGCCCACCTCACGGCGGAGGGCCGGCTCGGCGCCTTCGGCGGCGTGGAGCGGGCGCTGGAGCGCTGGCGGGAGCTGACCCGCGCGCACTGGGCCCGCTTCGAGGCGGGCGTCACGGACTGGGAGGGCCAGCGCAGGGACCGCGTACGCGCCTTCGTGGACCCCTCGCTGGACGACGAGGCGGCCGACGCCTGGTTCCGGCGCTACATCGCCCACTACGAGGCCGCCTGGACCCTGTTCCCCGACACCGTGCCCGCCCTGGACGCACTCGCCGGCGGCTACCGGCACGCGGTGCTCTCCAACTCCTCCCTGCACAACCAGGAGCGGAAGCTGCGCGTCCTCGGGGTGCGCGACCGCTTCGAGGCCGTCGTCTGCGCCGCCGAACTGGGCGTCTCCAAGCCCGAGGCAGCCGCCTTCCACGCCGTCTGCGCCGAGCTGGCCCTCGCCCCGCACGAGGTCGCGTACGTCGGTGACCAGCCGGACACGGACGCGCGGGGCGCCGTGGAGGCGGGCCTGACGGGCATCTGGCTGGACCGCTCGGAGCAGGGCGGCCGGCCCGAACTCACCCGCATCACAGGCCTCGATCAGCTCCCCGCGCTGCTGGCGGGCGATACCCGTTTTGGAGCGCCGGACACCTTCGGGTAATGTTCTTCCTGCGCCGAGGGGAACGGGCCGAAAGGCCGAAACCCGGAAGCGCAAGCCAAGCAAGATCCCCCCGGGGATTGTGGTTTGGTGGCCTATGGTGTAATTGGCAGCACGACGGTTTCTGGTTCCGTTAGTCTAGGTTCGAGTCCTGGTAGGCCAGCTCGCAGAGCTCATCTGCAACCGTGGATTCCAGATCCACAAAGCCCCCGTTGTGTAGCGGCCTAGCACGCTGCCCTCTCAAGGCAGTAGCGCCGGTTCGAATCCGGTCGGGGGTACAGATCCTTCTCGTGAGGACGGTATGGGTAGCTCCCGCCGACCTTGATGTCAGGATCGCTAGGGCCCCCGTTGTGTAGCGGCCTAGCACGCCGCCCTCTCAAGGCGGTAGCGCCGGTTCGAATCCGGTCGGGGGTACTGGTCTAGGCCTGACAGGTCTAAACCGCCATGGCCTATGGTGTAATTGGCAACACTACGGTTTCTGGTACCGTCATTCTAGGTTCGAGTCCTGGTAGGCCAGCTCGCAGAGCTTATCTGCAACCGCGGATCTCGCATCCGCAAGGCCCCCGTTGTGTAGCGGCCTAGCACGCCGCCCTCTCAAGGCGGTAGCGCCGGTTCGAATCCGGTCGGGGGTACGCGAACGATCAGAGGCCCTTCCCGATACGTCGGGAAGGGCCTCTCTTCGTGCTGTGGCGATCTGGAGTGCCCGTACAACTCCGGCCGGTCGCTGCGGCGTTGAAGCGACCGGCCGGGGAACGGGCGGAGAGACGGAACAGGTGGTGGATCAGCCGGAGCGGCCGCGTCAGCCGGTGCGGCGCAGGGCCTCGGAGAGGCGGCCCGCGGCGTCGATCACGGCCTGGGCGTGCATCCGGCCCGGGTGGCGGGTCAGGCGCTCGATGGGGCCGGAGACCGAGACGGCGGCCACGACACGGTTGGAAGGGCCGCGTACGGGCGCGGAGACGGACGCGACGCCGGGCTCCCGCTCGCCGATCGACTGGGCCCAGCCGCGGCGCCTGACGCCCGACAGGGCCGTCGCCGTGAACCGGGCGCCCTGCAGGCCCCGGTGCAGGCGCTCCGGCTCCTCCCAGGCCATCAGGATCTGCGCGGAGGAGCCCGCCTTCATGGTGAGCGTCGACCCGACCGGGACCGTGTCCCGCAGGCCGGACAGCCGCTCCGCCGCGGCGACGCAGATGCGCATGTCGCCCTGGCGGCGGTAGAGCTGTGCGCTCTCGCCCGTGACGTCCCGCAGGTGCGTCAGGACGGGGCCCGCGGTCGCGAGCAGGCGGTCCTCGCCGGCCGCCGCCGCGAGCTCCGCGAGGCGCGGGCCGAGAATGAAACGACCCTGCATGTCGCGCGCCACCATGCGGTGGTGCTCCAGGGCCACCGCCAGGCGGTGGGCCGTCGGTCTTGCCAGTCCGGTGGCCGCGACGAGCCCAGCAAGGGTCGCGGGTCCGGACTCCAGGGCGCTGAGGACAAGGGCTGCCTTGTCCAGAACGCCGACGCCGCTACTGTTGTCCATGCGTCGATACTCCCGTCTCACTCTGTGAAACGCAAGTTCAATTTTCCGTGGAACTTGCCACTCTGGATCTCACACCGGCCCCGCGGGACAGAACGGGGCCCGGCCGTCGGCGTCCGGTACGAGGGGTACGGGCGAAGGCGATCCGAATCTCTAGTGGTGCCGGCACACCGAGCCGGCCGGAGGGAAAGCGATGGGTAGGACACTCGCGGAGAAGGTCTGGGACGACCACGTCGTCCGGCGCGCCGAGGGCGAGCCCGACCTCCTCTTCATCGATCTGCACCTGCTGCACGAGGTGACCAGCCCGCAGGCCTTCGACGGCCTCCGCAAGAGCGGCCGCCAGGTCCGGCGGCTCGACCTCACCATCGCGACCGAGGATCACAACACCCCGACCCTCGACATCGACAAGCCGATCGCCGACCCGGTCTCCCGGGTCCAGCTGGAGACGCTGCGCAAGAACGCCGCCGAGTTCGGCGTGCGCCTGCACTCCCTGGGCGACGTCGAGCAGGGCGTCGTGCACGTCGTCGGCCCGCAGCTGGGCCTGACCCAGCCCGGCATGACGGTCGTCTGCGGCGACTCCCACACCTCCACGCACGGCGCGTTCGGCGGTCTGGCCTTCGGCATCGGCACCTCGCAGGTCGAGCACGTGCTGGCCACCCAGACGCTGCCGATGGCCCGCCCCAAGACCATGGCCATCACGGTCGACGGCGAGCTGCCCGACGGCGTCACCGCCAAGGACCTGATCCTGGCGATCATCGCGAAGATCGGCACCGGCGGCGGCCAGGGCTACGTCCTGGAGTACCGCGGCTCCGCCATCGAGAAACTGTCGATGGAAGCCCGCATGACCATCTGCAACATGTCGATCGAGGCCGGCGCCCGCGCGGGCATGATCGCCCCGGACGAGACCACCTTCGCCTACCTGGAGGGCCGCGAGCACGCCCCCAAGGGCGAGGACTGGGACGCCGCGGTCGCGTACTGGAAGACGCTGAAGTCGGACGACGACGCGGTCTTCGACGCCGAGGTCGTCATCAAGGCGGACGAGCTGTCCCCGTTCGTCACCTGGGGCACCAACCCGGGCCAGGGCGCGCCGCTTTCCGCGAACGTCCCCGACCCGGCTTCGTACGAAGACGCTTCGGAGCGCCTCGCCGCCGAAAAGGCCCTGGAGTACATGGGGTTGGAGGCCGGGCAGGCGCTGCGCGACGTCAAGGTGGACACCGTCTTCGTAGGTTCCTGCACCAACGGCCGCATCGAGGACCTGCGTGCCGTGGCCGACATCGTCAAGGGCCGCAAAGTCGCCGACGGCGTACGGATGCTGGTCGTTCCGGGCTCCGCCCGGGTCGGTCTGCAGGCTGTCTCCGAGGGCCTGGACAAGGTCTTCAAGGACGCCGGCGCCGAATGGCGGCACGCGGGTTGCTCCATGTGCCTGGGCATGAACCCGGACCAACTCGCTCCCGGCGAGCGCTCCGCGTCCACGTCCAACCGCAACTTCGAGGGCCGGCAGGGCAAGGGCGGCCGTACGCACCTGGTCTCGCCCCAGGTCGCCGCCGCCACCGCCGTGCTGGGCCACCTGGCCTCGCCCGCCGACCTGTCCGACGCCCCCGTCGCCGCTGGAGTCTGATCAGTCATGGAAGCATTCACCACGCACACCGGCCGGGCCGTCCCGCTGCGCCGCAGCAACGTCGACACCGACCAGATCATCCCTGCTCACTGGCTCAAGAAGGTCACGCGGGACGGATTCGAGGACGGACTGTTCGAGGCCTGGCGCAAGGACCCCGAGTTCGTGCTGAACAAGGCGGAGCGCGAGGGCGCCACCGTCCTGGTCGCCGGCCCCGACTTCGGCACCGGCTCCTCCCGTGAGCACGCCGTCTGGGCGCTGCAGAACTACGGCTTCAAGACCGTCATCTCCTCCCGCTTCGCCGACATCTTCCGCGGGAACTCGCTGAAGAACGGCCTGCTGACCGTGATCCTGGACCAGAAGGTCGTCGACCGGCTCTGGGAGCTGGTCGAGAGCGACCCCCAGGCCGAGATCACGGTCGACCTCGAGGCGTGCGAGGTGCGCGCCGAGGGCGTCACCGCCCCCTTCGAGCTCGACGAGAACTCCCGCTGGCGCCTGCTGAACGGTCTGGACGACATCAGCATCACGCTGCAGAACGAGCCGGACATCGCTGCCTACGAGGCGAAGCGCCCCTCCTTCAAGCCGCAGACCATCCAGGGCTGACCTCCCTGGCGCCCGGCGGCGGACTGATCCGCTGCCGGGCAAGGCATATTCAGGCCACATCCGAAGGGCCCCGTACCCCCAATCGAGCATCGGTTGGGGGTACTTCCATGTCCGGCCCCGGGAGCCCTCCACGGGCCCGCGCGAGGCCCTTCGGGCGTGGTCAACTCCCCTGAACCGCAAGGTTGTTCGGCGAAAACAGGGGTTCGGGCGCCGTATCCGGCGATGGGCCGACCGGTGGACCCAGAAGCCCCTTGTGGCGCGGGAGTTACCCCCTGCGGAGGCGACAACTCGCCCCAGATGGCACAATCTGTGCATGGGACACGACGGCCAACTCCAGCTGTACACGGCGGTCGCGAACCAGCTCAAGGAAGCGCACTCCCGAGTGCGCGCACTGCAAGTCCCGGAGGGCGTACGGATGGCGCTGACCCGGAAGCTGCTGGTCATTACGGCCGCGGCCAAACACGATCTCGCCGGAGCGGCAAGGCGGCTGGAGCGATTCATGGCGGACCTCGACGACTTCGAAGAGGGTTCGTCCACCGAAGAAGAACTCTGAGGCAGTCGAGTCCGTTGCGGCACAAGGGTGATTAGCCCGTTTCGCGTTTGATTTGCGGTATATATCTGCCTAACGTGCGAAAAGCCGGGCCGAAAGAGATTCGTTCCGGCAATGTCTCCGAAGGGGAAGACGTGAACAAGGCGCAGCTCGTAGAAGCGATTGCCGACAAGGTGGGCGGCCGTCAGCAGGCCGCTGACGCCGTGGACGCCGTACTCGACGCCATCGTCCGTGCCGTGGTCGCCGGCGACCGCGTCTCGGTCACCGGTTTCGGCTCGTTCGAGAAGGTCGACCGCCCCGCTCGGTACGCCCGTAACCCGCAGACGGGTGAGCGCGTCCGGGTCAAGAAGACGTCCGTGCCCCGGTTCCGCGCGGGCCAGGGCTTCAAGGACCTCGTCGCGGGTTCGAAGAAGCTCCCGAAGAACGATGTCGCGGTCAAGAAGGCGCCCAAGGGCAGCCTGACCGGCGGCGCTTCGGCGACGGTCAAGAAGGCCGCGGCCAAGAAGACCACCGCGGCCGCGAAGAAGGCGGCGGCCAAGAAGGCGACGCCGGCGAAGAAGACGACGGCCACCGCGAAGAAGGCCGCCACCGCCAAGAAGGCGACGGCCAAGAAGACGACCGCCAAGAAGGCCACGGCGACCGCCAAGAAGACCACGGCCGCCGCGAAGAAGACGACCGCCAAGAAGGCGGCTCCGGCCAAGAAGGCCGCCACCGCCAAGAAGACGGCGCCCGCCAAGAAGGCCACGGCCAAGAAGGCGCCCGCCAAGAAGTCGACGGCGCGCAAGACGACCGCCAAGAAGGCCACCGCCCGCAAGAAGTAAGGGCCGACGCCACCCAGGGCTGCTCACACGCCGGGCCGGACTCCGTCAGGGGAGTCCGGCCCGCGGCGTTTGCGCAGTTCAGAAGGTCTGCGGTTCAGAGCGTCTGCAGTACAGAAGGTCTGCGGTTCAGAAGGTCTGCAGAGTCACCAGCACGATACGGCGGGCCTCGGCCTCGCCCTCCGTCTCGATGCGCACCCGCTGTCCGGGACGCAGCAGCCGCAGGCCGCCCGCGTCGAACGCGGCGGCGTCGAAGGGCACCGGAGTGCCGTCGTCCAGAAGGACGCTGCCGGAACGGGACGCGGAGTCGTACGTGTACGCGGTGGCCTGCATACCGGCAGCGTACTCAGTGTGCGATCAGTCCACGAGCAGGAGTCCCGCGGTGGCCCGGGCCGTGTGCGGGCCCACCCCGAGCGCCAGCGCGGCCCTCAGGTCCTCGCCCGTGTCGACGTCCTGGCGCACGGAACCCACCCCGGCCGGCGAGAGCTCCACCGCCCCCGAGGCCGTGTGCCGGGCGCGCGAGGCGCCGCCGAATGCGGGCCGCAATTCCCGTCCCGGGCCCGCGGCCAGGAACGTCGTACCGATTCCGGCGGCATCCGGCAGAAAAGCCCGCGGAAATGCACCGGCCGCGGCGAGCACCTCCGCCAATTCGGCGGGGCGCAGCGCGGGCAGATCCGCGTTGAGCGCCGCGACCGGTGCGGCGGGGCGCCCGGAGCGCACGGCGGCGGCCCCGTGCGCGAGCGCGGCGTTGAGCCCGGCGCCGGGGGAGTCGGGCAGGATGCGGGCGCCGAGCGTCGCGAGCGCGGCCCCGGCCCGCTCGTCGTCCGTGACGACCACCACATCCCCGACCCCCGCGCAGGCCGTCGCCGCGGCGACCGTGTCCTGCGCGAACGCGAGCGCGAGACCGGGCCGCAGGGCGTCCCCCGCCGCCGGTGCCAGCCTGCTCTTCGCCCGCATCAGGGGTTTCAGCGGTATCACCAGGGTCCACTGCACCCGCCCATTGTGACCTGTGCACGTCGTGTGGTGGATGAAAAGCGCTGGTGCGCACAGGTCCGCACAAGGGCGGTGGCGCGAGACGGGTGGGCGTACGGTGTTCTCGACAGACCGGTGGCCTGGGGCGACACTTGTGCGGCCCGGACAGGTACCGCCTGCCAGGTCCTAGAGGAAGGTGTCCGAGTGTCCCGCCGCAGAATCGGCTTCTGGTACCGCTTCGCCGCGGTCCTCTGCAAACCACCACTGGTCGTTCTGTTCAAGCGGGACTGGCGCGGAATGGAGCACATTCCGGCGGACGGCGGATTTATCACCGCGGTCAACCACAATTCCCATCTGGACCCGTTCCTGTACGCCCATTTCCAGTACAACACCGGACGAGTCCCGCGATTCCTCGCGAAGCACGGCCTCTTCAAGAAGGGGTTCGTGGGCGCCGCGATGCGCGGCACCGGACAGATTCCCGTCTACCGCGAGACGACGAACGCGCTGAGCGCCTTCCGCGCCGCGATCGACGCCGTGGAGCGCGGTGAGTGCGTCGCCTTCTATCCCGAGGGCACGCTCACCCGGGATCCCGAACTGTGGCCGATGATCGGCAAGACCGGCGTCGCCCGCGTGGCCCTGCAGACGAAATGCCCCGTCGTGCCCGTCGGCCAGTGGGGTGCCACCGAGGCCCTCGCCCCGTACGCGAAGAAGCCGCATTTCTTCCCGCGCAAGACGCACCACGTGCTGGCCGGTGAGCCCGTCGATCTCTCCGCGTACTACGACCGGGAGATCACGCCCGAGCTCCTGAAAGAGGCCACCGAGACCATCATGGTCGCGATCACCGCCCTCGTCGCGGAGCTGCGCGGCGAGCCGGCCCCGGAGAAGCGCTACGACCCGCGCGAGGCGCGCATCGAGCAGCGCCGCAAGTCCCAGGCGGACAGCGCGGGTTCGGCCTCCGCGTCCGGCCACGCCGTCAAGGAGAGCGAGAAGTGACCCGACCCGTGAAGGCCGCCGTCTTCGGCACCGGCTCCTGGGGCACGGCCTTCGGCATGGTGCTCGCCGACGCCGGGTGCGACGTCACCCTCTGGGGCCGCCGCGCCGAGCTCGCCGAGGCCGTCAACTCCACGCGGACCAACCCGGATTACCTGCCCGGCGTCGAGCTCCCCGAGAACCTGCGCGCGACCACCGACGCGGCCGAGGCCGCGGCCGGCGCCGACTTCACCGTCCTCGCCGTGCCCTCGCAGACCCTGCGCGGCAACCTCGCCGCCTGGGCGCCCCTCCTCGCCCCCGACACCGTCCTCGTCTCGCTGATGAAGGGCGTCGAGCTCGGCTCCGCCATGCGGATGAGCGAGGTCATCGAGGACGTCACCAAGGTCGGCGAGGACCGCATCGCGATCGTCACCGGCCCCAACCTCGCCCGCGAGATCGCCGCCCGCCAGCCGGCCGCCGCGGTCGTCGCCTGCCGTGACGAAGCGGTCGCACAGCGTCTCCAAGTCGCCTGTCACACCCCGTACTTCCGGCCCTACACCGAGACGGACGTGGTCGGCTGCGAGCTCGGCGGAGCGGTGAAGAACGTCATCGGGCTCGCCGTCGGCATCGCCGACGGCATGGGCCTCGGGGACAACACGAAGGGCTCGCTGATCACCCGCGGCCTCGCCGAGACCGCCCGCCTCGGCGTCGCGCTGGGCGCCGACCCGCTGACCTTCTCCGGGCTCGCGGGACTCGGCGACCTCGTCGCCACCTGCTCCTCGCCGCTCTCGCGCAACCACACCTTCGGCACCAACCTCGGCAAGGGCATGACCCTGGAGGAGACCATCGCGGTCACCAAGCAGACCGCCGAGGGCGTCAAGTCCTGCGAGTCCGTCCTCGACCTGGCGCGCCGCCACGGCGTCGACATGCCCATCACGGAGACCGTCGTCGGCATCGTCCACGAGGGGAAGCCGCCGGTCGTCGCTCTGAAGGAGCTCATGTCGCGCTCCGCCAAGCCCGAACGACGCTGAGCGACGGCCGTTGCGGGCGCTGACTCTCGAACTACCAGCAGGTACGCTCAACGCGATATGAGCAGCGAGAACCTCCCCCAGAGCCCTGCATCCGCCCTGTCGGGCGCTTCGTCGAGCGGGCAGAAGCCGCGCGTGGCCGTCGTCTTCGGCGGCCGCAGCTCCGAGCACGGTGTCTCCGTCGTCACGGCGGGCGCCGTGCTGCGCGCCATCGACCGGTCCAAGTACGACGTGCTGCCCATCGGCATCACGCGCGAGGGCCGCTGGGCGCTCACCTCGGACGACCCGGAGCGGATGGCCATCGCCGACCGCAAGGTGCCGGACGTCGCCGACCTGGCCGAGTCGCCCGAGGGCGGCGTGGTCCTCCCCGTCGACCCGGCCTCCCGTGAGGTCGTCTACACCGAGCCGGGCTCCGTGCCCAAGGTCCTCGGCGACGTCGACGTGGTCTTCCCCGTGCTGCACGGCCCCTACGGCGAGGACGGCACGATCCAGGGTCTCCTGGACCTGTCCGGTACCCCGTACGTCGGCTGTGGTGTGCTCTCCTCGGCCGTCGGCCAGGACAAGGAGTACATGAAGCGCATCTTCACCTCCTTCGGCCTCAAGGTCGGCCCCTATCTGGTGATCCGCCCCCGCGAGTGGGAGAACGACCAGGAGGGCGCCCGCCGCCGTATCGCCGACTTCGTGGGCGAGCAGGGCTGGCCGCTGTTCATCAAGCCGGCCCGCGCCGGCTCCTCGATCGGCATCACCAAGATCGACTCCTTCGACGGGCTCGACGAGGCCATCGAGACCGCTCGCGCCCACGACCCCAAGGTCATCGTCGAGGCGGGGCTCGTCGGCCGCGAGATCGAGTGCGGCGTCCTCGAGTTCGAGGACGGCCCGCGCGCCTCGGTCCCCGCCGAGATCCCGCCGGTCCAGTCGCACGACTTCTACGACTTCGAGGCGAAGTACATCGACTCGGCGGCCGGCATCGTGCCCGCGCCGCTGACCGACGCGGAGACCGCCGAGGTCCAGCGGCTGGCCGTGGCCGCGTTCGACGCCGTGTCCTGCGAGGGGATCGTCCGGGCGGACTTCTTCCTCACGGAGGACGGCGAGTTCGTCATCAACGAGATCAACACCCTGCCCGGCTTCACGCCCATCTCCATGTACCCCCGGATGTGGCAGGAGTCCGGCGTCAGCTACCCGGAGCTCGTCGACCGCCTCCTCGAAGCGGCCCTGCGCCGCTCGACCGGCCTGCGGTAGGCCTCCGGCCGGTGCCGGTGCCGGTGCCGGTGCCGGTGCGCGGCGTGTGCCGGGTGTGCGGGTCGGTGGCTGTCGTCGGCCCGCGTGCTCGGCTTTCGCCCGCTGGTTCGTCCGCGGGCCGGTGGGGGCTGGTCGCGCAGTTCCCCGCGCCCCTGGAGATGCGCACTTCGTGCGGCATCTCCTCCGGCCGGGTCAGGTCCGGCCGGTCAGTCCGCGATGCCCTTGGGGATGGCCTTCTTGATGGGTGCCGCCAGGTCCACCAGCGGGCCCGCGCCCCCCTGCGCCACCTGGTCCTTGGGGATCGTCACCTCGACGTACGCCAGGCGCGAGCCCGTCGTCATCCGCTGCGAGCCGTCCTTCAGCTCCTCGACGATCCACTCGACCCCGTCGACCGTCGCGGGCATGCTGTCCTTCTTCAGGACCGCGTCAGGCCACCCCACGCCGCAGCGCAGTATGATCGCCGGGCTTCCCCAGGCCGCGGTCAGGTCGGAGCGCGGCTCGGGGTCGTTGCGCTCGAGTCCGTCGATCTTCTGCGGCAGCAGTTCGTGCAGATTCCGGCACAGCCCGGTGACCTTCGCGTCCGGCTTGGGAACCGGCACCTCGGGCGTGTCATCCGTTGAAGCACAGCCCGAAACGGCGACGAACAGCAGTGACAGGGCGGGGAGCCCGACGAGAAGACGGCGCCGGTGACGGAAAGAGTTCACCGGCACAGGGTAGACGGGGGCTACAGGTGGACGACCGGGCAGGTCAGAGTGCGGGTGATGCCTTCCACCTGCTGGACCTTGGCGACCACCATGCGCCCCAGATCGTCGACCGTGTCGGCCTGAGCCCGCACGATGACGTCATAGGGGCCGGTGACATCCTCGGCCTGAATGACTCCTGGAATCTTCCCGATCAGCTCGGCGACAGTCGACGCCTTGCCTACTTCGGTCTGAATCAGGATGTACGCCTGTACCACGGAACCTCCAGGGCGACCACGAGGATCATGTGGGGAGAAGGGACGCCACGGTATCGCGTCGCCGCTCCTCGCGGGGAGACCCGGGGCGTCTGTGGCGTACCCACCGTGTACGCGCGGCAAGCACACAGGGATCGAGAAGGCGGGCTCGTGACGGAAACAGCGGGCAAGCCCGTGACAGAAACCGTACCCATGACAAGGACGGCCCGCGACCTCGCGCGGTCCGGGGCACAGGGCCCCGTCGACCGCCGGCGGACCCGGGCGGAAGGGGCAGTACGCGCATGAAGGGCACCGTCGGCGAGCTGGGGGAGTTCGGGCTCATCCGAGAACTGACCTCGCGGCTCACCACCACCCCGGCCGTCCGCGTCGGGCCGGGCGACGACGCCGCCGTGGTCGCGGCACCGGACCGCCGCGTCGTCGCCAGCACGGACATCCTGCTGGAGAACCGGCACTTCCGGCGCGACTGGTCCACCGCGTACGACGTCGGCCGCAAGGCCGCCGCCCAGAACCTGGCCGACATCGCCGCCATGGGCGCCGTGCCCACCGCGCTGCTGCTCGGCCTCGTCGTCCCCGCCGAACTGCCCGCCTCCTGGCCCTCGGAACTGATGGACGGCCTCCGCGACGAGTGCCAGGTCGCCGGCGCCGCCGTGGTCGGCGGCGACGTCGTCCGCGGCGACACCATCACCGTCGCCATCACCGCCCTCGGCGACCTGCGCAACCACGAGCCCGTGACCCGCGCCGGCGCACAGCCCGGCGACGTCGTGGCCGTGACCGGCTGGCTCGGCTGGTCCGCCGCCGGGTACGCCGTGCTGTCCCGCGGCTTCCGCTCCCCGCGCGCCTTCGTGGAGGCCCACCGCCGCCCCGAGCCCCCGTACCACGCGGGCCCCGCCGCGGCCGGCCTCGGCGCCACCGCCATGTGCGACGTCAGCGACGGCCTCATCGCCGACCTCGGCCACATCGCGGAGGCCAGCAAGGTCCGCATCGACATCAAGTCCGGCAAGGTCGACGTCCCCTCGCAGATGAACGACATCGGCCTGGCCGTCGGCGTCGACCCCCTCCAGTGGGTGCTCACCGGCGGCGAGGACCACGCCATCGTGGCCACCTTCCCGCCCGACGTGAAGCTCCCCGCCCGCTGGAAGGTCATCGGCGAGGTCCTCAACCCCTCCGCGCTGCCCCAGGTGACCGTCGACGGCGCCCCCTGGACCAGCAAGGGCGGCTGGGACCACTTCGGCGACGACCCCACCACGGGCGGCGGCCAGGGCAGCGGCCCCGGCGGCGCGCATGGCTCCGGCGGTCCGGGCGGCTCCGGCGGGCTCGGCGGCCTCGGTGGCTTCGGCGGGGAGATCGAGTCGTGACCGCACCCGGAGCGGCCCCGGCGCACTCCCGCCCCGTACGGGTCCTGACCGTCGCCGGGTCCGACTCCGGCGGCGGCGCCGGCATCCAGGCCGACCTCAAGACGATGCTCGCCCTCGGCACCCACGGCATGAGCGTGATCACCGCCGTCACCGCCCAGAACTCGCTCGGCGTCCAGGGAGCCTGGGAGCTCCCCGTGGACGCGGTGCGTGCCCAGTACCGCAGCGTCGTCGACGACATCGGCGTCCAGGCCGTCAAGACCGGCATGCTCGCCTCGCCCGAACTCGTCGAATGCGTCGCCGACTTGCTCGCCGGCACGGACGCGCCCGTGGTCGTCGACCCCGTCGGCGTGTCCAAGCACGGGGACGCGCTGCTCGCCGCGACGGCCCTGGACGCCGTCCGCACCCAGCTCCTGCCGACCGCCACGGTGGCGACCCCGAACCTCGACGAGGTGGCCCAACTCACCGGGATCCACGTCGAGTCGGAGGACGACATGCGCCGCGCCGCCGACGCCGTGCTCGCCTACGGGCCGCGCTGGGTGGTCATCAAGGGGGGACACCTGGGTCATGAGGCCTCCTCTGCGGGTACGGGCCTCGCCGGGGGATCCGACGAGGCGGTCGATCTGCTGACGGACGGGGTGCGGGAGCACTGGCTGCGGGCCCCGCGCCTCGACAACCGGCACACCCACGGCACGGGCTGCACCCTCGCCTCCGCCATCGCCGCGCAGCTGGCCAAGGGGCAGTCGGTGCCCGAGGCGGTGCGGGCCGCCAAGGAGTACGTGACCGGGGCGATCGCCGCCGGCTTCCCCCTGGGCGGCGGGATCGGTCCCGTGGATCACGGGTGGCGGTTGTCGACGCCGGTCGGGCGCGGCGCGGACGCCTGAGGCGCTGCCGCCGTCTCCGTCGACAGGGCGTAGTCCTTCAGCGTCAGATTGCTCGCCGCCTTCTCCGTGATGCGCTTGAAGACACCGGCCAGCAGACGCGAACTGAGCATCCGGTACGCCCGGTCGCGGCTGCGTATCTTCTTCTCGGTGGGCGGTGCCAGGAACGGCCCCGCGTTCCCGGACGTCTTCTGGCAGCCCTTCGCGTACTGCGTGATCTCCGCCTCGAAGGCCGCGAAGGCCGTGCGGTGGTCGCCGCGCGCCGCGACCAGCTCACCCGCCAGGACGTAGGCCGACACCAGCGCCGTGCCGGTGCCTATGCCACCCATGGTCGCGCCGTGCCCGGCGTCACCGAGCAGGATCACCCGCCCCTTGGACAGCCGGTCGATGTGGATCTGGGCGATGGCGTCGAAGTACAGGTCGTCGGCCTGGTCGAGCGCCTCGCGCATCTGCTCCACGTGCGGCCACGCGAGCCCGCGCAGCTTCTCCGCGACGATCTCCTTCTGCTCCGCGGTGTCCTTGCGGTCGTACGTGAGCTCCTCGGAGCTGAACACGACAGCCGCGCCCGCCCGCTCCCGATCCCCGTCGTAGTTGCTGATCATCGCCGTGCGTCCCGGCTCCGTGTACAGCCGGGCCGTGCGGTCCAGGCCCAGGTGGTTGGGCATGTCGAACCCCGCGACGTAGTACCCGAGGAAGCGCAGGTAGCGGGACTCGTCGCCGAACACCAGCCGCCGGGTGTTCGAGTGCAGGCCGTCCGCGCCGATCACCAGGTCGACCGTGCGGGGAGCGCCGTGGTCGAAGGTGACGTCCACCCCGGCCGGGGTCTCGGTGATCGAGGCGATCGAGTCGCCGAAGACGTACTCCACCGAGTCCTTCGTGCGCTCGTACAGGAGCTTGGAGAGGTCGCCGCGGAAGACCTCGACGTCGCCGCTCATCAGGTGCGCGGGCAGGTCGACCCGCTCGCTGCCGTCCGCGTCGACGATGATCTGGCGGCCCATGTCGGTCTGGATGCGGTGCAGCTCGTCCCAGATGCCCATCCGGGTGAGGACGGTGCGGTGGACGTGACCGCGGAAGTCGACGGCGAAGCCGCCCTCGCGCAGGGCCGGCGCCTTCTCCACGACGGTGACCCGGGCGCCCTGGCGGGAGAGCCAGAAGGCGATCGCGGGGCCGGCGATGCTGGCGCCGGAGACCAGGACGTCGAGGTGCGACAGCGGGGCGGGGAGAGGGGAGGAGGCCTGGGTGCCGGTGTCGGTGCCGTTGTCGGATTCGGAGTTGATGTCCGTGGTTGCGTTCGTGGTCGTGGTCGTCTGGGTCTTCGTGTTCGTGTTCGTGTGCGTCTGCTTCGTCATGTCACCGAGCTTGCGGTTCGGCGCTTACCGTTCGCTGACCGTCGGCTGACCGCGCCTTACCGACCCCTGACCGCGCCGCTGCTCCCGCCCCTCGAAGACGCATGACCTGCGCGCCTCACGCCTCCCGAACGGCCGCCTCGCGCAGCGCGCTGCCGAGCTCGAAGGCCTTCTTGAACGTGTCGGGGGCGAGCAGCCGCCGGATCCGCCGCTCGACCGGTGTGACGTCGGGGTCGTCCACGATCAGCTGCCCGCGCAGGGCCGACGCGGCGCCGAGAAGCGTCGCGGCCTGCTCCGGCTCCGCCGCCCGGGCCGCCAGCGCCTCGGCCACCTCCGCCAGTTCGAGCTGCTGGGTCTGACCCCCGGTCGACAGGGACCGGGCCTGGCGGAACCAGTCGTCGGCCTCGTCCGCGCGGCCCTCGGCCAGCGCCGTCCGGCCCAGGCCGAGGAAGATGTGCACGGTCTGGCCGACGCTGTACCAGGACCGGGCGCTCGTCTCGAGAGCGGACTCGTAGTGAGCGCGGGCCCCTGCCGTGTCCCCGGCGAGGCGGGCGGCGTCGCCCAGGCCCCAGTGGGCACCGGCCACCTTGTCGTGCGCGCCGATGCCCCGCGCCAGCTCGGCCGCGCGCGCGAAGTCCACCGCGGCTTCCGCGTGCCGCCCGCTGCGCAGCAGAACCGTGCCCCGTCGGCACAGCAGATCGGCCGTCTCCTCCGGTGCCGCCAGCTCGCGCGCGAAGGTCAACGCCTCGTCGATCAGCTCCAGGGCGCGTGCCCGCTCTCCGCGCCAGTCCGCGTACAGACCCAGCTGGTCCAGGGAGTTGGCCATGCCCCAGCGGTCGCCACAGGCCCGGAACCCTTCCAGAGCCTGGGCGAACAGGGCCTCGGACGCCGTCGGCCGCCCCGCGAACTGCTCCTGGAAGCCGAGTCCGACGGCCAGCAGCGCCTGCCCCCAGGGGTCGTCGCCGACCTGGGCGCGCACCCGCTCGTCCTGCGAGCGCTCGGGGCCGACCGCCAGTGTCCAAAGAACCACGGTGAAGGGCAGCCGCAACTGCCGGTCGATCGTGGCCAGGACCCGGTCCGCCCGTACGAGCCGCTCGTCGTCCTCGTCACCCGTCACCGCGTTGAGCCCGCAGAGCGCGTACTCCTCTTCGAGTCCGGGCGGCGGCGTCGGACCCACCGCGTCCAGCAGGTCGCGGGCGAGCGCGACGCGCTGTCCGGCCAGGCCGTGCAGCCGCCAGAACCAGGACAGGGCCGCCATCAGTCTCAGGCCGTCGTCCGGCGCGCTGCGCACCAGGTGGCGCAGCGCCGCGTCCAGGTCGGCCCGCTCGGCGGAGAGCCGGCTCAGCCACGGCAGTTGCTCCCCGCCGCGCAGCAAGGGCTCGGCTCGCTCCGCGAGACGCAGGTAGTACGCGGCGTGGGCGTCCTTCAACGTGGCGAGCGTCTCGTCCGGCACCTGCTCGGAGCAGAAGGCACGGATCGTCTCCAGCATCCCGTAGCGCCCGTCGGACGCGTCCAGGAACGACTTCTCGGCGAGCGAGGCCAGCAGATCCTCCGGGTAGGCGATGCCGCAGACGGCCTCCACCGCGTCCAGCGTCGCGCCGCCGGAGAGCCCGCCGCCGCTGAACACCGTCAGCCGGGCCGCCAGATCGCGCTCCTCGTCGTCGAGCAGCTCCCAGCTCCACTCGACGACCGCGCGCAGGGTGCGGTGCCGCGGCGCCTTGGTGCGGTCACCGCGTGACAGGACCCGGAACCGGTCGTCGAGCCGCTCCGCCAGCTCCTCCACCGTCAGGGTGCGCAGCCGGGCGGCGGCCAGCTCGATGGCGAGGGGGAGTCCGTCCAGCGCCGCACAGATGCTGTCGATCGCCGCCCCGCGCGCGTGGGCCGCCGCGGACGCGTCGAAGTCGGGGCGCACGGCCGCCGCCCGGTCCCGGAACAGCTGAGCCGCGGGACCCGCTCCCAGTGGCGGCACCGGACACAGCGCCTCGCCGGTGATCCCGAGGGCCTCCCGGCTCGTCGCCAGGATCCGCACGCCCGGGCAGGCGCCGAGCAGCAGCCCCGCCACGCGGGCCGCGCCCTCGACGACGTGCTCGCAGTTGTCGAACACCAGCAGCGGCTCGCGCTCCTCCAGCACGGCGATCAACCGCTCGGTCGCGTCCGCGCCCTGCGGCCCCCGCAGCCCTTCGCGGACGCCGAGGGCGGTGAGCACGGCGTACGGGATCTGCGCGCCGTCGGCGAGCGGGGCCAGCTCCACGTAGCAGACGTCGGCGCGGGACCGGGCCGCCTCCATGGCCAACCGCGTCTTGCCCGCGCCACCGGGCCCCGTCAGCGTGACCAGCCGGGCCCCCGCCAGCAGCTCGTCGATCCGGGTCAGCTCCTCGGCCCGCCCCACGAATCGCGTCAGCTGCGCGGGCACACCCCGCTGCCGCCGCGGCTCCCGTCCTTGCAGCAGCTCCAGATGGAGTGCCGCGAGCTCCGCCGACGGGTCGGCGCCGAGCTCCTCCGCGAGGACGCCCCGCGCCTCTTCGTAGGCGGCCAGCGCCTCCGCGGGACGGTCCGCCGCGTGCAGTGCGCGCATCAACAGGGCGTACAGCCGCTCGCTCAGCGGATGCCGGGCCAGCAGCTCACGGATCTCGGCGATCAGGTCCGGGCCCGCGCCCATGGCGAGGTCGGCGGCGATCCGGTCCTGCAGGGCGGTCAGCCGCAGCTCTGTGAGGCGCGGCAGCTCGTCCGGCGCCGGGCCGCGCCACAGGGCGAGGCCCTCACGGAGCAGCGCCGCCGCACGCGCGTGGTCGCCGGATGCCAGGGCCTGGCCGCCCTCGCGCGCGAGGCGCTCGAAACGGTGGACGTCCACCGCGTCACGGTCGGTCACGAGCCGGTACCCGGCGGGCCCTGTCTCGATCTTCAGGTCCAGCCGCTTGCGCAGCCGTGAGACCTGGGACTGCAGCGCGTTCGCCGCGTTCGCCGGAGGATCCTCGCCGTAGAGCCCGTCGATCAGGCGCTCCGGGGAGACGGTCCGGCCCGCGTCGAGCAGCAGCAGGGTCAGCAGGGCACGGGGACGCGGCCCTCCGGGGTCCAGAGGGCTTCCGTCGGGGGCCCGCACGTCGAGAGGGCCGAGGATGCCGAACCGCATGCGCAGAGTCTCGCAGCCGCCACCGACAGTCGTGCCCGAGACGGAGGATCCTGCCGTGGGCCGGTGCCGCATCCGCGTGCGGACAAGAAAAAGCCGGCCCCCGAGGGGACCGGCATTTTCAAGCAACCAGCGAGGTGGCCGCGCTACGCGTTACGTCAGCGCGAGACCTTGCCGGCCTTGATGCACGAGGTGCAGACGTTGAGCCGCTTCGGCGTCCGCCCGACCACTGCACGCACACGCTGGATGTTCGGGTTCCAGCGACGGGGCGTACGGCGGTGCGAGTGCGAAATGTTGTTGCCGAAGCCCGGCCCCTTGCCGCAGACGTCGCAGTTGGCAGCCACGGGTCACTCCAAAGACTTCAGATGCACTTACGGTTGATCCCGGCATGCCGGGATCGAGATCGGAGGATCTGAGTGGCGGTGCCAGGGGAGAGCCCGATGGATATCGGGCAACCGGAGCAGCATACAACGGCTGCTTCGGTAGAACGAAACTACCATGACCTGCCGGGAGGCTGCTCCGGCCGGGTGGACCCGGCCCACTTCCTGACGAGCACTCCGGCGGGGTCTACGCTGCGATGCCAGTCCAGTGTTCAAGGAGGCGCAGGTGCCGCAGGTGCCGCATGTGCTCGACGTCGTCGCGGTGCGCGCCTGGTGCTCACTCGCCCTGGAGGCGCTCGGGCGCGACCGTGCGGAGATCGACGCGATCAACGTCTATCCGGTCGCGGACGGGGACACCGGCACCAATCTCTACCTGACCGTCGAGTCCGCGCAGCAAGCCGTCGAGGCCGTCTTCGCGGGGCTCGAAGCAGGTCAGGAGCCGGCCGGCCCGACGCTGACCGAGGTCATGCGCGCGATGGCGCACGGCGCCCTGATCGGTGCGCGCGGCAACTCCGGGACGATCCTCGCCCAGTTGCTGCGCGGCATGGCCCAGGTCCTGGCCGGCGACGGTACGGGTGACGCGGATCACGATGCCCGGGCCGATGCCGGGGCGCTGCGCCTCGCCCTCCGTAGAGCCGCGGACTCCGCGCGGGACGCGGTCGCCCATCCTGTGGAGGGCACGGTGCTGACCGTGGCGCGGGCCGCCGCGGACGCCGCCGCGCTCGTGGAGGGCGACTGCGGGGCCGTCGTCCGCGCCGCCTATGAAGGCGCGTGCGCGGCTCTCGACGCGACACCGGAGCAGCTCGCCGTCCTGCGCACCGCAGGTGTCGTGGACGCGGGAGGGTGGGGACTCGTCACCGTCCTGGGGGCGCTCAGCCAGGCCGTCTCCGGAGAGGCGGCACCGCAGCACAAGAAGGCGCCCAGGGACGCGCGCGAAACCCCTGGGGAAGCGGGCGGCCTCCTCGAGTGCCCCGACGAGCACGGGGGCACGGGACCCGCCTTCGAGGTGATCTACCTCCTGGAGGCCGAGGACGGCGCCGTCGCGCGGCTGCGCACCCGGCTCGACGCCCTCGGCGACTCCCTGGTGGTCGTCGGCGGCGACGGCCTGTGGAACGTGCACGTCCATGTCGACGACGCCGGCGCCGCCGTGGAGGCGGGCGTGGAGGCCGGCCGTCCGTACCGCATCCGCATCACCCACTTCGGCCTCGGGGACGCGCACATGGGCGGTGGCACCGTGCCGCCCCGTGAGCGGGCCCAGCGGGCCGTCGTGGCCGTCGTACCGGGCGACGGGCTGGCCGGGCTCTACGCGGAGGCCGGCGCGACCACCGTCCCGGACCGGCCCGGCGAACCGCCCGCGAGCGGGGAGCTGGTCGACGCGATCCGTCGCGCCCACGCGCGCGAGGTGGTGCTGTTGCCGAACGACGCGGAGCTGCGCCACACCGCGGCCGCGGCGGCGGAGCAGGCCCGCTCCGAGGGCGTACGGGTCGCCCTGATCCCGACCCGGTCCGCGGTCCAGGGCATCGCCGCGCTCGCCGTGCACGAGCCCGACCGGCGCTTCGACGAGGACGTCGTCGCGATGACCTCGGCCGCCGGCGCGACCCGCTACGGCGAACTGACCGTCGCGGAGCGGCAGTCGTGGACCATGGCCGGGATCTGCCAGGCCGGAGACGTCCTCGGCCTCATCGAGGGCGACGTGGCCGTCATCGGCAGCGAGGTCCCGGCCACGGCCCGTACGGTCCTGGACCGGATGCTCGCGGCCGGCGGGGAACTCGTCACCCTGGTCCTCGGCGACGAGGTCCCCGACGAGGTCGCCGAGAGCCTCGAACAGCACGTCCGCGAGTCGTACCTGGCCGTCGACACGGTCGTGTACCGGGGCGGCCGGCAGTCGGCGCTGCTGCTCATCGGCGTCGAGTAGCGAGCCCCTCCTCGTCGGCCGGCAGCCGCGTCACGCATCGCTCTGGAGACGCCGCCGCCCGCCAGTGGGCTCCGGAAGGCCGGGGCCTAACCCCGGCGCGCCTCCAGGGCCGCCCGTGCCTCGTCCCGGGCCTCCTCCTCCCCGGAAGCCTCGAACGCCGCCGCAGCCCGCTCCAACTGCTCCTCCGTGTCCGGGGCGTCCCTGCGGCTCAGGAGCTGGGCGAACTGGCGGCGCGTGTGGCCCAGTTCGGACAGGAGAGCCTCACGGCCGTCACCGGCGTCGGGCAGGGCTGCCTCACAGGCGGCGATCGCGGCCTCCATACAGGCGCGCTCGTCGTCGGCGTCCGCGCAGTCCAGCCAGGCACGCGCGCGGAGGCAGCGCACCACCGCGCCCGTCTGCCCCAGCGAAGCCCAGAGCTCGCCCGCGCGCACGTACGCGCGGTCGGCGTCCTCAGGGCGGCCGGCCCGGTCCAGTGCGTCGGCGGCGAGGTTCGCGAGCATCGCGTGGTCGCGCTGCTCGGGCCAGTGCTGGGCGAGCTCGGCCGCCTTCAGCCAGGCCTCGGCCGACTGCAGGTGCTCGCCCAGGGCGCGGGCGCAGTCGCCCAGCCACCAGCGGGCCTGCACGATCGCCCCGTCGCCGTGATCGTCCGACGTCAGGTCGAGCAGGGCCGACTCCAGGATCTCGGCCGCCTCCGCGTGCCGGTCCTGGCCCAGAAGATGGCCGCCCAGCTGGAAGCGGGCCCAGGCGCCGAGCCCGGCGCCGTCACCCGCCTCGTCGGCCCAGTGCGCCGCCTCGAGGGCATGGTCCGACGCGGCCCGCGCGTCACCGCCCGCCGCGAGGATCTCCGCCAGCTGGAGCTGCAGCTGCGCGACGTCGTGCGGCTCCAGGACGCCCGCGCCGTGCTCCAGGGCCGCCCGCAGCCGGCGCTCGCCCTCGTCGAGGTCGCCCCGCTCCCGGGCGAGACCGACGAGCCGCATGTCGCAGTCCACGGCCGCCCACGGCTGCTCCGCCGCCAGATGCGCCTCCACCGCGCCCTCGTACAGGGCGCGCGCCGCCTCGTCGTCACCACGGTGCACCGCGATGTCACCGAGCATCGCCCGCGCGGACGCCGCCTGGGAGGCGAGGCGCGGCGCGTCCGGGAACCGCTCGGCGAGGCCCAGCAGATCCTGGACGCACGCCTCGGCGGCCGTGATGTCCTCGTCCCCGGCGTGCCCCATCAGCAGGATGCGCGCCCGGCTCGTCAGCACGGCCGTCACCGGCCTGGCCGACTCCGCGTCCAGCTCCGCGAACCCGTCGAGCACCACCTGCTCGTACGGCTCCAGGATCGCCGCACGCGCCTCGTCCAGGCGTCCCGCGCGGGCCAGCGCGAACGCCCCACGCGCGCGTGCGGCGCGGGCCTCCGCCGGGTCGCCCGCCTCCTCGAACAGCGTGGCCGCGCGGTCGAAGCCGCCGGCGGTGTCGTCGGAGTGGATCGCCGCGTAGTCGGCGATCTCCGCGCGGTCGCGGACGGTGAGCTCCAGGCCCTCGTCCTGCGCCGCGCGCGATGCGGCGGCCCAGGCGCGGGCCGCCGGGGGACCACCCGTGGCCGCCGAGAGCCGCCGGGCCTCCGCGACCAGGGATGCGGCGTCCCGCGGCCCCGAGTCCGCCGGAGCGGCCGGCGCCACCGGCACGGCGACCGACGGCCGGGCGACGCGCACGCCCAGCGGGAGCCGCTCCACGAGCGGGCGCTGGTCCATGCGCTCCCGCACCCGCCGGCTCACCACGCCCGTGCCGTTGCGCGCGTCGAAGCGGGCGGCGACCGCGAGCGCCTCCCCGCGCGCGTGCACGGCGAGTTCGGCAGCGGTCCAGTCGCGCCCGGCCGGACCCGGCACCCGCTGCTCGCCCAGACCCAGCACGACCAGCCGGTCCATGACCAGCGCCGTCACCGCGAGGAAGTTCTTCAGGCCCTGCGGGTCGCCGCTGTCCGTGAAGTACGCGGGTCGCTCCGCGAGCAGCTCCAGGGCCCGAGCCTCGTTGCCCGTCAGGGCGCAGAACTCGACGTGCGACGCGAAAGCGCCCCGCATCGACTCCATCTGCCGCACCAGGCGCAGCCCCCGCAGATGGTTGGCCCGCGCCTCCTCGGGGCGCCCCAGACGCAGCAGCGGCAGCAGCGACGAGGCCAGTGCGGCGTGCGGCTCATGGGCGCACGTCAGCTCGCCCGCCAGGACGGGACCCCACAGTTCGAGGGCGCGCTCGTCGTGGCGCAGGTCCGCCTGACGCGCCCCCTGGCCGTTGAGCTCACAGGCGTGGCAGTCGGCCTTGTCGTCACGGTCCGCCGCCAGCCACGCGTCGTACGCGCGCGTGGCGCGCTCCTCGTCGCCCAAGTGGTCGGCCACGTAGAACTCGCTCATCCGGACGGCCCGTTCGGAGTGGCCCGCCACCTTGTAGCGGTGCTCCATCTCGCCGAGCCACTTCTCTATGGAGGCGAGCGGGACGTGCGGCTGGTTCAGCATCCCGTTCGTCATCCACTTGAAGACCCAGTGCAGCGAGTGCGTCTCGTAGGCGTCGAAGTCCTCGGGGTGCTCGTCCCACATGCGCAGCAGGCGCGCGAAGGGGACGAACATCTTGTCCTTCTCGGAGCTGTAGTTGTACATCTGCAGCTGGTGGCTGAGCGCCTCGATCACCCCGAGCGGGACACCGAGCCGCTCCGCCTCGGCGAGCAGCACCTCCGCGCGGGCGCCCCGCGCGGGCCCCTCGGGCTGCGCCGCGTTCTCCGCCATCGCGCGCCGCAGGGCGTCCAGATCCATGGTCTCGCTCATCGAGAGTCCTTTCCGGTGCCGGGGTGCGTGGCCCACTCCAGGAGGCCGATGAACGAACGGTTGAGGAGCGCGGAGTCGGCGGGGCGCAGCGGGCGCTGCGCCATCAGCAGCGCCTGCCCGTACAGGGCCTCCGCCGCCGTGCCGATCAGCTCCGGGTCGTCGAGGGAACTCACCCTGCGGATCAGCGGGTTGAGGTGGTTGAGCACCAGACGCGCGCGGGGCGCGCTGCCGCGCAGCGAGCCGAGGATGCCCGCCCACAGGTCGTCGGCCTGGGCCTCCGCCTCCGCGCGGGCCTGCTCGTGCCGGGCCGCACGGTCGTCCAGGTGCAGCGCCGGCACCGTGAGCGGATGGAAGGCCCGCAGGGCCACGTCGCAGCCCAGCGGGTCGAGCTTGGCCCGCGCGGCTGCGAGGAAGCCCGCCAGGGCCAGCTCCTCGGCCGGGTCCACGGCGTCGAGATGCGCGGTGACCGTCTCCGCGTCCAGCTCGGCGACCGCCGTACCGGGACGCACGGACGGCAGCGCCTCGACCAGATCGGCGTCATACGTGTAACCGCCGTTGACCACCCCGATGCCCTGCGCCGACGCGATCGGAGCGACCTGCCGGTACTCCTCCACGGTGCGCGTGAAGTGCACGACCGGGTGGCGCTGCGCGAACTCCTCCAGGGAGAGATGCCCGTCCGTCGTCTCGAACGGCAGCCACGGAAGCATCGTCCGCAGCATCTCCTTGTCGTGCCGCGCCAGGGACTTGACCCCCAGGTGATGCACGGAGAGGAAGGCCGAGAGCCGCTCCGGAGAACCCGCCGCGAGCGAGGTCAGCCACTCCCGGATGCGCTCGCCCAGGGCCTCCCGCACGGCGGCCAGCGTCTCGTCGTCGTACAGCGACTCGCGCGACGCCGTCGGGCGCAGACTGTCCGTGTCGATGACACAGCGCACGAAGAACGCCCAGTCGGGCAGCAGCTGATCGGCGCGCTCGGTCAGGAGCATGCCCTTCAGGTGCACCCGGTGGCTCGCGCGCTGCGCGGGACTGACCGCCTGCGGCAGCACGTGGGCGACGCCCCGGACACCGGCGAGCGGCACGTCCAGGTCGATCGAATCCAGCGGCGTGAAGCCGAACACCTCGCGGCAGTGCCCCGCCAGGGCCACCCGGCGGGCGGCCGGACTCGCGTGCGCGCGGTCCCACACGGCCGGCCGGTCCGTCACGGCCGCCTCGCCCACCCGCACGTCGTACGGCAGCAGCGAGCCGAAGTCCCGGGCCAGGGACAGCACCCGCTCCTCCTCCAGCCACTCCGCCGCACCCGCGCGTGCCTCCAGGTGCACCGTCGTACCGGGCTCGGGACGCGCCGCGTCCGGCAGCGTGCGCACCGTGTACGAGCCGTCGTCCCGCGCCGTCCACTCGACCGGAGGGGCGTCGGGAGTCCGCGCGCTGCGGCTCACCACGCGGATGCGCTCGGCGACCACGAAGCACGCGAGCAGCCCGATGCCGAACTGCCCGAGGAACTCCGCGCGGGCCGACTCCAGACCGTCGTCGCGCTTGGAACTGCGGCCGATCGTGGCCAGCAGACTGTGCACGTCCGCCTCGGACAGACCGATGCCCGAGTCCTCCACCCGCAGCGACCCGGCCCCGGCGGACAGCCGCACGGTGGCGGGGGAGCCGGGCTGCTCGGCGCGGCGGGCGGTGATCGCGTCCACCGCGTTCTGGAGCAGTTCGCGCAGGTAGACCTTGGGGCTGGAGTACAGGTGACGGGAGAGGAGGTCGACGAGACCACGCAGGTCGACCTGGAAGGTGTGCGGCGCCTGCGCGCCCGGGGACGTCTGTGAACTCTGTGAAGTCTGGGAATCCATCGTCGCTGCGCCGGTGGGGGGACGGGCGACGGCGCGGGTCGGGCGGCACCACGAGAGGTGACCGCGATCAAGGGCCGGAGCCGGTCATCCTAGGTCCGGCGAGCCGCTCGTGACCAGCGGATTCCCTGTGGATACCGGCGGTGGTCGGTGATTGTCAGTGGCGTGGTGTGCAATGGATCTCGTGCCCGCGCTCGAAGAACCGCTCAAGAAAGCGCTCGGTCCCGCCACCGCGAAGGTGATGGCCGAGCACCTAGGCCTGCACACCGTCGGTGACCTGCTGCACCACTACCCGCGCAGATACGCCGAGCGCGGCGAGCTCACCCGCCTCGCCGACCTGCCGCTCGACGAGCACGTCACCGTCGTCGCCCAGGTCGCGACCGCCCGCGTCCTGAGGTTCAACGGCGGCAGCGGACAGCGCCTCGAAGTCACCATCACCGACGGCAGCGGCCAGCTCCAGCTCGTCTTCTTCGGCCGCGGCATCCACAAGCCGCACAAGGACCTGCTGCCGGGCACGCGCGCGATGTTCGCCGGCAAGGTCGGCGTCTTCAACCGCAAGATGCAGCTGGCCCACCCCGCCTACCAGCTGTTGCAGGCCGACTCCTCGCAGGAGGCGGCCGAGGCCGTCGGCTCCTGGGCCGGCGCCCTCCTCCCGATCTACCCGGCCACCGCCAAGCTGGAGTCCTGGAAGATCGCCAAGGCCGTCGACCTCGTCCTGCCCAGCGCCCAGGAGGCCCTCGACCCGCTCCCGGAGTCCCTGCGCGAGGGCCGCGGCCTGGTCCCGCTCACCGAGGCGCTGCTCAAGATCCACCGGCCGCACACCAAGGCCGACATCGCAGACGCCCGCGCCCGCCTCAAGTGGGACGAGGCGTTCGTCCTCCAAGTCGCCCTCGCCCGGCGCCGGTTCGCCGACACCCAGCTCAGCGCCGTCGCGCGCGTACCGAAACCCGACGGACTGCTCACCGCGTTCGACGCGAAGCTCCCGTTCACCCTCACCGAAGGCCAGCAGAAGGTCTCCCGCGAGATCTTCGACGACCTGGCCACCGAGCACCCGATGCACCGCCTCCTCCAGGGCGAAGTGGGCTCCGGCAAGACGATGGTCGCCCTGCGCGCCATGCTCGCCGTCGTCGACGCGGGCGGGCAGGCGGCCATGCTCGCTCCCACCGAGGTCCTCGCCCAGCAGCACCACCGGTCCATCACCGAGATGATGGGCGAGCTCGCCGAGGGCGGCATGCTCGGCGGGGTCGAGCACTCCACCAAGGTCGTCCTCCTCACCGGCTCCATGGGCGCCGCCGCCCGCCGCAAGGCGCTGCTCGACCTGACCACCGGCGAGGCAGGCATCGTCATCGGCACGCACGCCCTGATCGAGGACAAGGTCCAGTTCCACGACCTCGGCCTCGTCGTCGTCGACGAGCAGCACCGCTTCGGCGTGGAGCAGCGCGACGCCCTGCGCTCCAAGGGCAAGCAGCCCCCGCACCTCCTCGTCATGACGGCCACGCCGATCCCGCGCACGGTCGCCATGACCGTCTTCGGCGACCTGGAGACCTCCGTCCTCGACCAGCTGCCGGCCGGACGCTCACCGATCGCCAGCCACGTCGTCCCCGCCGCCGACAAACCCCACTTCCTCACGCGCGCGTGGGAGCGCGTACGCGAGGAGGTGGGCAAGGGGCATCAGGCCTACGTCGTCTGCCCTCGCATCGGCGACGACGAGGACGAGAAGCCCAAGAAGGGCAAGGCGGCCAAGAAGTCCCCCGAGGACGAGGCCGAGAAGCGGCCGCCGCTCGCCGTCCTGGAGGTGGCCGAGCAGCTCGCGCGCGGGCCGCTCCAGGGGCTCACGGTCGAGGTCCTGCACGGCCGGATGCAGCCCGACGACAAGGACGCGGTGATGCGCCGCTTCGCCGCGGGCGAGACCGACGTCCTCGTGGCGACCACCGTCATCGAGGTCGGGGTGAACGTGCCGAACGCGACCGCCATGGTGATCATGGACGCCGACCGCTTCGGCGTCTCCCAGCTCCACCAGCTGCGCGGCCGCGTCGGCCGGGGCTCGGCGCCGGGCCTGTGCCTCCTGGTCAGCGAGATGCCCGAGGCCAGCCCCGCGCGCGCCCGCCTCGGCGCCGTCGCCGCCACCCTCGACGGCTTCGAGCTCTCCCGGATCGACCTGGAGCAGCGCCGCGAGGGCGACGTCCTCGGCCAGGCCCAGTCCGGCGTCCGCTCGTCCCTGCGGATGCTCGCCGTCATCGAGGACGAGGAGATCATCGCCGAGGCCCGCGAGGAGGCGACCAAGGTGGTCACCGCCGACCCGGACCTCGACCACCTGCCCGGACTGCGCACCGCCCTGGACGCCCTCCTGGACGAGGAGCGGGAGCAGTACCTCGACAAGGGCTGAGACACTGGGTGACACCACTGAGTGACACCGCTGGGTGACACCACCCCGATCCCGAAGGGCCGAGGAAGAAGATGACCCGCGTGATCGCCGGACGCGCCGGCGGACGCCGCCTGGCCGTGCCGCCGGGCAACGGCACCCGCCCCACCTCCGACCGCGCGCGCGAGGGCCTCTTCTCCACCTGGCAGGCCCTGCTCGGCACGCTCGACGGCACCCGCGTCGCCGACCTGTACGCGGGCTCGGGAGCGGTCGGCCTGGAGGCGCTCTCCCGGGGGTCGGCCCACGCCCTGCTCGTCGAGGCCGACGCCCGCGCGGCCCGCACGATCCGGGAGAACATCAAGGCGCTCGGCCTGCCCGGCGCGGAGGCGCGTACCGGCAAGGCGGAGCAGATCGTCGCGGGCCCCGCTCCGGCCACCCCCTACGACCTGGTCTTTCTCGACCCTCCGTACGCGGTCTCGGACGACGATCTTCGCGAGATTCTGCTCACACTCCGCACTCAGGGCTGGCTCACGGACGATGCGCTCGTCACCGTTGAACGCAGTACGAGAGGCGGCGACTTCCGCTGGCCGGACGGCTTCGAGGCACTGAGGTCCCGGCGCTACGGCGAGGGAACGTTTTGGTACGGTCGCGCCGCCTTGACCGCCAGCCTCACGTGCGACGACGCACGATGACCGGACCGGAGAGCGAGGGACTTCCCGTGCGCCGCGCAGTCTGTCCCGGGTCGTTCGACCCCATCACCAACGGCCACCTCGACATCATCGCCCGAGCCTCCAAGCTCTACGACGTCGTGCACGTCGCGGTGATGATCAACCAGTCGAAGAAGGGCCTCTTCGAGGTCGAGGAGCGGATCGAGCTGATCCGCGAGGTCACCGCCGAGTTCGGCAACGTCGAGGTGGAGGCCTTCCACGGCCTGCTCGTCGACTTCTGCAAGCAGCGCGACATCCCCGCCATCGTGAAGGGCCTGCGCGCCGTCAGCGACTTCGACTACGAGTTGCAGATGGCCCAGATGAACAACGGCCTCTCGGGCGTCGAGACCCTCTTCGTCCCCACCAACCCCACCTACAGCTTCCTGTCCTCCTCGCTGGTCAAGGAGGTCGCGGCCTGGGGCGGAGACGTGTCGCACCTGGTCCCGCCGGTCGTGCACGCGGCGTTGACCGAGCGCCTCCCCAAGAAGTGACACGCACGCACCAGTTGGGCATACAGTCGTCCCGTCCGTCTCCAACACCCCTCACACCCCTGTGAGCAGACGAGAGAGTGGCGAGCACACGGTGGACGTCCAGAAGAAGCTCGACGAGATCGTCGCCGCGGTCGGCAGCGCCCGGTCCATGCCCATGTCGGCCTCGTGCGTGGTCAACCGCGCCGACCTGCTCGCGATGCTCGACGAGGTGCGCCAGGCGCTGCCCGGCTCCCTCGCCCAGGCCCAGGAGCTGATCGGCGGGCGCGAGCAGATGGTCGAGCAGGCCCGCGCCGAGGCCGAGCGGATCATCGACACCGCGCACGCCGAGCGCGGCACCCTGATCGCCGACACGGAGATCGCCCGCCGCTCGCAGGACGAGGCCGACCGCATCCTGGCCGAGGCCCGCCAGGAGGCGGAGGAGGTCCGCGCCGAGGCCGACGACTACGTCGACTCGAAGCTCGCCAACTTCGAGGTCGTCCTCAACAAGACGCTCGGCTCGGTCGGCCGAGGCCGCGAGAAGCTGCTCGGCACCGGCCCCGGCACGGACGAGCACGGCTACGAGGACGAGGACGCCCCCGAGCGCAGCCAGGACCCCGAGACCCTGCGCCGGGACGCCGACTCCTACGTGGACGCCAAGCTCGGCGCCTTCGAGGCGGTGCTCGCCAAGACCCTGGAGGCCGTCGGCAAGGGCCGCCAGAAGCTGCACGGCCGGATCGCCAGCGACGACCTGGGCGCGCTGACGCTCGACGGCGAGGGCGGCGCCCAGGCGCACACCAGCGACGCCGACTACCTGGCCGGCCTCGCCGAGATCGGCGCCCAGGAGACACGGCAGCCCGAGACCCCGCAGATCCCGGCCCAGCAGCCCGTCGCCGCGTACGCCCAGCAGCCGGACCCGTACGCCTACCAGCAGCAGGGTTACGGGCAGCAGGACGCCTACGCCGGGTACCCGCAGCAGCCGCAGCAGCAGCCGGACCCGTACGGGTACCAGCAGCAGGATCCGTACGCGGCGCAGCAGGAGCAGTACCAGCAGTACGGGTACGCGCAGCAGCCCGAGCAGCCGCAGGCCGCCGGGCAGCAGGACCAGGGCGGGGTGCTCGACGAGACCAGCCTCTTCGACACCAGCATGATCAACATGGATCAGGTGCGGGAGTACGAGCGGCAGTACGAGCAGGGCCGCTGACCGGTTCCGACCGGGGGACCGGGGCCGGATTGGGCCGAGAGCGAATGGTCCAGTATCCTGGGCGTTCGGTCGCGCGTACACGTGCGTCCTGAGCTGCCCGGAAAGATCGCGGCGGCCTTCACGAGCTTCGAAGAACGAAAGCAGGACCAGCCCTGAACACCCGCCTCGACCACCGCAATCCTCTCGTGTTCGACACACACGAGCTGGGTCGGCGTCCTGGTGCCATGCAGCGGCTGTCCCGCACGATCGGCGCTCCCAAGGACCTCGGTATCCAGGGAGTCATCGAGGTGCCGGAAGGCGCCCCGGTGGAGCTCGATCTCCGCCTCGAGTCGGTCATGGAAGGGGTGCTTGTCACAGGCACCGCCCGTGCATCGGCCAAGGGGGAGTGCGTAAGGTGTCTGGAGCCGCTCGACCAAGAGGTCGACGCGGACTTCCAGGAGATGTTCTCGTACCCTGACGCCGACGACCGGGGCCGTCCCAAGGACGACGCCGGCGACGACGCCGAGGACGACGAGGACAGGCTCTATCTCGAGGACGGTCTGTTCGACCTCGAGCCTGTGCTGCGTGATGCGGTGGTGCTCGCACTGCCGATGCAGCCGGTGTGCCAGGAAGACTGTGAGGGTCTGTGCTCCGAATGCGGAGTGCGTCTCGCGGACGACCCGGACCACCACCACGACGCCGTCGACATCCGTTGGGCGGCACTGCAGGGACTCGCTGGCACCATCCAGGACGGCGAGAAGGACGAGATGAGCGGCGCCGAAGCGGAAGCGGGCGTCGACGAGAAGCAGGAGAAGTAGCCGTGGCTGTTCCGAAGCGGAAGATGTCGCGCAGCAACACGCGCCACCGCCGGTCGCAGTGGAAGGCTGCGGTCCCCACCCTGGTTTCGTGTGAGCGTTGCCAGGAGCCCAAGCTGCAGCACATCGCGTGCCCCGCTTGCGGTACCTACAACAAGCGCCAGGTCCTCGAGGTCTGAGCGGCTGGTGAGAGGCACAGTGTCGAGCCCCAAGAAGGCGGATGACGCCAAGAAAAAGGTGGACACCACAGCCTCGTCCCACACGCTTCTGGAAGGGCGGCTCGGGTACAAGCTCGAGTCCGCCCTTCTGGTGCGTGCGCTGACACATCGCTCGTACGCGTACGAGAACGGTGGCCTGCCCACGAACGAGCGTCTGGAGTTCCTCGGGGACTCCGTGCTCGGTCTCGTGGTCACGGACACCCTCTACCGCACCCACCCCGACCTGCCTGAAGGCCAACTGGCCAAGCTGCGGGCCGCGGTGGTCAATTCGCGTGCGCTTGCGGAGGTCAGCCGCGGGCTCGACCTGGGTTCCTTCATCCGGCTCGGCCGGGGCGAAGAGGGCACGGGCGGCCGGGACAAGGCGTCCATCCTCGCCGACACCCTTGAAGCGGTGATCGGCGCCGTCTATCTGGACCAGGGTCTGGACGCGGCCGGTGAGCTCGTTCACCGACTGTTCGACCCGTTGATCGAGAAGTCCTCGAATCTGGGTGCCGGCCTGGACTGGAAGACCAGTCTCCAGGAACTCACGGCGACCGAAGGGCTCGGTGTCCCCGAGTACCTGGTCTCCGAGACCGGCCCGGACCACGAGAAGACCTTCACTGCTGCCGCCCGCGTCGGAGGCGTCTCGTACGGCACCGGCACCGGCCGCAGCAAGAAGGAAGCGGAGCAGCAGGCTGCCGAGTCCGCGTGGCGCGCCATTCGCGCGGCTGCGGACGAGCGGGCCAAGGCCGCCGAGGCGGAGACCGCCGCCGGCGCCTAGTCCGCCGCTTCCTTGCGCCTGTCCTGCCGGTTTCTCGCCGGTGGGGCAGGCGCCTTTGCCTTGGATCGTGACCCCTCCGGAGGAATCCCGTGCCCGAGCTGCCCGAAGTGGAGGTCGTACGGCGCGGCCTGGCCCGCTGGGTGGCCCAGCGCACCGTCGAGGACGCCGAGGTGCTGCATCCGCGCGCGGTTCGCCGCCATGTCGCGGGCGGCGAGGACTTCGCCCACCGGCTCAAGGGGCAGCGGATCGGTGAACCGATGCGCCGGGGCAAGTACCTCTGGCTCCCCCTGGACCCCACCCACACCTCGGTCCTCGCCCACCTCGGGATGAGCGGCCAGCTCCTGGTGCAGCCGCACGACGCCCCGGACGAGAAGCACCTGCGGGTGCGGATCAGGTTCGCCGACGACCTCGGCACGGAGCTGCGCTTCGTCGACCAACGCACCTTCGGCGGCCTCTCGTTGCACGAGAACACCCCTGACGGACTGCCCGACGTCATCGCGCACATCGCCCGCGACCCGCTCGACCCGCTGTTCGACGACGCCGCCTTCCACACCGCGCTGCGCGCCAAGCGCACCACGCTCAAGCGCGCCCTGCTCGACCAGTCGCTGATCAGCGGCGTCGGCAACATCTACGCCGACGAGGCGCTCTGGCGCGCGAAGCTGCACTACGAGCGCCCGACCGCCACGCTCACCCGCCCGCGCACCGCCGAACTCCTCGGCCACGTACGGGACGTGATGAACGCCGCGCTCGCGGTCGGCGGCACGAGTTTCGACGCGCTCTACGTGAACGTCAACGGGGAGTCGGGCTACTTCGACCGGTCTCTGGACGCGTACGGACGCGAGGGGCTGCCGTGCCGGCGGTGCGGCACCCCGATGCGGCGCCGCCCCTGGATGAACCGGTCCAGCTACTTCTGCCCGCGCTGTCAGCGACCGCCGCGGGCCACCGCGTAGGGCTCGCTGGACCAGCGATCAGTAACCGAAGTCCTGCGTCCACCACGGGCCGCCCGCGCCGAAGTGCACGCCGACGCCGATGGTCTTGAAGTCGCAGTTCAGAATGTTCGCCTTGTGGCCGGCGCTGTTCATCCACGCGTCCATGACGGACTGCGCGTTGGCCTGGCCGCGGGCGATGTTCTCGCCGCCGAGACCGGTGATGCCGGCCTCCTTGGCGCGGTCCCACGGCGTCGCGCCGTCCGGGTCCGTGTGGTCGAAGAAGTCCCGCGCGGCCATGTCGGCACTGAAGCCCGAGGCCAGCGCGGCGAGGCCGCTGTCCGACGTGACGGGGGAGCAACCGACCTTGGCGCGCTCCTGGTTGACGAGCGTCACGACCTGCGCCGCGGCCGAGGGCACGGCGGTCTTCGCGGGAGCCGGGACGGCGGGCGCCGCGGTCCTGCGCTCGGGGGCGGGCGTCGAGGGGCTCGCGCTCTTCGTCGACGGGGCGGCGGACGGCGTCCGTGACGGCTCCGCCGTCTTCGACGGAGTGTGGGACGGCGTCGGCGACGCGCTCTTGGAGGGCGCGGAGGAGGACGGCGCGGACGAAGAAGGTGCCGCCTTCGACGGGGTCGCGCGCTCGGTGTCACGGCTCGCGGACGAGGGCGAGCGCTCCACGAGCGCGCCGTCCGTGCCACCCTGCGCCTCCACGCTGGGGGAGGACCCGGCGGCCCGCACCTTGTTGCCGCCGTGGTCGCCGCCGAGCCGGAGGCTGTCGGTACCCGGTATCAGACCCGAGGTCACCGCGACCGCGCCCAGGGCGACGGCGACGGAGACACCGAGGAGTCCGGCCCGGACCGGGACGGCACGCCTGCGGCGATGGTGCACGCGCGGACCCTCGGCCGCGGCCGGAGCCTCGCCGTCGAAGGCCTCGGGGTCGTCGAACGGAGCGTAGAGAGGGTGCGCGGGGGAACCCTCGGCGCCGTGCACGCCACCGGGAGAGCCCGGGTGGTCGGTGCCGTACGTGCCGGGCGTGGTCTCCGCGGCGCGGCCCGTGGCGGCGCGTCCGGCGGCGGAGCGTCGGTGGCGTCCCATGTGCTGGCCTTCCTCGTCCTCGCGGTGGTCCATGAGCCTCACCCGTACGAGTGAGCCTCATCGGTCCGCGACGGTACCCCAGAACACCAGGGGGTGAGGTGCTCCGAGTGCATTTGGCCGGTTAGCGTGCAGCCATGAACGAACACGTACGACTCACCGCGTGGGTGCGAGGACGCGTCCAACGTGTGGGTTTTCGCTGGTTCACCAGGGCGCGCGCCCTGGAGATCGGCGGTCTGAGTGGTTTTGCTCTCAATTTGGACGACGGACGCGTCCAGGTGGTCGCCGAGGGGCCGCGCGCGGCCTGTCAGCAGCTCCTCGACTGGCTCCACGACGGCGACACTCCCGGCCGTGTCGAGGGAGTGACTGAGATCTGGGACACGCCGCGCGGGGGGTACGAAGGGTTCGCGATCCGCTGACGGTCACCGCGAGCGGTGCCCCGCGCACCCGTCGTGCTCACTCCCCGGGTCGTGGCTCCGAGTGAAAAGCCCTGGTGGTTGCCAAGAAGAGGGACTCGTGGCAGGCTCCGGGAGTACGGATGATCTCCACGCCCCGAGGGTCCCGAAGGTCAGGCCGCGCCGCACGTTCTCCGGCGCGAAGCCCCCGGGATGCCCGCGAATACGGGGTGTGATCGTGTTGACCGTCAAACTTTTTGGTGAGACTCTGGAAGCCCCGCGCACCTTAGCTGTTTGGCATGTGAGAACGGCAGCACGACAAGAAGTGCCAAGCACCGCGGGTGCGATTCCCTCACGACCCACACCGATTCGGTCGGTCACTCAGTGTGGAGGACCATCCATCATGGCAAAGGCGCTTCTCGGTTACGTCGGCGGCAGCGACCCGCGACTCCTCGCCGAGATGCGACGGCTTCAGCAGCGTGTACAGGACCTGGAATCCGAGCTTGTCCGGATCCAGGCCGAGAACGACGCGCTCGCGGCTGCCACCGCTTCTCACGACTCTCTCATCGAGGGCATCGACGTACCCCAGGCGGAGCCTGCGCTCACCTGACCACATGTTCCACGCCGTACGTGGTCGGGCTGCTCGTATCAGCCGCTGACAGATACGCACCAGAGTTAGGTACCAGAGATACCCAAGGGGCGCCCCGGCGTCCCTTCTTTCTTCCCCCGTCCCCTCCCGCGAGACGTTCTTAAGCTCTGGTGTGCCCTGAGCCCTCCCTGGTGAAACCGTGGGTTCATGGAGTGAGACAGGGGCGCCCGGTAGAGTCCGACGGCGTGCACCTCAAGGCTTTGACCCTGCGCGGGTTCAAATCGTTCGCCTCGGCCACCACTCTGCGGTTCGAGCCGGGCATCACCTGCGTCGTGGGACCCAACGGCTCGGGCAAGTCCAATGTCGTGGACGCCCTGAGCTGGGTCATGGGCGAGCAGGGCGCCAAGTCCCTGCGCGGCGGCAAGATGGAGGACGTCATCTTCGCCGGCACCACCGGCCGCCCCCCGCTGGGCCGCGCCGAGGTGTCCCTGACCATCGACAACTCCGACGGGGCGCTCCCCATCGAGTACGCCGAGGTCACCATCACGCGGATCATGTTCCGCAACGGCGGCAGCGAGTACCAGATCAACGGGGACACCTGCCGGCTCCTCGACATCCAGGACCTGCTCTCCGACTCCGGCATCGGCCGCGAGATGCACGTCATCGTCGGCCAGGGCCAGCTCGACTCCGTCCTGCACGCCGACCCCATGGGCCGCCGCGCCTTCATCGAGGAGGCGGCCGGAGTCCTCAAGCACCGCAAGCGCAAGGAGAAGGCGCTGCGGAAGCTGGACGCGATGCAGGCCAACCTCGCGCGCGTGCAGGACCTCACCGACGAACTGCGCCGCCAGCTCAAGCCGCTGGGCCGGCAGGCCGCCGTCGCCCGCCGCGCCGCCGTGATCCAGGCCGACCTGCGCGACGCCCGCCTGCGCCTGCTCGCCGACGACCTCGTACGGATGCGAAAGGCGCTCAGCGCCGAGATCGCCGACGAGGCCGAGCTGAAGCGGCGCAAGGACACGGCCGAGGAGGAACTGAAGAAGGCCCTCCAGCGCGAGGGGCATCTGGAGGACGAGGTGCGGCAGCTGACGCCCCGCCTCCAGCGCGCCCAGCAGAGCTGGTACGAACTGTCGCAGCTGGCCGAGCGGGTGCGCGGCACCGTCTCCCTCGCCGACGCGCGCGTGAAGAGCGCGACCTCCGCCCCGGCCGAGGAGCGGCGAGGCCGCGACCCCGAGGACCTCGAACGCGAGGCCGCGCGCGTGCGCGAGCAGGAGGCCGAACTGGAGGCCGCCCTCGAAGCCGCGCAGACCGCGCTCGACGAGACGATCGCCCACCGCGCCGAGCTGGAGCGCGAGCTGGCCGTCGAGGAGCGCCGCCTCAAGGACGCCGCCCGCGCCCTCGCCGATCGCCGCGAAGGACTCGCCCGGCTCCAGGGCCAGGTGGACGCCGCCCGCGGCCGGGCCGCCTCCGCGCGGGCCGAGATCGACCGGCTCGCCTCCGCCCGCGACGAGGCCGAGCAGCGGGCGGTCACCGCGCAGGAGGAGTACGAGGAGCTCAAGGCCGAGGTCGACGGGCTCGACGCCGGGGACGCGGAGCTCACCGAGCGGCACGAGGCCGCCCGCGCCGCGCTCGCCGAGGCCGAGGCCGCGCTCGCAGCCGCGCGTGAGGCCCTCACCGCCGCCGAGCGCGCCCGCGCCGCCACCGCCGCCCGCCACGAGGCGCTCGCGCTCGGACTGCGCCGCAAGGACGGCACCGGCGCGCTGCTCGGCGCCCGCGACCGGCTCACCGGACTGCTCGGGCCCGCCGCGGAACTGCTCACCGTGACACCCGGCCACGAGGTCGCGATCGCCGCCGCGTTCGGCGCCGCCGCCGACGCGATCGCCGTCGCCACCCCAGCCGCCGCCGCCGAGGCCATGCGGCTGCTGCGCAAGCAGGACGCGGGACGGGCGGCCCTGCTGCTCGCCTCCGAAGCGGGCCCGGAGCCCGCCGCCCCGGAGCCCGCCGCCCCGGCGCCCGACGGCACGACGTACGCGGCCGAACTGGTGCGCGGCCCCGCCGAGTTGATGCCCGCCGTACGGCATCTGCTGCGCGGCATCGTGGTCGTCGGCACCCTGGAGGACGCCGAGGATCTCGTCTACGCGCGGCCCGCGCTGACCGCCGTGACCGCCGAGGGCGATCTGCTCGGGGCGCATTTCGCGCAGGGCGGGTCCGCCGGCGCGCCCAGTCTTCTGGAAGTACAGGCGTCGGTCGACGAGGCCGCCGCGGAACTGGAGCGCCTCTCCGCCCAGTGCGAGGAGCTCGCGGCCGCCCAGGGGGTCGCGACCCAGCGCCGTACGGAGTGTGCCGCGCTCGTCGAGGAGCTGGGACAGCGGCAGCGCGCCGTGGAGCGGGAACGCTCCGGGCGGGCCCAGCAGCTCGGCCGGCTCGCCGGGCAGGCCCGCGGCGCCGCGGGGGAGGCCGAGCGCAGCGCGGCGGCGGCAGCCAAGGCGCAGGACGCGCTCGACCAGGCCGTCCTGGACGCGGAGGAGCTCGCCGAGCGGCTCGCCGTCGCCGAGGAGCAGCCCGCCGACGAGGAGCCGGACACCTCCGTGCGCGACCGGCTCTCCGCCGACGGGGCCAACGCGCGCCAGACCGAGATGGAGGCCCGGCTCCAGACCCGTACCCACGAGGAGCGGGTGAAGGGGCTCGCGGGGCGGGCCGACTCGCTCGACCGGGCGGCCCGCGCCGAGCGCGAGGCACGCGCGCGTGCGGAGCGGCAGCGCGCCCGGCTCCGGCACGAGGCCGCCGTCGCGTCGGCCGTCGCGTCCGGTGCCCGCCAGCTCCTGGCGCACGTCGAGGTGTCCATCGCACGGGCCGACGAGGAGCGGGTGCTCGCGGAGCGGGCCAAGGCCGGCCGGGAGCAGGACCTCGTCGCCGAGCGGTCCCGGGGCCGCGACCTCAAGGCGGAGCTGGACAAGCTGACGGACTCGGTGCACCGCGGCGAGGTGCTCGGCGCGGAGAAGCGGCTGCGGATCGAGCAGCTGGAGACCAAGGCGCTGGAGGAGCTCGGTGTCGAACCGGCCGGGCTCGTCGCGGACTACGGCCCGGACCAGCCCGTGCCGCCCTCGCTGCCGGCCGAGGGCGAGGCTGCGGACATCAGCGGCTCCGCCGCGGGGCCCGAAGACCCGGAGCACCCGCGCAACCAGCCGCGGCCGTTCGTCCGTTCGGAGCAGGAGAAGCGGCTCAAGGCCGCCGAGCGCGCCTACCAGCAGCTCGGCAAGGTGAATCCGTTGGCCCTGGAGGAGTTCGCCGCACTGGAGGAGCGGCACAAGTTCCTCAGTGAGCAGCTGGAGGACCTGAAGAAGACGCGCGCCGACCTGCTTCAGGTGGTGAAGGAGGTCGACGAGCGCGTCGAGCAGGTCTTCACCGAGGCGTACCGGGACACGGCGCGCGAGTTCGAGGGCGTCTTCAGCCGACTGTTCCCGGGGGGTGACGGGCGGCTGATCCTGACCGATCCCGACAACATGCTCACCACGGGCGTCGATGTCGAGGCCCGCCCGCCGGGCAAGAAGGTCAAGCGGCTGAGCCTGCTGTCGGGCGGCGAGCGCTCGCTGACCGCCGTGGCGCTGCTCGTCTCCATCTTCAAGGCGCGGCCCAGCCCCTTCTACGTGATGGACGAGGTCGAGGCGGCCCTCGACGACACCAACCTGCAGCGGCTGATCCGCATCATGCAGGAGCTGCAGGAGGCCTCGCAGCTGATCGTCATCACGCACCAGAAGCGCACGATGGAGGTGGCCGACGCGTTGTACGGCGTCTCCATGCAGGGCGACGGCGTCTCGAAGGTGATCAGCCAGCGCCTCCGGTGAGTCCAGGCCCTGAAGGGCGGCAACTGCGCGTTCACCTTGCCTTCAAGTTTTGAACTCAACACGGCTCGATGTGCCGGGAAATTCACAGCACTCGAAGTATTGACTTAGAAACTTGAAGGCATAGTCTCTGCAACGTTGCTTTTACCTTCAGGTGGTGGGCGGCGTGAAGTTGTGCGCCACTGGAAGGGCTCGCCCCCACCCCCGGCAGTGCAGCCGGTGGCCCGAGGAGTACACGTGACCGACACTGCGCCACCGAAGTCCGGAGCCCGGGAAGCGCACCCCGAGCATCTGGGCCATGTCATCTTCATCGCGGCCGCCGCCGCGATGGGCGGCTTCCTCTTCGGCTACGACAGTTCCGTGATCAACGGCGCCGTCGAGGCCATCCGCGACCGGTACGACATCGGCTCCGCCGCCCTCGCCCAGGTCATCGCCATCGCCCTGATCGGCTGTGCCATCGGCGCCGCCACCGCGGGCCGCATCGCCGACCGCATCGGCCGCATCCGCTGCATGCAGATCGCCGCCGTGCTGTTCACCATCAGCGCCGTCGGCTCCGCCCTGCCGTTCGCCCTGTGGGACCTCGCCTTCTGGCGGATCATCGGCGGCTTCGCCATCGGCATGGCCTCCGTCATCGGCCCGGCCTACATCGCCGAGGTCGCCCCGCCCGCCTACCGCGGCCGGCTCGGCTCCTTCCAGCAGGCGGCCATCGTCGTCGGCATCGCCATCTCCCAGCTCGTCAACTGGGGCCTGCTCAACGCCGCGGGCGGCGACCAGCGCGGCGAGCTCATGGGCCTGGAGGCCTGGCAGGTCATGCTCGGCGTCATGGTCGTCCCGGCGATCCTCTACGGGATGCTCTCCTTCGCCATCCCCGAGTCGCCGCGCTACCTGATCTCCGCCGGCAAGGACGAGAAGGCCCGCAAGGTTCTCGAAGAGGTCGAGGGCAAGGACGTCGATCTGGACGCCCGCGTCCTCGAGATCGAGCACGCCATGAAGAGCGAGCACAAGTCCACGTTCAAGGACCTGCTCGGCGGGAGCTTCTTCTTCAAGCCGATCGTCTGGGTCGGCATCGGCCTCTCGGTCTTCCAGCAGTTCGTCGGCATCAACGTCGCGTTCTACTACTCCTCGACGCTGTGGCAGTCCGTCGGCGTCGACCCCACCGACTCGTTCTTCTACTCGTTCACCACGTCGATCATCAACATCGTCGGCACCGTGATCGCGATGATCTTCGTCGACCGCATCGGCCGCAAGCCGCTCGCCCTCATCGGCTCGGTCGGCATGGTCGTCGGTCTCGCCCTGGAGGCCTGGGCGTTCTCCTTCGACCTGGTGGACGGCAAGCTGCCCAGCACCCAGGGCTGGGTCGCGCTGGTCGCCGCCCACGTGTTCGTCCTCTTCTTCGCCCTCTCGTGGGGTGTCGTGGTCTGGGTCTTCCTCGGCGAGATGTTCCCGAACAGGATCCGCGCCGCGGCCCTCGGCGTGGCCGCCTCGGCCCAGTGGATCGCCAACTGGGCCATCACCGCGAGCTTCCCGTCGCTGGCCGACTGGAACCTCTCCGCGACGTACGTCATCTACACGATCTTCGCCGCGCTCTCGATCCCCTTCGTGCTCAAGTTCGTGAAGGAGACCAAGGGCAAGGCCCTGGAGGAGATGGGCTGACGCCCGCGCCTCCCACCGACCCGGGGGGACGGACCAAGTCCCCGCTGCCGTCCCCCCGCTGCCGTCACCGCCCGCCGCCCGGACCCCACCACCGGACGGCGGGCGGTGTCATGTCCGGGGCGTCGGACGATTCCGGGACTTCGGACGTCACGACGTCACCAGATGAGGACGCCGCCGCCGATCTCCAGCGCCTTGTGGCAGCTCGCCTCGATGATGCGCAGCCGGTGCGCGATCTGGTCCCGGTGCTCCTCGACCTCGCGCGGATGCCGCGTCCCGTGCGCCACCTCGTCCAGACGCTCCCGGACGAGCGCGACCTCGTCCAGGAGCTGCGGCACCTGGTCCGGCTCGGCGTACAGATCGTCATCGGAGAGCTGCGGCAGCAGGCGCGCACCGAGCGAGCGCACCAGGTCCGAACCCCACACCGTCTTCCGCCAGGACTCGAAGCCGCCCGACTGATAGACGTCGTCGGGGACATCGAGGATGCGCAGGGTGCCGTCCGGGTCGCGGACGAACACCTCCACCAGAAGACTCATGGCGCCAGTGCAGCACCAGGAGGACGGCGGCGGCCAGGGAATTGCGCGGCTCAGGCCGTCAGTCGGGGCAGCACGCTCTCGCAGTACAGCTGCAGGGAGCGCCAGCCCTCGTCGATCGGCATACCGCCCGACAGCGGGTGCAGCACATAGTTGTCGAGGCCCTGGGCGACGCACTCGTCCGGCGTGAGGATGCGATAGACGCCCTCGGCGCGCAGCTCCTCGACCGTCGTCGCGCCCGAGCGCACCGCCGACTTGATGTCCTGCGACTGCCAGGACGCGTACGTGCGCGCCTCGTGCAGGAAGTGCTCGCCGTGCTCGGCCCAGGTGCGGTCCGGATCCTCGGACAGGTGCAGCAGCGGGGTGGTCTCCCCGGGCATCATCGTCCAGCCCTCGGTGCCGTACTCGGCAAGCCGCTCCTTGTAGTACAGCTCCAGCTCCGGCAGATGGGCGCTCGGGAAGAACGGCAGGCCGAGCCGGGCCGCGCGGCGCGCCGCCGCCTGCGAGGAACCGCCCACCAGCAGCAGCGGATGCGGCTGCGTGAAGGGGCGCGGGGTCACGCGCACGCGCCGTCCCCGGAAGGTGAACTCCTCGCCCGTCCACGCGGCGAGCAGCGTCTCCAGCAGCTCGTCCTGGAGCTTGCCGCGCCGCTTCCACTCCACGTCGAACTGCGCGTACTCCTCCGGGCGGTACCCGATCCCCGCCACCGTGACCAGCCGGCCGCCGCTCACCAGGTCCAGGACGGCGATGTCCTCGGCCAGCCGCAGCGGATCGTGCAGCGGGCCGATGATCGCCGAGACCGTGACCGCTATCCGGCGGGTGGCGCCGAAGACCGCGCCCGCGAAGGTGAACGGGGAGGGCAGCCAGTTGTTGGCGACGCCGTGGTGCTCCTCGGTCTGCACCGTGTCGACGCCCCGGTCGTCGGCGTACGCCGCCATCTCCACCGCCGCCTTGTAGCGCGCGCTGAGCGACTCGGGTGTGCCGGCCGGATCGACCAGGTTGAACCGTACGACGGAGACGGGCATCGAAAAGTCCCCCTTCACGCGGGCTCGTGTGAAGGGGGACGTTAGCTGACGGTGCGTCAGACGGCCAGGGCCTCGGCGCTCTCGGTCTCGTCCGGCGCCGTGGTCGTGTCGACCGGCTTCGGCAGGGCCAGGTACAGCAGACCCGAGACGATGATCGTGACGATCCAGCCGAGTCCGTACTCGCCCAGGAAGTTGTTCGAGGCGAGCGGGCCGGTGAACCAGTCCGAGGACGTGAACAGCAGGCCTGCGACCAGGCCGACCGCCCAGGCGATGACGGCGGCGGGGGAGAAGCCGCCCTTGTACCAGTAGGCGCTGGAGCGCGTGGTGTCGATCAGCGCCGCGGCGTCGTAGTGCTTGCGCGTGAACATGTCCGCGCCGAAGACGCCGACCCAGGCCGAGAAGGCGACCGCGAGCAGCGACAGGAAGGCGATGAACGAGCCCATGAAGCTGGTCGCGACGAGCATCAGGATCGCGCCGAAGACCAGCGAGATCAGCGCATTGATGGAGACCGCCCAGTGGCGCGGCACCTTGAAGCCGAGGGTCTGCGCGGTGAAGCCCGCCGAGTACATCGACATCGCGTTGATCAGCAGCATGCCGACCAGGGCGATCAGCAGGTACGGCACCGCGATCCACAGCGGCAGGAAGTCACCCAGGAAGGAGACGGGGTCGGCGGCCGAGGCCAGGTCCGGCGTCGACACGGCCATCACGGCACCCATGAGGACCATCGGCAGGACGACGATGCCGGCGCCCCCGATCGAGTTGCGCACGATCGCGGCGGCCGAGGCCGTGCGCGGCAGG
Source organism: Streptomyces sp. NPDC025806 (assembly GCF_055558275.1). Classification (NCBI taxonomy): domain Bacteria; kingdom Bacillati; phylum Actinomycetota; class Actinomycetes; order Kitasatosporales; family Streptomycetaceae; genus Streptomyces; species Streptomyces sp. NPDC025806. Next base: position 205,873 of record NZ_JBVHMU010000007.1, on the reverse strand, counting down.
TAGCGCGTGAAGTCCGGGGAGGCGGGGATCCAGCTGACACCACCGGCGGCGATCATGCCGATGCCGGCCACCATCAGGGACGTCGAACCCGCGGGCTGGTGGAAGACCTTCGACCAGTCGGTGTCGACGATCAGGTAGACGAGCACCAGGACGGAGAAGGCGCCGAAGAGGTACGTCGCGTACTTGTTGCACTTCTGCACGGCGTTGATGCCGAGGCCCGAGATGGCGAACGTGGCCACCACGAAGAGCAGCAGGGTGACGATCACCAGGAAGTTGTTCTGCTTGATGCCGAAGAGGATGTCCAGCACGGTGAGCACCGCGTAGGCACCCGTCACCGCGTTGATCGTCTCCCAGCCCCAGCGGGCGACCCAGATCAGCGAGCCGGGCAGCAGATTGCCGCGCTGTCCGAAGACCGCGCGCGACAGCGCCATGCCGGGGGCGCCGCCCCGCTTGCCGGCGATGCCGATCAACCCGACGAGCCCGTACGAGAGGACGGGCGCCGCGACGGCGACGACGAGGGCCTGCCAGAAGTTCAGCTTGTACGCCACGACCAGGCTCGCGCCCATCGTGAGCAGCAGCACGCTGATGTTGGCCGCGACCCAGGTGGGGAACAGCTCGCGGGTCTTGGCGGTGCGCTCGGCGTCCGGGACGGGCTCGATGCCGCGGGTCTCGAGGGCGCCTTCGGATTCGGCGGTCTTGCTCATGCGGTGGGGTTCCGTGCCTCTGTGGGGGTGGGGCGGTGGCGATCGCCTCAGGTCCGGTGGGGACGATCGCGTTGGACTCTACGCGCGTTGACGCTTCCTCTTCCATCGTACTTTAGTCCGAGTAGTTCCCTCTAGAGGCGTTTGTCTCTTGGAGGAAGTCACAAGAGCGGCCCGGACGAGGCCCATGACTGATACTGGACGGGTTATGGACATCGTCATCCTTGCTGTAGTCATCGCCGTGGTCGTGATCGGCGCGCTCGGCGGGCTCGTGGTCGGCAGCCGCAAGAAGAAGCAGCTGCCTCCGCCGCCGCCCTCGGCGCCCGACATCACCGCCGCCCCGCCGGCCGAGCCGCATGTCGGCGACGAGGCCGAGACCCCGCGCGACGAAGCGCGGCGCACCATCGAGGAGGTCGACCTCCCGGTCGCCGAACCGGCCACCGAAGCCCCCGCCGAGGCCCCCGCAGAGGAAGCCCCGGCCGCCCCCGAGATCGAGGTCCCCGAGCCGACCGCGGGCCGGCTGGTCCGGCTGCGCGCCCGGCTCTCCCGCTCGCAGAACGCGCTGGGCAAGGGACTCCTCACCCTCCTGTCCCGTGAGCACCTCGACGAGGACACCTGGGAGGAGATCGAGGACACGCTGCTCACCGCCGACGTCGGCGTGCAGCCCACCCAGGAGCTCGTCGAGCGGCTGCGCGAGCGCGTCAAGGTGCTCGGCACCCGCACCCCGGAGGAGCTGCGCGGCCTGCTGCGCGAGGAGCTCCTGAAGCTGCTCGTCCCCGAGTTCGACCGCGCCGTGAACACGGACTCGAACCTGGACACCCCGGGCATCGTGATGGTCGTCGGCGTCAACGGCACCGGCAAGACCACCACCACCGGCAAGCTCGCGCGCGTGCTCGTCGCCGACGGCAAGAACGTCGTCCTCGGCGCCGCGGACACCTTCCGCGCCGCCGCCGCCGACCAGCTGCAGACCTGGGGCGAGCGTGTCGGCGCCCGCACCGTGCGCGGCCCCGAGGGCGGCGACCCCGCGTCGATCGCCTTCGACGCCGTCAAGGAGGGCATCGAGGAGGGCGCCGACGTCGTCCTCATCGACACCGCGGGCCGGCTGCACACCAAGACCGGCCTGATGGACGAGCTCGGCAAGGTCAAGCGCGTCGTGGAGAAGCACGCCCCGCTGGACGAGGTGCTGCTCGTGCTCGACGCGACGACGGGGCAGAACGGTCTGGTCCAGGCCCGCGTCTTCGCCGAGGTCGTGGACATCACCGGCATCGTGCTGACCAAGCTGGACGGCACGGCCAAGGGCGGCATCGTGATCGCGGTCCAGCGCGAGCTGGGCGTACCGGTGAAGCTCATCGGGCTCGGCGAGGGGCCGGACGACCTCGCGCCGTTCGAGCCCGAGGCGTTCGTGGACGCCCTCATCGGGGAGTAGGCACTCCGCTCGGGTGTGGGTGTGGAATGCCGCACCGTCGAGGGATGCGTCGTGGGGAACTGCGGGCCGATCGTGGCCGGCGGTTCCCCACCCTGCTTTTCGGGTCCCTGTTCTCTGCCTGGTCAGGCGCAGGGCGACCTGTGGGCCGTGTACGCCAGGGTGCCCAGGAGGAGGCGGGCCTGCGGCGGCTGGGTGGCCGTGTCCAGGGACGGCGGACGCAGCCAGCTCGTCGGGCCCAGGCCGGCGCGGTCCGAGGGCGGCGCCGTGATGTACGTGCCGGGGCCGAGGGCGTGCAGGTCCAGCGCCGCGTCGTCCCAGCCCATGCGGTACAGGAGCGCGGGCAGCTCGGCGGCGGCGCCCGGCGCCACGAAGAAGTGCGCCCGGCCCTCGGGCGTGGCGACGACCGGACCGAGCGGCAGCCCCATGCGCTCCAGGCGGATCAGCGCCCGCCGCCCCGCCGCCTCCGGCAGGTCGATGATGTCGAACGCGCGGCCGACCGGCAGCAGGACCGCGGCCCCCGGGAAGCGGCTCCACGTCTCGGTCACCTCGCCGAGCGTGGCGCCCGCCGGCACCGTCACCGACGGATCGAGCGGATGCGCCCCCGGCGCCGGGCAGCCGGCCCGGCCGCAGGAGCACGCGCTGCCCGCGGCCCGCGCGCCCGGGACGACGTCCCAGCCCCACAGGCCGGTGAACTCGGCGACGTGCGTGCAGTCCGAGGTGCGGCCGGACGTGCGGCCGCGGCGACGTGAGCCCGTGCGCAACTCACGGATGCCGCCGATCGTGAAGCCCATGCCCCCTCCAACGGGTCCCGCGCGCCGGTGGTTACGTAGTGGAATCGGATCGTGACCCGCTGCTCACGTCGCCCGGTCGAGGCGGCGCTCGGTCGCATCGGGGGTGGTGCGCCCGGCGCAACGCGCCCTGCCGCACCCCGTTCCGCTCACTTCCGGCTGTCCTATGTCAAGTGAATCGTGCGGCGCCGTCGCGCAGTTCATTCGAAGGGGTGGCGAATGGTGGCGTTTCCAGGTTCTCCCTCGCCGGAGGGGTGATCGTAGGATTACTTTCAGTGCACGAAGTTCGGGGTAGATGCACGCGTGGGTATGCCGCAGGCAAGTCGGTTTCCTCTCCGGAGAGTGACAACTGCCGGACGGGAGGCCGTTCTTGACGGCATCCTTGATAGTGCTTGCGGACAAGAGCGGCTGGGCAGGGCTTGACGACGAGCGTCTTAGTCGGTTTCAGAATGGGGGCGTTCCAGTGGGCGGCAGCGGCGGAAGCGTGACGAACGCTGAGAAGCGCCCGAACGAGCTGCTCGGCTCGTGGTTCGTGCGCAGCGGCTGGTCCAAGGGCGAGCTGGCGCGTCAAGTGAACCGGCGGGCCCGTCAGTTGGGTGCGAACCACATCTCCACCGACACCTCCCGAGTCCGTCGCTGGCTCGACGGGGAGAACCCGCGGGAGCCGATCCCCAGGATCCTCAGCGAGCTGTTCTCCGAGCGGTTCGGCTGTGTCGTCGCCGTCGAGGACCTCGGGCTGCGCGCCGCGCACCAGTCGCCCTCCGTGTCCGGCGTCGACCTGCCCTGGACCGGACCGCAGACGGTCGCGCTGATCGGCGAGTTCTCACGCAGCGACCTGATGCTGGCCCGGCGCGGCTTCCTCGGCAGTTCGCTCGCCCTCGCCGCCGGCCCCTCCCTGGTCGAGCCCATGCAGCGCTGGCTCGTGCCGACGCCGGGCGGGCCGGCCAAGCCCGAGCCCGTGGCCGACCTCGACAGCCGCCGCAGGGGCAACCGCCTCTCGAAGCCGGAGCTGGACCTCCTCGAGTCCACCACCGTCATGTTCCGCCAGTGGGACGCCCAGTGCGGCGGCGGCCTGCGCCGCAAGGCCGTCGTCGGCCAGCTCCACGAGGTCACCGACCTCCTCCAGGAGCCCCAGCCGGAGACCGTCACCCGCCGCCTGTTCAAGGTCGCCGCCGAGCTCGCCGAGCTGGCCGGCTGGATGAGCTACGACGTGGGCCTGCAGCCCACCGCCCAGAAGTACTTCGTCCTCGCCCTGCACGCCGCCAAGGAAGCGGGCGACAAGCCGCTCGGCTCGTACATCCTCAGCAGCATGAGCCGCCAGATGATCCACCTCGGCCGCCCCGAGGACGCGCTGGAGCTCATCCACCTCGCCCAGTACGGCAGTCGGGACTGCGCCAGTCCCCGCACCCAGTCGATGCTGTATGCGATGGAGGCCCGCGCTTACGCGAACATGGGCCAGCCCAGCAAGTGCAAGCGCGCCGTCAGGATGGCCGAGGACACCTTCACCGACGCCGACGACTGGGACGAGCCGGACCCCGACTGGATCCGCTTCTTCTCCGAGGCCGAGCTGCACGGGGAGAACAGCCACTCCTTCCGCGACCTCGCGTACGTGGCCGGCCGCAGCCCCACGTACGCGACGATGGCCGAACCGCTGATGAAGCGGGCCGTCGAGCTGTTCGGCAAGGACGCGGAGCACCAGCGCTCCTACGCGCTCAACCTGATCGGCATGGCCACCGTGCACCTCCTCCAGAAGGAGCCCGAGCAGTCCACGGTCCTGGCCGAGCAGGCCCTGGGGATCGCCCGCAAGGTCCGCTCCGAGCGGGTCAACACGCGCATCCGCAAGACCGTCGACACCGCCGTGCGGGACTTCGGCGGCGTCGCCGAGGTCATCCACCTGACCGACCAGCTCGCCGTCCACCTGCCCGAGACCGCCGAAGCCGCGGTCTGAACCCGCACCGGCCCCCAGGGGGCCGCCCGCGCGTCATCCACGCGTAACACGCACGACCTCTTCGTCACTGCGGCGAAACATCGAGGGGCGCCCGTCGAAACGGCGGGCGGTCAGAGTCTGGCGCATAACCGGCCCACCCCTCATGACCGCTCAGGCTTCGCCCGCACGGGGCCGCACGAAACGACGAGGAGACGCCGATGGCAGCAGCCATCACGCTTGCGGCGGACACCCCCGCACTGTCGTCCGCCGACACAGGCTTCATGCTGATCTGTTCCGCCCTGGTGATGCTCATGACGCCGGGCCTCGCCTTCTTCTACGGAGGCATGGTCCGCGTCAAGAGCACCCTGAACATGCTGATGATGAGCTTCATCAGCCTCGGGATCGTCACGATCCTCTGGGTGCTGTACGGCTTCTCCGTCGCCTTCGGCACCGACAAGGGATCGCTGATCGGCTGGGACGGCGACTTCGTCGGCCTCAGCGGCATCGGCCTCACCCAGCTCTGGGACGGCTACACGATCCCGGTCTACGTCTTCGCCGTCTTCCAGCTGATGTTCGCCGTGATCACGCCCGCCCTGATCAGCGGCGCCCTCGCGGACCGCGTCAAGTTCACCGCCTGGGCGGCCTTCGTCGCCCTGTGGGTCACGCTCGTCTACTTCCCCGTCGCCCACTGGGTGTGGGGCGCCGGCGGCTGGGCCTTCGAGCTCGGCGTCATCGACTTCGCCGGCGGCACCGCCGTGCACATCAACGCGGGCGCCGCGGCCCTCGGCGTCATCCTCGTCATCGGCAAGCGCGTCGGCTTCAAGAAGGACCCGATGCGCCCGCACTCCCTGCCGTGGACGATGCTCGGCGCGGGCCTGCTCTGGTTCGGCTGGTTCGGCTTCAACGCGGGCTCCTGGCTCGGCAACGGCGACGGCGTCGGCGCGCTCATGTTCGTCAACACGCAGGTCGCCACCGCCGCCGCCATGCTCGCCTGGCTCGCCTACGAGAAGATCCGGCACGGCGCGATCACCTCCCTCGGCGCCGCCTCCGGAGCCGTCGCGGGCCTCGTCGCCATCACCCCGTCCGGCGGCTCCTGCTCCCCGCTCGGCGCCATCGCCATCGGCGCGATCGCGGGCGTCCTGTGCGCCATGGCCGTCGGCCTCAAGTACAAGTTCGGCTACGACGACTCCCTCGACGTCGTCGGCGTCCACCTCGTCGGCGGCATCCTCGGCTCCGTCCTCATCGGCTTCTTCGCCACCGGCGGCGGCCAGTCCGACGCCAAGGGCCTCTTCTACGGAGGCGGCCTCGACCAGCTCTGGAAGCAGCTCGCCGGAGTCGGCGGCGTCCTCGCCTACTCGCTGATCGTCTCCGCGATCCTCGCCTTCGCCCTCGACAAGACCATCGGCATGCGGGTCAGCGAGGACGACGAGGTGGCGGGCATCGACCAGGCCGAGCACGCCGAGACCGCCTACGACTTCAGCGGCGCGGGCGGCGGCATCGCGGCCCGCTCGGCGGTACCGGCGCCGGTCGCCCAGGACTCCCAGAAGGTGGACGCATGAAGCTCATCACCGCGGTCGTCAAGCCGCACCGGCTCGACGAGATCAAGGAGGCCCTCCAGGCCTTCGGCGTCCAGGGCCTGACCGTCACCGAGGCCAGCGGCTACGGCCGCCAGCGCGGCCACACCGAGGTCTACCGCGGCGCCGAGTACACCGTCGACCTCGTCCCCAAGATCCGGATCGAGGTCCTGGTCGAGGACGAGGACTCCGACCAGCTCGTCGAGGTCGTCGTCAAGGCCGCCCGCACCGGGAAGATCGGCGACGGCAAGGTCTGGGCCGTCCCCGTCGAGACGGCCGTACGGGTCCGGACCGGCGAGCGCGGCCCGGACGCCCTCTAGAACCACGAAGCGAACGGGAGCCGCCGGGTGACGAGTGTGAACGACGTATCGACCGAAGCAGCGGACGACGACAGCGCTGCGCCCAGCGGCTACGCGGCGGCCCGGCTGCGCCTCCTCCAAGGGGAGGCGCGGCCCGGGCCGCCGCGCCGTTCCGCCCTCGCCGCCCTGACCGACGACTGGCTCGCCGGACTGTTCGGCACCGGCCTGCCCGGCACCGCGCTCGTCGCCGTCGGCGGATACGGGCGCGGCGAGCTCTCCCCGCGCAGCGACCTCGACCTCCTGCTGCTGCACGACGGCACCGCGGGGCCCGGCGAGATCGCCGCGCTCGCCGACCGCCTCTGGTACCCGGTCTGGGACCTGGGCCTCGCCCTGGACCACTCCGTGCGCACCCCCGCCGAGGCCCGCAAGACCGCCGGCGACGACCTCAAGGTCCACCTCGGCCTCCTCGACGCCCGGCACGTCGCGGGCGACCTCGGCGTCACCGCGGGCCTGCGCACCGCCGTCCTCGCCGACTGGCGCAACCAGGCCCCCAAGCGGCTCCCCGAACTCCGCGAGCTGTGCGAGGAGCGCGCCGAGCGCCAGGGCGAACTGCAGTACCTCCTCGAACCCGACCTCAAGGAGGCCCGCGGCGGCCTGCGCGACGCCACCGCCCTGCGCGCCGTCGCCGCCTCCTGGCTCGCCGACGCCCCCCGCGAAGGACTCGCCGACGCCCGGCGCCGCCTCCTCGACGTCCGCGACGCCCTTCACCTCGCCACCGGCCGCGCCACCGACCGTCTCGCCCTCCAGGAACAGGACCAGGTCGCACGGGACCTCGAACTCCTCGACGCCGACGCCCTGCTCCGCCAGGTCTACGAGGCCGCCCGCACCGTCGCCTACGCCACGGACGTCACCTGGCGCGAGGTCGGCCGCGTCCTGCGCTCCCGCTCCGTGCGGCCCCGGCTGCGCGCCATGCTGGGCGGCGCCCGCCAGGCACCGGCCGAGCGCTCGCCGCTCGCCGAGGGCGTCGTCGAGATGGACGGCGAGGCCGTGCTCGCCCGCGCCGCCCGGCCCGAACGCGACCCGGTGCTGCCGCTGCGCGCCGCCGCCGCGGCGGCCCAGGCCGGACTCCCGCTCTCCCTGCACGCCGTGCGCCGCCTCGCCCAGGCCGCCCGCCCGCTGCCCACGCCCTGGCCCGCCGAGGCCAGGGAACAGCTCGTGACCCTGCTCGGCGCGGGCCGGCCGACCGTCGAGGTGTGGGAGGCGCTGGAGGCGGAAGGACTGATCACACGGCTGCTGCCGGACTGGGAGCGGGTCCGCTGCCGGCCGCAGCGCAACGCCGTGCACACCTGGACCGTCGACCGCCACCTCGTCGAGACGGCCGTCCGCGCCTCCACCCTCACCCGGCACGTCGGCCGCCCCGACCTGCTGCTCGTCGCCGCGCTGCTGCACGACATCGGCAAGGGCTGGCCCGGCGACCACTCGGTCGCCGGTGAGGTCATCGCCCGCGACGTGGCCGCCCGCATCGGCTTCGACCGCGCCGACACCGCCGTCCTCGCCACCCTCGTCCGGCACCACCTGCTGCTCATCGACACCGCCACCCGGCGCGACCTGGAGGACCCCGAGACGGTCCGCGCGGTCACCGACGCGGTCGGCTCGGTCGGCACCCTGGAACTGCTGCACGCCCTCACCGAGGCCGACGCGCTGGCCACCGGGCCCGCCGCCTGGTCGTCCTGGCGGGCCTCGCTCGTCGCCGACCTGGTCCGCCGGGCCGCCGCCGTGCTCACCGGCGACGAACCCGTCGACCCGGACGCCGCCGAGCCCACCGCACAGCAGGAACGGCTCGCTGTGGAGGCGTTCCGCACGGGCGGGCCCGTGCTCGCCCTGCACACGCAGATGGAGTCCGTCCCGGCCGAGTCCGCCGACCCGGAGCCGCTCGGCGTCGAACTTCTGATCGCCGTGCCCGACCGGCCGGGCGTCCTGCCCGCCGTCGCCGGGGTCCTCGCCCTGCACCGGCTCACCGTGCGCACGGCGGAACTGCGCTCGCTCACCCCGCCCGGCGACCTGCCCGGCACCGTCCTGCTGCTCGACTGGCGGGTCTCCGCCGAGTACGGCTCGCTGCCCCAGGCCGCCCGGCTGCGCGCCGACCTGGTCCGCGCCCTGGACGGCTCGCTCGACATCGTGTCCCGGCTCGCCGAGCGCGACGCGGCCCAGCCGAGGCGCCGCGGGGTCGTCCCGCCGCCGCCCCGGGTGACCGTCGCACCGGCCGCGTCCCGGCTCGCCACGGTCATCGAGGTACGGGCCCAGGACGCGCCCGGGCTGCTGCACCGGATCGGGCGGGCGTTCGAGACGGCCGGGGTGCGGGTGCGGTCCGCGCACGCCTCGACGCTGGGGGCCAACGCGGTCGACGCCTTCTATGTCACCGGTCCGCAGGGCGCCCCGCTGCCTCCGGGGGAGGCCGCGGAGCTGGCCACGGCCCTGGAAGCGGCGCTCCGGGGCTGACCGCCGCGGCCTGCTCCCCACGCGCGCGAGGATGTGTCCCCGCTCACCCGATCCGGTGGGCGGGGACGATTGCTTTGCGCGGCCAGATACTCTGGAGGGCGATTCTCCGTCCCCGACCCCAAGGACCGACGAGCGCCGTGTTCGATACTCTCTCCGACCGCTTGGCGAATACCTTCAAATCCCTCCGGGGCAAAGGCCGCCTCTCCGAGGCGGATATCGACGCCACCGCGCGTGAGATCCGTATCGCGCTGCTCGAGGCCGACGTCGCGCTGCCCGTCGTCCGTGCGTTCATCAAGCAGGTCAAGGAGAGGTCCCTCGGGATCGAGGTCTCCCAGGCGCTGAACCCGGCCCAGCAGGTCATCAAGATCGTCAACGAGGAGCTCATCGGCATCCTCGGCGGCGAGACCCGCCGGCTGCGGTTCGCCAAGACCGGCCCGACCGTGATCATGCTCGCGGGTCTGCAGGGTGCCGGTAAGACCACCCTCGCGGGCAAGCTGGGCCACTGGCTCAAGTCGCAGGGCCACTCGCCGCTGCTCGTCGCCTGTGACCTCCAGCGCCCCAACGCCGTGAACCAGCTGAGCGTCGTCGCCGAGCGCGCCGGCGTCGGCATCTACGCCCCGGAGCCGGGCAACGGGGTGGGCGACCCGGTCCAGGTCGCCAAGGACTCCATCGAGTACGCCAAGTCCAAGGTCTACGACGTGGTCGTCGTCGACACCGCCGGCCGCCTCGGCATCGACCAGGAGCTGATGCAGCAGGCCGCGGACATCCGCGACGCCGTCAGCCCCGACGAGGTCCTCTTCGTCGTCGACGCCATGATCGGTCAGGACGCGGTCAACACCGCCGAGGCCTTCCGCGACGGCGTCGGCTTCGACGGCGTGGTCCTGTCGAAGCTCGACGGCGACGCCCGCGGTGGTGCCGCGCTCTCCATCGCGCACGTCACCGGCAAGCAGATCATGTTCGCCTCCAACGGCGAGAAGCTGGACGACTTCGACGCGTTCCACCCGGACCGCATGGCGTCCCGCATCCTCGGCATGGGCGACATGCTCACGCTGATCGAGAAGGCCGAGCAGACCTTCTCGCAGCAAGAGGCCGAGAAGATGGCCGAGAAGCTGGCCTCCAAGAAGGGCCAGGACTTCACCCTCGACGACTTCCTGGCTCAGATGGAGCAGGTCAGGAAGATGGGCTCGATCTCGAAGCTGCTCGGGATGCTCCCGGGCATGGGCCAGATCAAGGACCAGATCAACAACCTCGACGAGCGGGACGTCGACCGCACCGCCGCGATCATCAAGTCGATGACCCCGGCCGAGCGCGCGGACGCCGCGATCATCAACGGCTCGCGCCGCGCCCGTATCGCCAAGGGTGCCGGTGTCGAGGTCAGCGCGGTCAAGAACCTGATCGAGCGGTTCGTCGAGGCCCGCAAGATGATGTCCCGCATGGCCCAGGGCGGCGGCATGCCGGGCATGCCCGGGATGCCCGGCATGGGCGGCGGTCCCGGCCGGCAGAAGAAGCAGCCGAAGAAGGCCAAGGGCAAGCAGCGCTCCGGCAACCCGATGAAGCGCAAGCAGCAGGAGCAGGAGGAGGCCGCCCGGCGTGCGGCCGCCGCCGAGGCCGGCGGCGCGCTCGGCCTGCCCGGCGCGCCCGAGCAGGGCGGCAAGGACTTCGAACTCCCCGACGAGTTCAAGAAGTTCATGGGCTGACCTGCCGCGGAACAGCAGGGGAGAGGGGCGCTCGCGCGACGCGGGCGCCCCTCTCGCATGCGGGGGCGCGACCGGTCCACCCGGGTGGCGAGGCCCCTGGAACTGTGCGGTCATGGGCCCAAGGCCCATCAGCCCGGCCGGCGCTCCGCGGCGCCCCGGCGGCAGGCGGCACAGGAGGAGAGGCAGGCGTGGCGAACCCCGTACCCCCGCGTGACCGCACGGACCAGCCCTGGCGATCCGAAGGCGCGCCCCCGCCCCCTCCGCCGCAACCGCCGAAGCGCAAGATGCCGGGAGGCTGGGGCGGCCTCATCCTGACCGCGCTGATCGTCTACCTCATCGCCAACCTGGTGCTGTCCTTCTTCAGCTCGGGCGGCGAGCCGACCATCTCGTACACCGAGTTCAGCAAGCAGGTCGCCGACGACAACGTCAGCAAGATCTACGCCAAGGGCGACGCGATCCAGGGCCAGCTCAAGAAGGAGCAGCCCACGCCCGACGGCAGCGACAAGGACAGCAAGAAGTACACGAAGTTCAAGACGCAGCGGCCCTCCTTCGCCGACGACAAGCTCTGGGAGAACCTGGAGAAGCACGGCGTCACCGTGACGGCCGAGCCGGTCGTCCAGCAGCGCAGCTTCCTGGCCAACCTGCTCATCTCGCTCGCCCCGATGCTGCTCCTCGTCTTCCTGTGGATCTTCATCGCGCGGCGCATGAGCCAGGGCATGGGCGGCGCGGGCGGCATGCTCGGCCGCAAGCAGCCGCCCAAGCCGGTCGAGCTGGAGCCCGGCAAGAAGCGGACCACCTTCGCCGACGTCGCCGGCATCGACGAGGTCGAGGGCGAGCTCAACGACGTCGTGGACTTCCTCAAGAACCCCGACGCCTACCGGAGGATGGGCGCCAAGATGCCGCGCGGTGTGCTGCTCGCGGGTCCGCCCGGCACCGGCAAGACGCTGCTCGCACGGGCCGTCGCGGGCGAGGCGGGCGTGCCGTTCTTCTCCGCGTCCGCCTCCGAGTTCATCGAGATGATCGTCGGCGTCGGCGCCTCGCGCGTGCGGGAACTCTTCGCGGAGGCCCGCAAGGTCGCCCCGTCGATCATCTTCATCGACGAGATCGACACCATCGGGCGGGCCCGCGGCGGCGGCAGCGGCATGGGCGGCCACGACGAGCGCGAGCAGACGCTGAACCAGATCCTCACCGAGATGGACGGCTTCAGCGGCTCCGAGGGCGTCATCGTCATCGCCGCCACCAACCGCGCCGACGTCCTCGACCCGGCCCTGACCCGCCCCGGCCGCTTCGACCGCGTCGTCAACGTCTCGCCGCCCGACCGCGACGGCCGCGAGGCCATCCTCAAGATCCACACCCGTGAGATCCCGATGGCCGAGAACGTGAACCTCGCCCAGGTCGCCCGGACGACCCCCGGCATGACCGGCGCCGAACTCGCCAACCTCGCCAACGAGGCCGCCCTCATCGCCGTCAAGCGCAAGCAGCCCCAGGTCACCCAGACCGACCTCTCCGAAGCCCTGGAGAAGGTCCAGCTGGGCGCCGAGCGGCCCCTGGTCATGCCCGAGGAGGAACGCCGCCGCACCGCGTACCACGAGAGCGGCCACGCCCTCCTCGGCATGCTCCAGCCCGGCGCCGACCCGGTCCGCAAGATCACCATCGTGCCGCGCGGCCGGGCCCTCGGCGTCACCCTCTCCACCCCCGACGCCGACAAGTACGCGTACACGGAGGAGTACCTGCGCGGCCGCATCATCGGCGCCCTGGGCGGCATGGCCGCCGAGCAGGTCGTCTACGGAGTCGTCACCACCGGCGCCGAGAACGACCTCGAACAGGTCACCAACATCGCGCGCGGCATGGTCGCCCGCTGGGGCATGAGCGAGAAGGTCGGCCGCCTCTCGGCCCTCCCCAGCGACGCCCAGCAGGCCTACGGACTGTCCGCCGCGCCCGACACCCTCGACGTCATCGACGGCGAGATGCGCCGCATCGTCGACGAGTGCTACGAAGAGGCCTGTCACAAGCTGCGCGAGAACCGCGACAAGCTGGACGCGCTCGCCGCGGCCCTCCTGGAGAACGAGACGCTGGAGGAGGCCGACGCCTACCGGATCGCCGGCGTCACCCGCCTCTTCAAGGACATCGACTGATCCAAGGACGCCGACCGATCCGTCACGTACGGGCGATCAGGTACCGGAACACGTTGGGCATCCACACCGTGCCGTCCGCGCGGACGTACGGCTGCAGCGCCTCCGTGATCTCCTTGGCGACCTGAACCGGGTCCGTCGCCGCGACCGCCGCGTCGAAAAGGCCCGTCGACAGCAACCCCCGTACGGCACTGTCCGCGTCCGCGTACCCGAAGGGGCACGCCACCCGGCCGGACCCCTCGGGGCGCAGCCCCGCGCGCCGGGCCACCTCCTCCAGGGCCGCACCCCGGCCGGGCGTCCCGCGCAGGGGATCGGCGAGCTTCCTGGCCGCCTTCAGGACGGACGACGTCGTGCAGCACTCCGGGGGACCCCAGCCGGTGAGCACCACCAGGGCGCCCTTCCCGGCCGACGGCACGACCTCGCGCAGCAGCGCGGAGAGGTCCTCCGCGTCACCGTCCGCGCAGCCGATCGGCTGGAACGCGGTGATCAGCCCGTAGGACGCGTCCGCCGCCGCCGGGACGGCGCCCTCCGTGAGGCGCGGTCGCGTCTCCAGGTCCGGCAGCCGCTCCCGGGCCAGCGCGAGCCGCTCCGGGCACGCGCTCTCCACCCCGGACACGCGGGCGCCCCGCGCGGCCGCCATCACGAGCGCGAGGCCGGCTCCGCAGCCGAGCGCCAGCAGCCGGGTGGCCCGGCCCACCCCGAGCCGCGCGTACACCGCCTCGTAGAGCGGGACCAGCATCCGCTCCTGGATCTCCGCCCAGTCACGCGCGCGTGCGTGCGGGTCCACGCCGGGCGCGAGCGCAGGTGTCATGGAAGGGCCCCATCCGCCGGGAGTCACCGATGAGTTGTCCGTTGTCGTTCCCCGTAAGCCAGAGAACTGCGCGCGGGCCGTCCCGTCCAGAGGCGTTCCGGCATCCGGGCGAAAACGGGTGCCATGGGGTCCAGGTCCGGCCGTAGCATGCGCGCCATGGCAAAAGCACCCGTACTCACCCCCCGGGCGGACGACTTCCCGCGCTGGTACCAGGACCTGATCACCAAGGCCGAACTGGCCGACAACGGACCGGTGCGCGGCACGATGGTCATCCGACCGTACGGCTACGGCCTGTGGGAGCGGATGCAGCAGGACATGGACGCGCGCATCAAGGAGACGGGCACCCAGAACGCGTACTTCCCCCTCCTGATCCCGCAGTCCTACCTCACCAAGGAGGCCGACCACGTCGAGGGCTTCGCGCCCGAGCTGGCCGTGGTCACGCACGGCGGCGGCAAGGAGCTGGAGGAGCCGGCCGTCGTCCGCCCCACCTCGGAGATGATCGTCAACGACTACTTCTCCAAGTGGGTGCAGAGCTACCGCGACCTGCCGCTGCTCATCAACCAGTGGGCGAACGTGGTCCGCTGGGAACTGCGGCCCCGGCTCTTCCTGCGCACCACGGAGTTCCTGTGGCAGGAGGGCCACACCGCGCACGCCACCTATGAGGAGGCGCGCGACTTCGCGGCCCGTATCCACCGCCACGTGTACGCGGACTTCATGGAGAACGTCCTCGCCATGGACGTCGTGCTGGGCCGCAAGACCGCCAAGGAGCGCTTCGCGGGCGCCATCAACACGCTCACCCTCGAAGGGATGATGGGCGACGGCAAGGCCCTCCAGATGGGCACGAGCCACGAGCTGGGCCAGAACTTCGCCAAGGCGTTCCACACGCAGTACCTGTCGAAGGAAGGCAAGCAGGAGCTCGTCTGGCAGACCTCCTGGGGTTCGACCACGCGCATGATCGGCGCCCTGGTGATGATGCACGGCGACGACGACGGACTGCGGGTGCCGCCGCGCCTCGCGCAGGTCCAGGTCGTCGTGCTCGCCATCAAGGGCGACGAGGCGGTGCTCGCCAAGGTCCGCGAGATCGGCGCCGCCCTGAAGGCCGCCGGGATCCGCGTCCAGGTCGACGACCGCACCGACACCCCGTTCGGCCGCCGCGCCGTCGACTGGGAGCTCAAGGGCGTCCCCGTACGCGTCGAGATCGGGCCCCGCGACCTGGAGAGCGGGACGGCGATGGTCGCCCGCCGCATCCCCGGCGGCAAGACGCCGGTCGCGGTCGACACCCTCGCCGCGGTGCTGCCCGGCCTCCTGGAGGAGGACCAGGCGCTGCTCCTGCGCCAGTCGCGCGAGCGCCGCGTGTCCCGCACCAGCGACGTCACCACCGTGGCGGAGGCCGTCGAGGCGACCGACGCCGGCGGCTGGGCCCGCATCCCGTGGGCGGCGCTCGGCCCCGAGGGGGAGGAGACGCTCGCCGAGCACGGCGCCTCGGTGCGCTGTCTGCTCGCGGAGGACGGGGCGGTGCCGGACGCCGACGACGCACCGGGTAACGTCGCGGTCGTCGCGCGCGCCTACTGACGCCCCTCGCCGGAAGACGGCCTTCGGGGCGCCGGGGTCGCGGATGAGGCCGAAACACCTCTTGCGTCCCGCGCGAAGTCGTATGCCGCAGTGCGCGTAGGCCGCCTACGCGCACCGGCGTACCGGTCACTACGCACCACCTTGGTGCGAGCTGTGAGACTCCTCCGCAGATCGGCGCACCCGCCCTCGTCCGGACGCATCAGCGACAACTGACGGGTACGTGCAAATTATTTGGGATGCCCCGGAATAGGAACACAGAGGCACCCCGGCTCGTTGTCACGACGTGAGCACGACACCACCTGTTCTCGCCGCAGAGCTGGCAGGGGCGTGGGCCGACATTCAGCGGCACCACCCCGAACTGCCGGATCTTGCCGCGCCCGAATCCCTGATCGGGGAGTCGTCGTCCGCCTGCGGACACGAGCTCTCCTTCGAGCGACTCCTCCATGAGGCAGTCCACGGCATCGCAGCCGCGCGCGGAATCCGCGACACGTCCCGCGCCGGCCGCTACCACAACCGCAGATTCCTGGCCATCGCCGAGGAGATGGGCCTCGACCACCCCGAGGAGCCGCACCCCAGCAGCGGCTTCTCGCTGGTCGCGCTCACTCCGGAGGCGAAGCAGCGTTACCGGCAGACCATCGAGCGACTCCAGCGCGCCCTCAAGGCGCACACCGTGGCGACCGCCGCGGACACCAAGCGCAGCTTCCGTGGCCCGGCCGCGCGGCACGGCTCCTCCGGGGGCGGCGTCCGCGTCAAGGCCGTCTGCGACTGCGGGCGCAATGTCCGCGTGGTGCCCTCCGTGCTGGCGCAGGCACCGATCGTCTGCGGTGGCTGCGGCAAGCCGTTCCGGATCCCGGAGGTCGTCGGCGCCGGCGTCGGGGTCGCCTGACCGCCGGGTTCCTGGTGGGGCGGTCGGCCGGGCCGCCTCCCCGCCCGCCCGGGGCCGGGGGGAGCGTTCGGCCGCTCCGGCGGCATATGGCACAATGACTAGCTGTACTCGACAGTCGCACAGGACCCCTCTCTCCTCCGGCTGACGCGTCCATCGGGCACTCGGGTACCGCAACCCCACGCGGCCATCTCGCCGTGCCCACCCACGTCAAGACCAGGAGACACCACTCCAGTGGCAGTCAAGATCAAGCTGAAGCGTCTGGGCAAGATCCGTTCGCCTCACTACCGCATCGTCGTCGCCGACTCCCGTACCCGCCGTGACGGCCGGGCCATCGAGGAGATCGGTCTGTACCACCCGGTGCAGAACCCCTCGCGCATCGAGGTCGACTCGGACCGCGCGCAGTACTGGCTGGGTGTCGGCGCGCAGCCGACCGAGCCGGTTCTCGCCATCCTGAAGCTCACCGGTGACTGGCAGAAGCACAAGGGTCTGCCGGCCCCCGCGCCGCTGAAGGTCGCCGAGCCGAAGCCCGCCCGCCCCTCCTTCGAGGCGCTGGCCACGGCCGACGAGCCCAAGGGTGAGGCCATCACCCAGAAGAAGAAGGCTGAGAAGAAGGACGAGGCCGCTGAGGCTGCGTCCGAGTCGACCGAGGCCTGAGCATGCTCGAGGAGGCTCTTGAGCACCTCGTGAAGGGCATTGTCGACAACCCCGACGACGTGCAGGTCGCCTCGCGCAACCTGCGCCGTGGGCGCGTGCTGGAGGTCCGGGTCCACCCCGACGACCTCGGCAAGGTGATCGGTCGTAACGGCCGCACCGCGCGTGCGCTGCGGACCGTCGTGGGCGCCATCGGCGGCCGCGGAGTCCGCGTCGACCTCGTCGACGTCGACCAGGTTCGCTGACAAGTTGAACACCGGCTCGGGCCGGGGAGGGCCTACGGGCCGTCCCCGGCCTTAGTCGTATGACAGGAGATAGCTCACGTGCAGCTGGTAGTCGGGCGCATCGGCCGCGCCCACGGCATCAAGGGTGAGGTCACCGTCGAGGTGCGTACCGACGAGCCCGAGCTGCGGCTCGGCCCCGGTGCGGTGCTCGCCACCGACCCCGCGTCCACGGGACCGCTCACCATCGAGTCCGGCCGGGTGCACAGCGGTCGGCTGCTGCTGCGCTTCGCCGGCGTCCGCGACCGCACCGGAGCGGAGGCCCTGCGCAACACGCTCCTGATCGCGGAGGTCGACCCGGAGGAGCTGCCGGAGGACGAGGACGAGTTCTACGACCACCAGCTCATGGACCTCGACGTCGTCACCGTGGACGGCACCGAGATCGGCCGGATCACCGAGATCTCCCACCTGCCCTCGCAGGACCTCTTCATCGTGGAGCGGCCCGACGGCAGCGAGGTCATGATCCCCTTCGTCGAGGAGATCGTCACCGAGATCGACCTCGAGGAGCAGAAGGCGGTCATCGACCCGCCGCCCGGCCTCATCGACGACCGGGCCGAGGTCGCCTCCGCCCGCGACGCCGAGACCGAGGCGGGCGCCGAGGACGGCCCCGCATGAGGCTCGACGTCGTCACGATCTTCCCCGAGTACCTGGAACCGCTGAACGTCTCGCTCGTCGGCAAGGCACGCGCGCGGGGACAGCTCGACGTCCGCGTGCACGACCTGCGCGAGTGGACCCACGACCGGCACAACACGGTCGACGACACCCCCTACGGGGGCGGCCCCGGCATGGTCATGAAGACCGAGCCGTGGGGCGAGTGCCTCGACGACGTGCTCGCCGACGGATACGAGGGCGGCGCCCAGGCGCCCGCCCTGGTCGTCCCCACGCCCAGCGGCCGCCCCTTCACCCAGGAGCTCGCCGTGGAGCTCTCGCAGCGCCCCTGGCTGGTCTTCACCCCGGCACGCTACGAGGGCATCGACCGCCGCGTCATCGACGAGTACGCGACCCGGATGCCCGTCTACGAGGTCTCCATCGGCGACTACGTGCTCGCCGGCGGGGAGGCCGCCGTCCTCGTCGTCACCGAGGCCGTGGCCCGGCTGCTGCCCGGCGTCCTCGGCAACGCGGCGTCCCACGAGGACGACTCCTTCGCGCCCGGCGCCATGGCGAACCTCCTGGAGGGGCCCGTCTACACCAAGCCCCCGGCCTGGCGTGGCCGCGAGATCCCCGAGGTGCTGCTCAGCGGCCACCACGGGAAGATCGCCCGCTGGCGGCGGGACGAGGCGCTGCGCCGCACGGTGCGCAACCGGCCCGATCTCGTCGAGCGCACCGACCCGAAGGCCTTCGACAAGAAGGACCGCGAGATGCTCTCGATCCTGGGATGGCGACCGGGGCCCGACGGCCGATTTGGGCCCACGCCCGGGGTCGTGGAAGAATAAGCCGCTGCTGTACGTCCAACCTGCGCCCCTGCCACAGGGGGAACGACGCCGGCCCGACGCGATCAGCTACCGAAACTCATCACATATCTCCCGCCGATGACCTGTGGCATCGGTGAAGAAAGCAGACGATCATGTCTCACCTGCTCGACTCCGTCGACTCCGCGTCGCTGCGCAGCGACATCCCGGCCTTCCGCCCGGGTGACACCGTCAACGTCCACGTCCGCGTCATCGAGGGCAACCGCTCCCGTGTGCAGCAGTTCAAGGGCGTCGTCATCCGCCGCCAGGGCGCCGGTGTCCGCGAGACCTTCACGGTCCGCAAGGTCTCCTTCTCCGTCGGCGTCGAGCGCACCTTCCCGGTGAACAGCCCGATCTTCGAGAAGATCGAGCTCGTCAGCCGCGGTGACGTCCGTCGCGCCAAGCTGTACTACCTGCGCGAGCTGCGCGGCAAGGCTGCGAAGATCAAGGAGAAGCGCGAGAACTGAGCCGCTCGGCGCCCCATGGGGGCGTCAGCGCATCTCGCGTACGGAGTCCACAGGAGCGCCGGATAGCATCTGGCCTCGATGGACACCGAAGCACAGCATCAGGAGCGCGACCGCTCCTCCCGGCCCCACGAGCACACCTCGGAGGGCGAGGAGGGACGGTCGCGTTCCTTTTTGTCTCTCGGATGGATCGCGGAGCAGGTGCCCGGAGGCCGGATCACGCTCGGCGCGCTGCTCTGCGTGGTGCTGCTGCTCGCCTTCGGCGTCTTCGTGATGCAGCCGTTCCAGATCCCCAGCAGCTCGATGCGGCCGACGCTGAACGTCGGGGACCGCGTTCTCGTGAACAAGTTGGCGTACCGTTTCGGTGCGCGGCCGGAGCGCGGGGATGTCGTCGTCTTCGACGGCAGCGGGTACTTCGGCGACGCGGACTACGTCAAGCGTGTCGTCGGGGTGGGGGGAGACCACGTGGTCTGCTGCGACAGGCAGGGGAGGATCGCCGTGAACGGGCGGGCCGTGGACGAGCGGTCGCTGCTGTACCGCGGGGACGCGCCTTCAGAGGTGCCGTTCGACATCGAGGTTCCCGACGGGACGCTCTTTCTGCTGGGCGACCACCGCGCCGACTCCCGCGACTCCCGCGACTACCTGGGCGCCCCGGGCGGCGGCTTCGTCCCCGTCGACCAGGTGATCGGCAAGGCCCAGTGGGTGGCCTGGCCCGCCGGCCACTGGAGCTCCCCGGCGCGCGAGGACCTCTACGCGCGCGTGCCCGCGGCGGGCGGCGCCCATGGGTAAGCGGGGCAGGACGCGCGCCGGTGACGAGACCGAGGAGCAACTGCCCACCGGGAGCAGGCGCACCGCGGGCACCGCGCCGCGAGGCCGGGCCGAGCGCCGCAAGCTGGCCCGCAAGGTGAAGCGGCGCCGTCGGCGTTCCGCGATCAAGGAGATACCTCTCCTGATCGGCGTCGCGCTGCTCATCGCGCTCGTCCTGAAGACGTTCCTGGTGCAGGCCTTCGTGATCCCGTCGGGCTCCATGGAGCAGACGATCAAGATCGGCGACCGGGTCCTGGTCGACAAACTGACCCCCTGGTTCGGCGCGAAGGTGCACCGCGGCGACGTCGTCGTCTTCAAGGACCCCGGCAAGTGGCTGGAGCAGGAGACGGGCCAGACGAAGGACGACCCCGTCGGGATCAAGCAGATCAAGACGGGCCTCACCTGGATCGGTCTGCTGCCCTCCGCCGACGAGCGGGACCTCATCAAGCGCGTCGTGGCCGTCGGCGGCGACACGGTGAAATGCTGCGACGCCCAGGGGCGCGTCACCGTCAACGGGACGCCCCTCGACGAACGTTCGTACATCCACCCCGGCAACGCGCCCTCCAAGTTCGACTTTTCGGTGAAGGTTCCCGAAGGCCGGCTCTTCGTGATGGGCGATCACCGGGCGAATTCGGCGGACTCCCGCTACCACCTGACCGAGGCGTTCCACGGCACCGTGTCCGAGGAATCCGTTGTGGGGCGGGCCCGGTTCATCGGCTGGCCGGTCGGGAACTGGGCCACGCTGGAGGAGCCGGAGACCTTCGCGGCGGTCGCCGGCGCGGAAGGGGGCGGATCGACCGCGGCCCCCGGCGCGTCGCATAGGGTGGCCACCGCGGACAGCGCCGAATCGAGACCCGACTCATTGGATTCGGACGGATTGATCCCTCTCCCGACCCCTGCGGAACTCCCGCTCGTTATGGGAGTGGTGGGCCTGCATCGCGTAGGGATCAGGCAGCGGCACGGAGTGAGGAGTGGATGTGGGGGACTTGGCGGTCGGCGCACGGTCAGGGCATGGGCCCGAGGAACAGCCCGAGCGATCCGACGACGCGACAGGTCCCGGCGTGACTGACCACACGCCCGGGAGCGATGACGGTGGAGCGGCGGGTGGTTCCGGCGCCGCCGGAGAGCGGCCCGGCGACGTGCCGAGGAATCCGAAGAAGCCCAAGAAGCCGCGCTCCTTCTGGAAGGAGCTGCCGCTGCTCATCTTGATCGCCCTGGTCCTGGCCCTGCTGATCAAGACCTTCCTGGTGCAGGCGTTCTCGATCCCGTCGGGGTCGATGCAGAACACGCTGCAGATCGGCGACCGCGTGCTCGTCGACAAGCTGACCCCGTGGTTCGGCTCCAAGCCGGAGCGCGGCGAGGTCATCGTGTTCAACGACCCGGACCAGTGGCTGGAGGGCGAGCCCACCAAGCCGCCGAACGCCGCGCAGAAGGTGCTGAGCTGGGTCGGCCTCATGCCCTCCGCCGACGAGAAGGACCTCATCAAGCGGGTCATCGGTGTCAGCGGCGACACGGTCGAGTGCAAGGGCACGGGCCCGCTGAAGGTCAACGGCAAGGCGCTGAACGAGCCGTACGTCTTCCCGGGCAACACCCCGTGCAGCGCGGACGGCGTCGGCGGCACCTTCAAGGTGAAGGTTCCCGAAGGCAAAGTCTGGGTCATGGGCGACCACCGCCAGGACTCGCTGGACTCCCGCTACCACCAGAACGACAAGAACCAGGGCTTCGTCCCCGTGGACAACGTCGTGGGCCGCGCGATCGTGGTGGCCTGGCCGCCCACGCACTGGTCCACGCTGCCGGTCCCGGACACCTTCGACCAGTCGGGGATCAACGCCGCGGCGAACGTCGCCCCGGGTGCCCTGGGCCTCGCCGGAGCCGTGCCGCTGGTGCTGTGGCGCCGCCGCCGCACGAACCGGAGCGTTACTGAGGGGAACACCAGGGTTTCTGAGGTCACGAGCGCCCGGTAGGGTGCCGTCCCAGATCGCCGATCTTGCGCGGTCCGTGCCACTCGGGCCGGACCGCGCGGTCGATGTCTCCGACGCTGGGGAGCAACTGGGATGAGCAGGACGGGTCGTACGGCCGAGGGCCACGGCAAGGCCGGCAGTGTGCTGTCGGGCATAGCCGTGGCCCTCGGCTGTGTGCTGTTCCTCGGCGGGTTCGTATGGGGTGCCGTGGTGTACCAGCCGTACACGGTGCCCACCGACTCCATGACGCCGACGATCGGTGCGGGCGACCGCGTGCTCGCGCAACGGATCGACGGCGGCGAGGTCAAGCGCGGCGACGTGGTCGTCTTCCGCGAGGCCAGCTGGGGCGACATGCCGATGGTCAAGCGAGTGGTCGGCGTCGGCGGCGACAAGATCGCCTGCTGCACGGACGGCAAGCTCACCGTCAACGGCGAGCAGGTCGAAGAACCGTATCTGCCGGCCGGCAAGTCCGCCTCGCTCGCCGGGATCAAGTCGACCACGGTCCCGCAGGGCCGGCTCTTCCTCCTCGGTGACGAGCGCAGCGGCTCCCTGGACTCCAGCGTCCACCTCGGCGACGCCAACGGCGGCTCGGTGGAGCGCGGCGCCGTGGAGGCCCGGGTGGACGCCGTGGCCTGGCCCATGAACGGCATGCTGGACAAGCCCACCGGCTTCGAGGCGATGCCCGGCGGCATCTCGCAGCCCGGCCCGCTCCGGATCATGGTGGGCGCCGTCGTGGCCGGCGCCGTCCTCGTGCTCGCGGGCGCGGCCTACGGCCCGATCGCGAACCGGGCACGGCGCTCCCGGACCCGTCGTGCGCCGGAGCCCGCCCGTGTCTGAGCCCGGCGGCGTCGTGCGCGCGGTGGCCCGCGTCGTCCTACTCGACCAGGACGACCGCATCCTGCTGCTGCACGGGCACGAGCCCGGCGACACGGCGGACGACTGGTGGTTCACGCCGGGCGGCGGTCTGGAGGGCGACGAGACGCGTGCGGAGGCCGCGCTGCGGGAACTGGCCGAGGAGACGGGCATCACGGACGTGCGGCTCGGCCCGGTCCTGTGGCAGCGGGTCTGCTCCTTCCCGTTCGACGGGCGTCGCTGGGACCAGGACGAGTGGTACTTCCTGGCCCGTACGACCTCGACGGCCCAGGCCGTGGAGATCAACGGGGAGGGCCTGACCGACCTGGAACGGCGCAGCGTCGCGGGAGCGCGATGGTGGTCGTGCGAGGAACTGGCCGAGGCCCATGAGACGGTGTACCCGACCAGGCTCGCCGAGCTGCTGAAGCGGCTGCTCGTCGAGGGTCCCCCGAGCAGGCCGCTGGTTCTCGACACGGAAATCGTCTAGAGGCACCGGTGGCTGACGCACAATAGGGGGACGCACGGCAGAAGGGGAACATGCCATGAGCGCCGAGGACCTCGAGAAGTACGAGACCGAGATGGAGCTGAAGCTCTACCGGGAGTACCGCGACGTCGTCGGGCTGTTCAAATATGTGATCGAGACCGAGCGGCGCTTCTACCTCACCAATGACTACGAGATGCAGGTGCACTCGGTCCAGGGCGAGGTGTTCTTCGAGGTGTCGATGGCGGATGCCTGGGTCTGGGACATGTATCGCCCCGCCCGTTTCGTGAAGCAGGTCCGGGTCCTCACGTTCAAGGACGTAAACATCGAGGAGCTCAACAAGAGCGACCTGGAGCTTCCGGGCAGCTGAGCCCGCGCCCCTCCGCGCTGATTTCCCCTGGCCGTCCCTCTGACGGGTGACGGAGTTTTCCACAACCCGTCGGTAGTTCACCAAGATCCACTTCCTTCCGTCCTGTGCCGCAGCGTGGGCGTCGGAGGTGGTGCCGACGTGAACGCACGGGGCGCGATGGGGAAGTACGGCGAGGACCTGGCCGCGAGGCGGCTGGCCGAGACGGGAATGACCGTGCTCGCGCGGAACTGGCGCGCGGGCCGCACGGGCGAGATCGACATCGTGGCGCGGGACGGCGACGCGATCGTCGTCTGTGAGGTCAAGACGCGCAGAGGGGCGGGCGCGTCGGCCTTCGAGCATCCGATGGCCGCGATCACACAGGTCAAGGCGCGACGACTGCGGTGCCTGGCCGAGCGCTGGATCCACGAGCACGGGGGAACGCCACCCGGCGGCGTCCGTATCGACGTGATCGGCGTCCTGGTGCCCGAGCGCGGCGCACCCCGCGTCGAGCACGTGCGGGGGGTGTCCTGATGGGATTCGCGCGTACGTGTTCCGTGGCCCTGGTGGGCGTCGAGGGTGTCGTCGTCGAGGTGCAGGCCGACCTGGAGCCCGGCGTCGCCGCGTTCACGCTCGTCGGCCTGCCGGACAAGAGCCTGGTTGAGAGCCGGGACCGGGTCAGGGCGGCCGTCGTGAACTCGGGGGCCGACTGGCCGCAGAAGAAACTCACGGTCGGGCTCAGCCCGGCCTCCGTGCCCAAGGCGGGGTCGGGATTCGATCTTGCTGTCGCCTGTGCGGTGCTCGGCGCCGCCGAGCGCATCGACCCGCGCGTGCTCGCCGACATCGTCATGATCGGGGAGCTGGGGCTCGACGGACGGGTCCGGCCGGTGCGCGGGGTGCTTCCCGCCGTGCTGGCCGCGGCCGACGCAGGGTACGAGCAGGTCGTCGTGCCCGAGTGCACCGCGGGCGAGGCGTCCCTGGTGCCCGGGATCTCCGTCCTCGGGGTGCGCAGCCTGCGCCAGCTCATCGCCGTGCTCACCGACGAGCCGGTCCCGGAGGAGGAGCCGGAGCCCTCCGGCCGCCCCGATCCGATGCTGGCCGGACTCAGCATGCCCGGCAGCGGCGCCGACATCGGCGGCCTGACCCTCGACGGGCACGGGCTCGACCTCGCGGACGTCGTCGGCCAGCTGTCGGCGCGCACCGCCATGGAGGTCGCCGCCGCGGGCGGACACCACGTCATGCTGTCGGGCCCGCCCGGCGCGGGCAAGACGATGCTCGCCGAGCGGCTGCCCGCCCTGCTGCCCCCGCTCACCCGAGGCGAGGCCCTGGAGGTCACCGCCATCCATTCGGTGGCCGGCATGCTGCCACCGGGCAAGTCCATGATCGACACCGCGCCGTACTGCGCACCCCACCACTCCGCGACCATGCAGTCCCTGGTCGGCGGCGGCCCTGGCGTCGCACGGCCCGGAGCGGTGTCGCTGTCGCACCGCGGCGTGCTCTTCCTCGACGAGGCGCCCGAATTCAGCGGCAAGGCGCTCGACGCGCTGCGCCAGCCCCTGGAGGCGGGGCACGTGGTCATCGCCCGCAGCGCCGGAGTGGTGCGGCTGCCCGCGCGCTTCCTCATGGCGCTGGCCGCGAACCCCTGCCCCTGCGGGCAGTACCGGGCGCTCGGGGGCGAGTGCGACTGCCCGCCGGCGACCGTGCGGCGCTACCAGGCCCGGCTCTCCGGCCCCCTGCTCGACCGCGTCGACCTGCGCGTCGAGGTGGACGCCGTCACGCGGAACGAGCTCGCGGGGTACGGCCCGCGCGGTGAGAGCACCCGGACCGTCGCCGACCGGGTCAGGAAGGCCAGGGAGCGGGCGGCGGCACGGCTCGCGGAGACGCCCTGGCGCACCAACAGCGAGGTGCCCGGGCACGCCCTGCGCACCCGGTGGCCCGCCGCGCCCGGCGCCCTGGACGAGGCCGAGCTGGACCTGGAGCGCGGCTTCCTGACCGCGCGCGGCCTCGACCGGGTGCTGCGCGTGGCCTGGACCGTCGCCGACCTGGCCGGACGGGACCGGCCCTTCGCCGAGGACGTGGCGCTCGCCCTCCAGCTGCGGACCGGGATCTCGCGCGGGGTGCCGATGACGATCGGGGCCGGCCGGTGAACGGGCCCGCCGGTACGGGGGCGGGCGCGCCGGACGCGGTGCGGCTGGCCCGGGCCCGGCTGACCCGGATCGTCGAGCCGGGCTGGGAGGTCGCCGCCCGCTGGCTGCGCGAGTTCGGTGCCGTGGAGACGGTGCGGCGGATCGACGCGGGCGCCGCCGACGAGGAGGCCGAGCCGCTGCCCGGGGTACGGGCCGAGCGCTGGGCCGGCCTGCTCGCCCGGGCCCGGGACGCGCCGCCTCCCGAGCGGGACCTGGACCGCGCGGCCGAGTGCGGGGGGCGCTTCGTGTGTCCGGGGGACGTGGAGTGGCCCGGGCAGCTCGACGACCTCGAGGACGCGAGGCCCCTGGGGCTCTGGGTGCGGGGCGGGCCCAGCCTGCGGATGTGGGCCCTGCGCTCGGTGGCGGTGGTCGGGTCGCGGGCCTGCACCGACTACGGCGTCCGCATGGGGGCGAGCCTGGGCGCCGGGCTCGCCGAGCGCGGCTGGGTCGTCGTGTCGGGCGGCGCGTACGGGGTGGACGCGGCGGCGCATCGCGGGGCCCTGGGCGCGACCGGGGCCACGATCGCCGTGCTGGCCTGCGGAATCGACCGGATCTATCCGCGCGGCCACACCCAGTTGATCGACCGGGTCGCGGAACAGGGACTGGTGGTCGCCGAGTTGCCGCCCGGGGAGCATCCGACGCCCAGCCGCTTCATCCTGCGCAACAGGGTGATCGCGGCGCTGACCAGGGGCACGGTGGTCGTCGAGGCCGCCTATCGCAGCGGGGCGCTGGGCACGGCCCGCTGGGCGCAGCGCCTGGGGCGGCATGCGATGGGCGTACCCGGGCCGGCGACGAGCGCCGTCTCGGCGGGCGTGCACGAACTGCTGCGCAAGGAGGGCGTACTGGTGACCGATGCCGCCGAAGTGGTCGAGCTGGTGGGGGAGATCGGCGAGCTCGCACCGGAGCGCCGTGGGCCGGTGCTCGCCCGGGATCTGCTGCCACCGCCCGCGGCCCGGGTGCTCGCCGCGCTGCCCGGGCGCGGGACCGCCGCGGTCCCGCAGATCGCCCGGGGTGCGGGGACGAGTGAGGACGACACGATCGGGAGGTTGTACGAACTGCGCTCGTTGGGGTTCGTCGAACGACACGGCGATGGCTGGCAGTTGACACGCCAGAGCGTCGAGCCGGTCTTTCCGGAAGGGGGAGTTCCCTGACGCTGCGTGTTGCGCCGTCCGGATGACACCCCGATGACCTTGCCAGTTCCGGCAGTTGGTGTTTCGGGGCGGTTACGGAGAGAGACGTGGGAGGTCGCCGGGGGCGGCTAACGGAACGTATCTGCACGGGTGTGATCATCCGTCCCTCGCGCACTGCGACGCTCCAGTCACGCTACGCTCACCAGGATTCGGGTTCGCCACCTCAATCCGTAACCAGGTGGACGGCTCGTGATCAGTCAGTACGAGACGGGCACCCCGGCCTCTCCACAGCGAAGCGATCAACGGCACAAGGCGGCGCATGCCACAGCACACTTCAGGGTCCGATCGGGCGGCGGCACCCCCCGCCGCCCGCGGCTCCAGCGTGCGGCCTCCGGCTCCCACCTCCCTGGAGGAGCTGTGGAGGTCGTACAAGTCGACCGGCGACGAGCGGCTGCGCGAGCAGCTGATCCTGCACTACTCGCCGCTGGTGAAGTACGTCGCCGGCCGGGTCAGTGTGGGCCTGCCGCCCAACGTGGAGCAGGCCGACTTCGTCTCGTCCGGGGTCTTCGGGCTGATCGACGCGATCGAGAAGTTCGACATCGAGCGTGAGATCAAGTTCGAGACGTACGCGATCACCCGGATCCGCGGGGCGATGATCGACGAGCTGCGGGCGCTGGACTGGATCCCCCGGTCGGTGCGGCAGAAGGCGCGCAACGTGGAGCGCGCGTACGCCACGCTGGAGGCCAAGCTGCGGCGCACGCCCTCCGAGAGCGAGGTGGCCGCCGAGATGGGGGTCGCGCTCGAGGAACTGCACGCCGTTTTCAGTCAGTTGTCGCTGGCCAACGTGGTGGCCCTTGAGGAGCTGCTGCACGTCGGCGGTGAGAGCGGCGATCGGCTCAGCCTCATGGACACCCTGGAGGACCAGGCCGCCGACAATCCGGTGGAGGTCGCCGAGGACCGGGAGCTGCGCAGATTCCTCGCGCGTGCGATCAACACGCTGCCCGAGCGGGAGAAGACCGTGGTCACGCTGTACTACTACGAGGGCCTGACCCTCGCGGAGATCGGCAATGTGCTCGGGGTGACCGAGAGCCGGGTCAGTCAGATCCACACGAAGTCGGTGCTGCAGCTGCGGGCGAAGCTGGCCGGGTTCGGGCGCTGACCGGGGCGACGGTTCCGTGACGTGCGGAATCGTCCCTGCCCGCGCGGTCCCGGCGGCCGGCGGCGAAGCGGCCCGGGGTGGCGCGGGGTGTCCGGTGACACTCCCGTCCCGGGGGCCGCGCTCGTAAAGTGGAGACGTGCCAAGGATTCGAGCGGCCTCTGTGGCCGAGCACCGGTCGATGCAGCGCGGCGCCCTTCTGGACGCGGCGCGTTCTCTGCTGTCCGAGGGTGGGACGGAGGCGCTGACGTTCCCCGCGCTCGCCGAGCGGACGGGGCTCGCGCGCTCGTCCGTGTACGAGTACTTCAAGTCCCGGGCGGCCGTCGTCGAGGAGCTGTGCGAGGTCGACTTCCCGGTGTGGGCCGCGGAGGTCGAGGCCGGGATGGCGCGGGCCGCGACACCTCGGGACAAGGTCGAGGCGTATGTGCGGGAGCAGTTGGCGCTGGTCGGGGACCGGCGGCACCGGGCGGTCGTCGCGATCTCGGCGGGTGAGCTGGACGCCGGGGCGCGGGAGAAGATCCGGGCCGCGCACGGGGGGCTCGTCGCGATGATCGTCGAGGCGCTCGGGGAGATGGGGCACGGGGAGCCGCGGCTCGCGGCGATGCTCGTGCAGGGGGTGGTCGACGCGGCCGTGCGGCGGATCGAGCTCGGGGCGGCGGAGGAGCCCGGGGTGATCGTCGATGCGGCGGTCGCCATGGTGCTGCGCGGCGTCTCCGGCTGAGCCCGGCCTCTGCTCGGCCTCCTTCAGAGCGCGCCCGGCGCCGTGGTGCCGCCTTGCCCACCCTCCCCCAAGCTCTCGGCTTCGCTCGAGCAGGGGGTACCCCCATCGCCCCAGGCGGCAGGCTGCCCAACGCTGGGTCGACCGCATGCGTACCCGGGGTTGAGGAGCTGCCCAAGGCCAGGGAGGCCGAAGGCGTACCCGGGGCCGGGCTGCTCCCCAAGGCTCAGCGGCAGCGGGCCCCAGAGGGGGAGCAGGCGGGGCGGGTCCGGGTGCCGGGCCGTCGGGGTCAGCAGGGTGAGCGGGTTCAGGTAGGCCGTGGCGCGGCGCAGGCCCCAGTGGAGGCAGGACGGGGCGGCGGGCGGGCAGTGGCCCGTCGGGAGTTCCAGAGTGCCAAGGGCGGCGCCCGCGGCGACCGGGTCCCCCTTGCGTACCGACGCCGCCACCGGCTCGTACGACGTGCGCAGCGGCGGGGCGCCGGAGTCGTCGAGCTCGACCGTGACGACCCCCCGGCCCGCCACCTGGCCGGCGAAGGAGACGCGGCCCGCCAAGACCGTGCGGACCGGCGCTCCGATGGGGGCCGCGAGGTCGACGCCGCGGTGACCGGGGCCGTAGGGCGAGGCCGGTGGGGACCAGTCGCGCACGATCGCCGGGCGGTCGCCCACCGGCCAGATGTTCGAGACGGGGGTCCGGTCGCCCGTCTCCGCCCGTGCCGAGGTGGGCGTGAGCAGGAGCAGGACCGGCAGAAGCATCACGCTGAGTAGTGTTCGCATGGCTCAGACGATGCGCCGTCCGGCCGATCCGCGCGGATCATGGTGGCGAATCGTGGACTACCGGCCGGTTGTGGACAGCGGCGTCACCCGCTGCTCCGCGGGTCCCGTACACTTCTTGTGGCGATCCGGGCCACCGGATCGACTTCGCACGCCCCGACACCTTCGGTGTCAGCGGCCTATCGGTCCCGTACGAGCGACAGAACGTACGCGGCAGGCATGCGGTGGGGCGTCAGGAAACAACCGAGAACACCAGAGGAGTACGGCCATGGCCGTCGTCACGATGCGGGAGCTGCTGGAGAGCGGCGTCCACTTCGGTCACCAGACCCGTCGTTGGAACCCGAAGATGAAGCGCTTCATCTTCACGGAGCGCAACGGCATCTACATCATCGACCTGCTCCAGTCGCTGTCGTACATCGACCGCGCCTACGAGTTCGTCAAGGAGACCGTCGCCCACGGCGGCACGGTCATGTTCGTCGGCACGAAGAAGCAGGCGCAGGAGGCGATCGCCGAGCAGGCGACCCGCGTCGGCATGCCCTACGTGAACCAGCGCTGGCTGGGCGGCATGCTCACCAACTTCTCGACCGTCTACAAGCGTCTGCAGCGCCTCAAGGAGCTCGAGCAGATCGACTTCGAGGACGTCGCCGCGTCCGGTCTCACCAAGAAGGAGCTTCTCGTGCTCTCGCGCGAGAAGGCCAAGCTGGAGAAGACCCTCGGCGGTATCCGAGAGATGTCCAAGGTTCCCAGCGCCGTCTGGATCGTGGACACCAAGAAGGAGCACATCGCTGTCGGCGAGGCCCGGAAGCTCAACATCCCGGTCGTCGCGATCCTCGACACGAACTGTGACCCCGACGAGGTCGACTACAAGATCCCGGGCAACGACGACGCGATCCGCTCCGTCACCCTGCTCACCCGCGTGATCGCCGACGCCGTCGCCGAGGGCCTCATCGCCCGCTCCGGCGCGGCCACGGGCGACCAGAAGCCGGGCGAGAAGGCCCAGGGCGAGCCGCTCGCCGAGTGGGAGCGCGACCTGCTCGAGGGCGAGAAGAAGGCCGACGAGAAGCCGGCGGAGGCCCCCGCGGCCGAGGCCGAGGTCCTCACCGAGCCCGTGGCCACCGACGCCGAGGTCGAGGCTCCGGCCGCGGACGCCGAGCAGGCCTGACCCGTACGGGTACCGGTTTCATGAGGTGACGGCGGGGGCCGGTGCGGCCCCCGCCGTTCACCCGTGACTCTGGAGGCGCCCCGGGCCGGCCCGTTCGGCCCGGACCTCCGACGCACACTTCTCAGACTTCGTAGAGAGAAAACCAGGATCATGGCGAACTACACCGCCGCTGACGTCAAGAAGCTCCGTGAGCTCACGGGCGCCGGCATGATGGACTGCAAGAAGGCGCTCGACGAGGCCGAGGGCAACGTCGACAAGGCCGTCGAGGCCCTGCGCATCAAGGGCCAGAAGGGCGTCGCCAAGCGCGAGGGCCGCTCCGCCGAGAACGGCGCCGTGGTCTCCCTCATCGCCGACGACAACACCTCGGGCGTCATCCTCGAGCTGAAGTGCGAGACGGACTTCGTCGCCAAGGGCGAGAAGTTCCAGTCGGTTGCCAACCAGCTGGCCGAGCACGTCGCCAAGACCTCCCCGGCCGACCTCGAGGCGCTGCTCGCGTCCGAGATCGAGCCCGGCAAGACCGTTCAGGCCTTCGTCGACGAGGCGAACGCCAACCTCGGCGAGAAGATCGTCCTGGACCGCTTCGCGCAGTTCACCGGCGGTTACGTCTCCGCGTACATGCACCGCACGATGCCTGACCTGCCCCCGCAGATCGGTGTCCTCGTCGAGCTGGACAAGGAGAACGCGGAGATCGCCAAGGGCGTCGCCCAGCACATCGCCGCCTTCGCGCCGAAGTACCTCTCCCGCGAGGACGTCCCGGCCGAGGTCGTCGAGACCGAGCGTCGCGTCGCCGAGGAGACCACCCGCGCCGAGGGCAAGCCCGAGGCCGCCCTGCCGAAGATCGTCGAGGGTCGCCTCAACGGCTTCTTCAAGGACGCCACGCTGCTCGGTCAGCCGTATGCCCTCGACAACAAGAAGTCCGTCGAGAAGGTCCTCCAGGAGGCCGGTGTCACCCTGAAGCGCTTCTCGCGCATCAAGGTCGGCATCTGAGTCCGGACCCCGCCCGACGGGAGACCCCGCTAGGGTCGACAGCAGTTGTCCGGGCACGCGCCGGACGACCGCAGATGTGACGAGGAGGCCATTGCCGCGCATGGGATGCGAACCACCCCATCGGCAGTGGCCTCCTTCGTATGTGTGCCAAGCAGAAGAGGCGAGATTCCATGACCACCACCCAGGCCGACCAGGACAACAGCGACGACGGCAAAGGCGCGGGGCGCTTTCTGCTGAAGCTTTCCGGCGAGGCGTTCGCCGGGGGCGGGGGTCTGGGAGTCGACCCCGACGTGGTGCACGCCATCGCCCGTGAGATCGCGGCCGTCGTCCGCGACGGGGCACAGATCGCCGTCGTCATCGGCGGCGGCAACTTCTTCCGCGGCGCCGAGCTCCAGCAGCGCGGCATGGACCGGGCGCGCTCCGACTACATGGGCATGCTCGGCACCGTCATGAACTGCCTCGCCCTCCAGGACTTCCTGGAGAAGGAAGGCATCGACAGCCGGGTCCAGACCGCCATCACCATGGGCCAGGTCGCCGAGCCGTACATCCCGCTGCGCGCCGTGCGCCACCTGGAGAAGGGCCGCGTCGTCATCTTCGGCGCCGGCATGGGCATGCCGTACTTCTCCACCGACACCACCGCCGCGCAGCGCGCCCTGGAGATCGACGCCGAGGCGCTGCTCATGGGCAAGAACGGCGTGGACGGCGTCTACGACTCGGACCCGAAGACCAACCCCACGGCCGTGAAGTTCGACGCGCTCAGCTACGGCGAGGTCATCACCCGGGACCTCAAGGTCGCCGACATGACCGCGATCACCCTCTGCCGGGACAACAAGCTCCCGATCCTCGTCTTCGAGCTCCTCGCCGCAGGCAATATCGCCCGCGCCGTCAAGGGTGAGAAGATCGGGACGCTCGTGGGCGAGCAGGGCACGCGCGCCTGACCCCGTCCCCCGTACGTCCCGCGAGGGATGGACAATGGCCTGCCGGTCGGACACCGTCTGGTGCGACGACCGCGCAGGACCGAAGACACACGACGCAGCCGGCCGCCCCGTGCACGCCGGGCCTCACTCAAGACACGCAGGAGCAAGTGGTGATCGAAGAGACCCTCCTCGAGGCCGAGGAGAAGATGGAGAAGGCCGTCGTGGTCGCCAAGGAGGACTTCGCCGCGATCCGCACCGGCCGTGCGCACCCGGCGATGTTCAACAAGATCGTGGCCGACTACTACGGCGCGCTGACGCCGATCAACCAGCTGGCCTCGTTCTCGGTGCCGGAGCCGCGGATGGCCGTGGTGACCCCGTTCGACAAGAGCGCCCTGCGCAACATCGAGCAGGCGATCCGTGACTCGGACCTCGGCGTCAACCCGAGCAACGACGGCAGCATCATCCGTGTGACGTTCCCGGAGCTGACCGAGGAGCGCCGCCGCGACTACATCAAGGTCGCCAAGACCAAGGCGGAGGACAGCAAGGTCTCCATCCGCTCCGTGCGCCGCAAGGCCAAGGACGCCATCGACAAGGCCGTCAAGGACGGCGAGGTCGGCGAGGACGAGGGCCGTCGCGCGGAGAAGGAGCTCGACGACACCACCGCCAAGTACGTGGCCCAGGTCGACGAGCTGCTCAAGCACAAGGAAGCCGAGCTGCTCGAAGTCTGAGCCAGCGCGGAACATCGAGGTTCGAGGAATCCGTGAACGACTCTTCCTGGGGTGCGCCGACCGGGCCCGTACACCGGAGCTCCCCTTACGGCGAGGGTGCCTCCGCCTCGTACGGTCAGGGGCCCGGCTTCGGCCAGGCGCCCGGCCACGCGCAGGGCCAGGGGTACGACCAGGGGGCCGCGTACGGCGCGGTCCCCTCGTACGACCCCTCGTACGACCCGGGGCCCGCTCCGGCGGGTCCCGCGTACGAACCGCACGCGGTTGGCGAGACTCGGCCCATGCCCATCGTGCCCGATATGCCTGACGTGCCCTCTGGTGTCTTTCCAGAGGGCGGTGGCCAGGACGACCAGGGGGCCGCTCTGTCGAGCGGCCCTCTGTTCCGCGACGAGACGCCGCAGGAGCCCATGACCGGCGCAACCCCGCAGCCCGCCCCCGATGCTCCGGAGCCCTCCTCGGCCCCGAAGCCCAAGAAGAGCGCGGGCCGTGACCTCGGATCGGCCATAGGGGTCGGCGTCGGGCTCGGCGCGGTGATCATCGCGTCGCTGTTCGTCGTCAAGGCCGTGTTCGTCGGCGTGATAGCGGTCGCCGTCGTCGTCGGCCTGTGGGAGCTCACCTCCCGCCTCCAGGAGCGCAAGAGCATCAAGGCGCCGCTGGTGCCGCTCGCCGTGGGCGGCGCGGCGATGGTCGTCGCCGGGTACGTGCGCGGCGCCGAGGGTGCCTGGGTGGCGATGGCGCTGACCGCGCTCGCCGTCCTGGTGTGGCGGATGACCGAGCCGCCCGAGGGCTACCTCAAGGACGTCACGGCGGGCGTCTTCGCCGCGTTCTACGTGCCCTTCCTGGCGACGTTCGTGGCGATGATGCTCACCGCGGACGACGGGGCCTGGCGCGTCCTCACGTTCCTGATCCTCACCGTCGTCAGCGACACCGGCGCGTACGCGATCGGCTGGCGCTTCGGCAAGCACAAGCTCGCGCCGCGCATCAGCCCCGGCAAGACCCGCGAGGGCCTGCTCGGCGCGGTGCTGTTCGCGATGGTGGCGGGCGTGCTGTGCATGCAGTTCCTGGTGGACGACGGCACGTGGTGGCAGGGCCTGGTCCTCGGTGTCTGCGTCGCCGCGTCCGCGACGCTCGGCGACCTCGGCGAGTCCATGATCAAGCGCGACCTCGGCATCAAGGACATGGGCACGTTGCTCCCCGGCCACGGGGGCATCATGGACCGCCTGGACTCCCTGCTGCCGACGGCGCCGGTGGTGTGGCTGCTGCTGGTGCTGTTCGTCGGGTCGTAGCGATCCCTGCTGTGCGACAACCGGCTTCCGCCGTCCGGGCGGGGGCCGGTTTCTCGTCACCGGGCCGGGGCGCCGCCGGGCTCGAAGCCGGCCAGCATCTGTTCCAGCGCCGCCTGGTCCGGGCCCACGAAGGCCGGGGCGCCGGCCGCCGAGCCGAGCGTGTCGATCATCGACGCGGTGATCCCCGGAGCCGGTGGCAGATGTGCGGAGAGGACGAGTTCCGGCGCCCACTCCCGCAGCGCGCGGAAGGTGTCGAGGAACTTCTCGGCGTTCACGTTGTGCACCCACGGGCTGTCGACCGTGGCCCACAGCAGCTGTGCGTCCCGGAGCTCCTGCGCGCCGACCGCGCCGACGTCGTCGGACTCGGCCAGCTCGACCGTGGGCATCGGCCCGCCGAAGCAGTCGGAGCTGAAGCAGGCCCCCGACCTGCCGTCGAAGAGCGCCATGGTGGCGGGGCTGTCGTACAGCGGGGGCCGGAACGCGGTGAGCGTGCGGTCGCCGACGTCCAGCGTCTGCCCCGGGTTGAGCAGGAAGACACGGTCGAGCGGCAGCGGCCGCTCACAGGACATGAACCCGGCTGACAGGAACGTGGTCACGACACGGGCCCGGGGTGCCGCGGCCAGCAGCTCGAAGATCCCGCCCGTGTGATCACGGTCCGGGTGCGTCAGCCAGATCCACCGCACATCGGCGGGGTCCAGCACGGAGCCGAGCGTCTCCAGAAAGTTCCGGTCGGGGAGCCCGAGCCCGGTGTCGATGACCACCGGCTCGGCGGCGAGCAGTACGAAGGCGTTCACCGGCTCCATCTCCCCACGATGGTGATCGCGCCGCGCCTACGCGTCCATCATCGGCCCGTCCTTCCCGCCGCGCACCTCATCGCCGGGATGACCGGGAGCGGTGTTCGATCTGCGACACTGGTACAGCCATGCCTAAGCCCGGAGAACTCACATTCGTCGCCCCCCGCGGAGCCAAGAAGCCGCCGCGGCACCTTGCCGACCTCTCGCCCGCCGAGCGGAAGGAAGCCGTCGCCGCGATCGGTGAGAAGCCGTTCCGCGCCAAGCAGCTGTCGACGCACTACTTCGCGCGGTACGCGCACGACCCCGCGGAGTGGACCGACATTCCCGCCGGGTCGCGCGAGAAGCTGCGGGAGGCGCTGCTGCCCGAGCTGATGACCGTCGTGCGGCATCTGTCGACCGACCAGGACACCACCCGCAAGACCCTGTGGCGGCTGTTCGACGGGACGCTCGTCGAGTCCGTGCTCATGCGGTACCCGGACCGGGTGACGATGTGCATCTCGTCGCAGGCCGGGTGCGGGATGAACTGCCCGTTCTGCGCGACCGGACAGGCCGGCCTCGACCGGAACCTGTCGACGGGCGAGATCGTGCACCAGATCGTGGACGGGATGCGGGCCCTGCGGGACGGGGAGATCCCCGGCGGGCCGGCGCGGCTGTCCAACATCGTGTTCATGGGGATGGGCGAGCCGCTCGCCAACTACAAGCGCGTGGTGGGTGCCATTCGGGCGCTGACCGATCCTGAGCCGGACGGGCTCGGGCTCAGCCAGCGCGGGATCACCGTGTCGACCGTGGGGCTCGTGCCCGCCATTCACCGGTTCGCCGATGAAGGGTTCAAGTGCCGGCTCGCCATCTCGCTGCACGCGCCTGACGACGAGCTGCGGGACACGCTGGTGCCCGTCAACACGCGGTGGAAGGTGCGGGAGGTGCTCGACGCCGGGTGGGAGTACGCGGCGAAGTCCGGGCGCCGGCTGTCCATCGAGTACGCGCTGATCCGCGACATCAACGACCAGGCCTGGCGCGGGGACCGGCTCGGGCGGCTGCTGCGCGGGAAGCCCGTGCACGTCAATCTGATTCCGCTGAACCCGACCCCGGGCTCGAAGTGGACCGCGTCGCGCCCCGAGGACGAGAAGGCGTTCGTCGAGGCCATCGCCGCCCACGGCGTCCCCGTCACCGTCCGGGACACCCGTGGCCAGGAGATCGACGGAGCCTGTGGACAGCTCGCCGCCACCGAGCGGTAGCCTTGCCCGCAGTACCACATCTTCATATTCCGACAGGGGAGCGCCACAGCGCTGAGAGTGCGGCAGAGCCGCAGACCCTCTGAACCTTGCCCAGGTCATTCTGGGTAGGAAGTTCGGTCACCACTCAAGCTGTTGCGCCCTGCCCGGAGCCGTAGGAAAAGGCCCGGGCAGGGCCGCGTCTCTTCCTGGTCACCCCCAGGAGGAAAACCAGTGAGCAAGAACAAGAAGGCGTACCTGGCCGCGGCCGTGGGGCTCGGGCTCGTCACGCTGTCCGCGTGCGGTTCGTCGTCGTCCTCGGGCGGCGGCGACGCCGGGGACTCCAAGACGGTCACCCTGGTCAGTCACGACTCGTGGGCCGTCTCCAAGAACGTGCTCAAGGACTTCGAGAAGAAGTCCGGCTACAAGGTGAAGGTCGTCGAGGACGGCGACGCCGGCCAGGCCGTCAACAAGGCGATCCTGTCCAAGGGCAACCCCGTCGGCGACGTGTTCTTCGGCGTCGACAACACGCTGCTGTCCCGCGCCCTCGACAACGGGCTGTTCACCTCCTACGAGGCCAAGGGCATCGACCAGGTGCCGGGCCAGTACCGCCTCGACAAGGGCAAGAACCGCGTCACGCCCGTCGACACCGGCGACATCTGCGTCAACTACGACAAGAAGTACTTCGCCGACCACAAGCTGACGCCGCCCGCCTCCTTCGCCGACCTGGCCAAGCCCGCGTACAAGAACCTGCTGGTCACCGAGGACGCCGCGACGTCCTCGCCCGGCCTCGGCTTCCTGCTCGGCAGCGCCGCCCAGTACGGCGACGACGGCTGGCAGTCGTACTGGAAGAAGCTGAACGCCAACGGTGTGAAGGTCGTCAGCGGCTGGGACCAGGCCTACAACGAGGAGTTCTCCGGCAGCGCCGGCGGCAAGAAGGCCGGCGGCGACCGCCCGCTCGTCGT
The DNA here is from genome assembly GCF_055558275.1 of Streptomyces sp. NPDC025806. Classification (NCBI taxonomy): domain Bacteria; kingdom Bacillati; phylum Actinomycetota; class Actinomycetes; order Kitasatosporales; family Streptomycetaceae; genus Streptomyces; species Streptomyces sp. NPDC025806. The sequence continues at coordinate 168,263 of NZ_JBVHMU010000007.1, read as the reverse complement.
CTCGTACGCGTCCTCCCCGCCCGCCGAGGCGATCTACTCCGACCCGCAGCCCAAGACCTCGCCCGTCGGCGTCGCGACCGGCACCTGCTTCCGTCAGATCGAGTTCGCCGGCCTGCTCGACGGGGCGAAGAACGAGAAGGGCGGCAAGGCCTTCCTCGACTTCCTGATCTCCAAGGAGTTCCAGGAGGACATGCCGCTCAACATGTTCGTCGACCCGGTGGCGAAGAACGCCGTCGCGCCCGCCGACTACACCAAGTACGCGGTCGCGATCGACAAGCCGCACACCATGAGCCCGCGGAACATCGCGGACCACCGCGACGAGTGGGTCAAGACGTGGACGTCGCTCGTCAGGAAGTGACCCCGGACAAGACCGAGGTCAAGGACAAGGCCGAGGTCAAGGCCGCGGGCCGGCCGCGCCGACTCCGTACGGGGAGCGCGGCGCGGCTCGGCCTCATGGCCGTGCCCGCCGTGTTCTTCGGGCTCTTCTTCGCCTACCCCGTCGCCGCGATCGTCGAGCGCGGTCTGCACGTCGACGGGGTCTGGCGCCTCGGCCGGATCCTCGACGTGCTGGGGCAGGCGGACGTGCGGCACGTCCTGTGGTTCACCGTGTGGCAGGCGCTCGCCTCCACCGCGCTGACCCTGCTGATCGCCCTGCCCGGCGCGTACGTCTTCGCCCGGCTCGACTTCCCCGGCAAGCAGGTGCTGCGCGCCGCGGTCACCGTGCCGTTCGTGCTGCCCACCGTCGTCGTCGGCACCGCGTTCCTCGCGGTCGTCGGCCGCGGCGGGCTCCTCGACGACCTGTGGGGCGTCCGGCTCGACACGACCGTGTGGGCCATCCTGCTCGCGCACGTCTTCTTCAACTACGCGGTCGTCGTCCGGACGGTCGGCGGCCTGTGGGCGCAGCTCGACCCGCGCCAGGAGGAGGCCGCGCGGATGCTCGGCGCCTCCCGCCTCGCCGCCTGGCGCAAGGTGACGCTGCCCGCGCTCGGGCCCGCCGTCGCCGCTGCGGCCCTGATGGTCTTCCTCTTCACCTTCACGTCGTTCGGTGTCGTGCAGATCCTCGGCGGCCCGGGATTCTCCACGCTGGAGGTGGAGATCTACCGGCAGACCGCGCAGATCTTCGACCTGTCCACCGCCGCCGTACTGACCATCGTGCAGTTCGCGGCCGTCGGGCTCATCCTGCTCGTGCACGCCTGGACCGTGCGGCGCCGGGAGAGCGCCCTGCGGCTCGTCGACGCCGCGCACACCGCGCGCCCGCCGCGCGGCGCCGGCCAGCGCGCCCTGCTCGGCCTGGTCCTCGCGACCGTCGCCGTGCTGATCCTGCTGCCGCTCGGTGTCCTCGTCCAGCGCTCCCTCCAGGCCCCCGGCGGCTTCGGCTTCGCGTACTACCGCGCGCTCGGCGACGCCGACGGCGGCACCTTCCTCGTACCGCCCATCGAGGCCGTCTGGAACTCGCTGCGCTACGCGCTGGCCGCCACCGCCGTCGCCCTGGTGATCGGCGGACTCGCCGCAGCCGCGCTCACCCGCCGTGCCGGACGCCTCGTGCGCGGCTTCGACGCCCTGCTGATGCTGCCGCTCGGCGTCTCCGCCGTCACCGTCGGCTTCGGCTTCCTCATCACCCTCGACGAACCGCCGCTCGACCTGCGCCAGTCCTGGTGGCTCGTGCCGCTCGCGCAGGCCCTCGTCGGCGTGCCCTTCGTCGTACGGACCATGCTGCCGGTGCTCCGCGCCGTCGACGGCCGGCTGCGCGAGGCCGCGGCCGTGCTCGGGGCGTCGCCGCTGCGGGCCTGGCGCGAGGTCGACCTGCCGATGGTGCGCCGGGCGCTGCTGATCGCCGCCGGGTTCGCCTTCGCCGTGTCGCTCGGCGAGTTCGGCGCCACCGTGTTCATCGCGCGGCCCGACAACCCGACCCTGCCGGTCGCCGTGGCCCGGCTCCTGGGCCGCGCCGGTGACCTCAACTACGGGCAGGCGATGGCCCTGTCGACCGTTCTCATGGTCGTCTGCGCCGTCTGCCTCCTGCTGCTCGAACGCATCCGGCCCGCACGGGCCCGGACGGGGGAGTTCTGATGACGGCCCTACTGGCTCTGGACGAGGCGACCGTACGGTTCGGCGGGCGCGCCGTGCTCGACCGGGTGGACCTGGAGGTCGCCGAGCACGAGATCGTGTGCGTCCTCGGTCCCAGCGGCAGCGGCAAGTCGACCCTGCTGCGCGCGGTCGCCGGACTCCAGTCGCTGGACGGCGGCCGGATCGCCCTCGGCGGGCGCGACCAGCGCGGCGTGCCCGCGCACAAGCGGGGCGTCGGCCTCATGTTCCAGGACCACCAGTTGTTCCCGCAGCGCGACGTGGGCTCCAACGTCGCGTTCGGGCTCCGCATGCACGGTGCGCCGCGCGCCGAACAGGCCGCGCGCGTGGGGGAGTTGCTGGAACTCGTCGGCCTGCCGGGTGCCGCGCGCCGGGCCGTCTCCGCGCTCTCCGGCGGCGAACAGCAGCGCGTCGCCCTCGCCCGCGCCCTGGCCCCGCGCCCCCGGCTGCTCATGCTCGACGAGCCCCTCGGCCAGCTCGACCGCTCCCTGCGCGAACGTCTCGTCGTCGAACTGCGGGAGCTCTTCGGCGAGTTGGGCACCACCGTCCTCGCCGTCACCCACGACCAGGGCGAGGCCTTCGCGCTCGCCGACCGGGTCGTCGTCATGCGCGACGGCCGCATCGCCCAGTCCGGCACCCCGCTGGAGGTGTGGCAGCGTCCCGCCGACGAGTTCGTCGCCCGCTTCCTCGGTTTCGACAATGTCGTCGACGCGACGGTCTCCGTCTCCGGCGACGCCGCCGACACCCCGTGGGGCAAGGTCCCGGTGCCCGCCGGCTCCCCCCAGGGGCAGGTGAAGATCCTCGTACGTCCCACAGGGGTACGTCTGGTCGACGCCGCCGACGCCCAGCTGACCTGCACCGTGGCCGCCCGGACCTTCCGGGGCACCCATGTCGCGCTCCAGCTGCAGCCCGGTGACGCGCCCCGGCTGGAAGCGGCCTGCGGGCTGCGCTCGGCCCCCGAGCAGGGCGCCGAGGTCGGCGTCGCCTTCGACGCCGCGGAAATCGTGGTGCTGGGCGGGGGGCCGGTTCCGTAGGGTCGGGATCATGGCGACCCACACGGACCCCCGAAGCCCGCTCACGCACGACCGCTACTGCTCCGAGATCGTGACCCAGACCGGGCTGCTGAGACAGCACCTGGCCGGCGCCGATCTCACCACCACCGTCCCGACCTGCCCCGACTGGAGCCTGCGCGAGCTCGCCGTGCACGTCGGCGGCGCGCACCGCTGGGCCGAGACCCTCGTGCGGACCCGCGCGAGCGAGGACGTCCCCGAGGACCAGGTGCCGCACTTCGCCGGGCCCGAGAGCGACGATCCGGCCGCGCTGGACGCCTGGCTCGCCGAGGGCGCCGAGCTCCTCGCCGCCACGCTGCGCGCCGCCGGTCCCGAACAGTCCGTGTGGACCTGGGCCTGGCGGCAGGACGCCGGGTTCTGGGCCCGCCGCATGACGCACGAGACGGTGATCCACCGCGCCGACGCGGCGATCGCCGCCAAGGCCGACTACGACGTGGCGCGGGAGGTGGCCGCCGACACGATCGAGGAGTGGCTGGAGATCGTGCGCTTCGCCCAGGGCTTCCCCGAGGACACCTCCAACGAGCTGCGCCACGGCGGTCGCACGCTGCACCTGCACGCCACCGACACCCCGCCCGGCGCCGCGCCCGCCGAATGGGTCCTCGACCTCGCCGACGACGGTCTGTCCTGGAGCCACGAGCACGCCCGCGCCGATGTCGCCCTGCGCGGCCCCCTCACCGAGCTGGTCCTCGCGTTCTACCGCCGGGCCTCGCCCGACGACGCCGCCCTGGAGGTCCTCGGCGACCGCGAGCTGCTGGACTTCTGGCTGGAGCGGGCCACCTTCGGCTGAGGGCCGCACGACGGCACGACAGCACGACGGGGCGCCACCGTCGGTGACGCCCCGCACGCGGTGAGCAGGGTCAGCGCTGAGCCGCGCCCCGCTTGCGCAGCGCGAACACGATGCCGCCGCCCGCGACGACGAGCGCCGCCGCGAGACCGGCGAACAGCGGGGTGTTCGAGCTCGAACCGGTCTCCGCCAGGTTGTCCGAACTACCCGCCGGGGAGGGCGAGTTGCTCGGCGCCGGGGCGGCCGGGGTGGCGGACTCGGGAGCCGAGGTGCTCGGCGCGGGCTTCGAGGGCGCCGGCTTCGACGGGGCGGGCTCGGAGGGGGCCGGCTTCGACGGAGCCGGGGTGGTGGCGCAGGCCTTGCCCGGCGTGGTCAGCTCCGGCGAGATGTCCTCGTCGACCTGGTCGCCGGCTTTCACGTGCACGCGGTACGTGGCGTTCGGCTGCCAGTTCTCCTTGAACGTGAGCGTGGCGCCCTCGCGGGTGCCCGTCACGTCCTGCGAGCCGATCAGCTTCTCGGCGCCGCCCGACTTCAGGTAGACCGAGACGGTCGCCTGCACGCCGGACGGGTCCTTGTCGACCACGGTGATGACGCCCTGCTCGCCGGTGCACTCGGCGGCGGCGGTGAACTCACTGATGTTGCACGCCGACGCGGTGCCGGCGGCGCCGAGCGCCAGCGCCGAGGCGGCCGCGGCCACACCGGCGAAGCGGGCGGCACGGGCGGATATGCGTGCGGAGGTGCGGGGGGTTGGGGACACGGCTGTCCTTCACGGGATCAGTACGGGATGCCGTACAGAAGAGGGGTGCGGTGAGGGAGCGTCACGGCGCACGTCGGGCGGCACACGCCACAGGCGCCCACCACGCGGCACACGCCACAGCTCCGGCCTCGGCACCCTCACGGTCACCAAACGTTTACAAGTGCCCGTGACACAGCGTCAATACGGTGCGATGAAGACCGGTCAGACTTGACCCGTGCTTGACCCGAGCGCCCGGATCGCCGCGGCGGCCTCCGCCGGGGTGTCCACGAGCGCGATCCGGTGCTCCATGGACCGCTCGCGCGCCAGCGCCTGAAGCAGGGGCCAGGCGGGCAGCTTCTCGGTCCAGTGCGCGCGGCCGACCAGCACCATCGGCGTCGGTTCGCCCCGGGACTCGTAGTAGTTGGGCGTGGCGTTGTCGAAGACCTCCTGCACGGTGCCGGCGGCGCCCGGCAGGAAGACGACGCCCGCGTTCGACCGGGCGAGCAGCCCGTCCTCCCGCGTGGCGTTGGCGAAGTATTTGGCGATGTGCTCGGCGAACGCGTTCGGCGGCTCGTGCCCGTAGAACCAGGTGGGGATGCCGACCGAGGCGCCGCCGCGCGGATACCGGGACCGCACCTCGAACGCGGCGGCCGCCCAGTCCGTCACCGACGGGGCGAACGACGGTGCCTTCGCGAGGAGTTCGAGCGACTCGTCGAGCATGGAGTCGTCGAACGGGGCCGCGTACGCGCCCAGGTTCGCCGCCTCCATCGCGCCCGGGCCGCCGCCCGTCGCCACCGTGAGCCCCGACCGCGCGAGGGTGCGGCCGAGCCGCGCGGCCTCCGCGTAGTCCTCGGTGCCGCGCGCCATGGCGTGGCCGCCCATGACGCCCACCACCCGCGCCCCGGTGAGGAGTTCGTCGAGCGCGTCCGAGACGGAGTCGTCGTGGATCGCGCGCAGCATCGACGCGAAGACGTCGCCGTCCGCCTTCGTGTGCTGGAACCAGGCGTACGCGCGGGCGTCCGGCGTCGCCTCGTAGCCACCGGATGCCAGATGCGTGAACAGCTGGTCCGGCGTGTAGAGGTGCCCGCGGTACGGGTCGAAGGGGAGGCCGGGGACCGGCGGGAAGACGAGGGCGCCCCGGGCCCGCACGCTCAGGGACGCCTCCGGCGTCATGGGGCAGCCGAGGAAGAGGGCGCCCGCCGTCTCCACGGCGAGCAGCCGGTCGGTGCGGTCCGTCAGGTCGACGGCCTGCACCCGGTGCCCGGCGATCGAACCGCTCGCGGCCACCGCGTCGAACTCGGCGACCGTCTCGATCTCGCGGTCGTGGGCGGCGCCGGGCAGGGCGGGTTCACCCGAAGGCGCTGAGGGATCACTCGAAGGTGACGGTGTCGGCTGCACCCGCCCAGCTTAAGCACGCCCGCCCGGCGCGGACTTGCTCAGTCCTGGATGACGCTCGGGTCCATCCACGCGACCTCGAAGGTGTGGCCGTCGATGTCGTCGAAGGCCCGCCCGTACATGAAGCCGTGGTCCTGCTTCTCGCCCGTCTCGGTGCCACCGGCCGCGATCGCCTTCTCGACGAGCTCGTCGACCTTCTCGCGGCTCTCGGCGCTCAGACACAGGAGCACCTCGCTGGAGGTGGTCGAGTCGATGATCGTCTTCTTCGTGAAGCCGGAGTACTTCTCCTTGGTCATCACCATGAGGATGATCGTGTCGCTGACGACCACGGCGGACGCGGTCTCGTCCGTGAACTGCTGGTTGATCGTGAAGCCGAGCTCCGTGAAGAACTTCTTGGACGCGTCCAGGTCGCTCACGGCCAGGTTCACGAAGATCATCTGCTGGTACTGGTGCTGCGTCATGAGGAGCCCGTCGCCTTCTGTGTCGTGCGGTCGCTTAGCTGTCGTGATGCTCGCAGGGTTAGACGCGCGGCGCGGGCAAAACTCATCGCGCCAGCAGCGGAGCCGCCGAAAGTTCCGCGACGGCCCAGGTCAGCGGCCCGAAAACGGCGAGCAGCGCGCCCGCGCGCAGCGCCGCGGAGCTCCGCAGCAGGGTCGCGGGGGCGCCGAGCCGCAGCAGCGCCGTCTGGGTGTGCCGGCGGACCTGGCGCGCCTCGACGGCCGCCGTGGCGAGGGTGGCGAGCGTGCAGCCGACGACGAGGACGCCGCCGAGCGCGGACAGCGGACCGAGCACCGGCCGGGCGCCGGCCAGCACGGTCGCCGCGTACACACCGGAGGCCACCGCGCACACGACGCCGAGCGGCCGGCCGATCCGTCCGGCCTCCTCCATCAGCACCCGCCCGGAGAGCAGCCGCACCGCACCGGGCCGTACGGCCTGCAGGGCGCGCCCGCACTGGTAGGTCAGACCGGGCCCGACGAGCGCCAGGCCGACCGCGGTGAGCGCCCAGCCGGCCAGCACGCCGGACGGGCTGCCGCCGAGCCCGCCGGGCATCGGGAACCCGGAGCCGCCGCGCGCGTGCGCCGCGTACGTCTCGACGGCGAGTCCGGCGGCGAGCAGCGCCACGCCCCAGGGCAGCCCGCTGGGCGCCGGGGCCGGTTCCTTCAGGTCCTGCGGCGCGTCGCCGGCCGCCTTGTCGCCGCCCGCCTTCACGATCCGGGGCCGCAGCACGAGGGCGCTGGCCGTGGACGCGGCGAGGGGCACGAAGGCGAGCAGGGTGAGGGTGGCGGCCAGCGGCAGCGGCCGGTCGGCGGCGAGCAGCCCGCGGGCGGCGCCGTCGAACGGCAGCCCGGTCAGGTCTCCGCGCAGATGCAGGAAGAGCAGCAGGGCGAGCGTCGAGCCCAGCGTGCAGGCGACGGCGGTGGACACCGAGGCGAGCAGGGTGAGGCGGCCGGGGCCGAGGCCGACGGCGGAGAGCCCGGAGCGCGGTTTCGTGCCGGGGTCGGAGCGGGCGACGGCGACCGCCAGATAGACGGTCGCGGCGAGCGGCACCACGCACCAGGCGAGCCGGAGCACGGCGTCGCCGGAGGACTCGGGGTGCCCCATCGCGTAGCCCAGCGTGCACAGCAGCAGGAAGCCGGTGCCCGCCGAGGCGGCGGCCACCAGGAGTCTGCGCAGCTGGACCAGGGGATGGGCCCCGCGGGCTAGACGGAGAGCGAGCACGCGGCCCGGCCTTCCGCCTCGGGCTGCCCGGCGGGCAGGTGCACGGTGTTCACGCGGCGGCCGTCGAGCAGCGGCACGGTGCGGTCAGCGAGCGCGCCGACCTCCGCGTCGCTGGTGGCGAGCACCACGGTGATGGAGTGCGAGCGGGCCGCCGCGGTCAGGGTGCGCAGGACGTGCGCGCGGTCGGCCTGGTGCAGGGTCGCCGTCGGCTCGTCGGCGAAGACGATGTCGGGCGCGTGCACGAGGGCGCGGGCGATGGCGACGCGCTGCCGCTCGGCCATGTGCAGGGCGTGCGGGCGCTTGCGGGCGAGATGGCCGACGTCGAGCCGCTCCAGCCATTCGTGGGCGGCGGTCTTGGCCGGCCGCCGGCCGCCGCCGCGCAGCATGAGCGGCAGGGCGGTGTTCTCCCACACGTTCAGTTCGGGGACCAGGGCCGGCTCGGGGTCGATCCAGCCGAAGCGGTCCCGGCGCAGCCGCTCGCGCACCAGCGGGCCCATCGTGTGGACCGGGGCGCTGTTGAACCAGACCTCGCCCTGCTGGGGCAGCAGCTGTCCGGAAAGGCACTGCAACAGGGTCGTCTTGCCGGCGCCGCGCGGGCCGCCGACGGCGAGGATCTCGCCCTGGCGCACCCCGAGCGAGACACCGGTGAGCGCGGGCGAGCCGCTGTGGGAGAAGTGCAGGGCGCGTGCCCAGAGCACGTCGTTGTCCGGCGGGGCCACCATGGCGTACACCTCGGTTCAGATCAGATATGCCGGGAAGTTCCCGTCCCCCGTACGGGGGAACGAAGGCAGGGCCGATCGGTCACAGGGCACGCTAGGTTTTCCGGCCGGTGGGTCCGGACGCGACGCGGCCCGGCCGCTCCCATCTCACTCGGACGGGTGCAGCCGGGCCGTGGTGCGCGCTGGTTCCGTGGTGCGCGCGGCTCAGATCCTGAGGTGTGGCTCAGGGCCTGGGCGGAGGGCTCAGATCTTGGTCCAGGCCTCGGTGAGGACCTGGCGGATGATGCCCTCGATCTCGTCGAACGTCGCCTGGTCGGAGATCAGCGGCGGCGACAGCTGGATGACCGGGTCGCCACGGTCGTCCGCGCGGCAGTACAGGCCGTACTCGAAGAGCTTCTTCGAGACGTAGCCGTACAGGACCCGCTCGGACTCCTCGTCCGTGAAGGACTCCTTGGTGGCCTTGTCCTTCACGAGCTCGATGCCGTAGAAGAAGCCGTTGCCGCGGACGTCGCCGACGATCGGCAGGTCGTTCAGCTTCTGCAGCGTGTTGAGGAAGTTCGCCTCGTTGTCCAGCACGTGCTGGTTGAGGCCCTCGCGCTCGAAGATGTCGAGGTTGGCCAGACCCACGGCCGCCGACACGGGGTGACCACCGAAGGTGTAGCCGTGCAGGAAGGTGTTGTCACCCTTGTAGAACGGCTCGGCGATGCGGTCCGAGACGATCGCGGCACCGATCGGGGAGTAGCCCGAGGTCATGCCCTTGGCGCAGGTGATGATGTCCGGCACGTAGCCGAACTTGTCACAGGCGAACATCGTGCCGAGACGGCCGAAGGCGCAGATGACCTCGTCGGAGACGAGCAGCACGTCGTACTGGTCGCAGATCTCGCGCACGCGCTGGAAGTAGCCGGGCGGCGGCGGGAAGCAGCCACCGGCGTTCTGCACGGGCTCCAGGAAGACGGCCGCGACCGTCTCCGGGCCCTCGAACAGGATCTCCTGCTCGATCTGGTCGGCGCACCAGCGGCCGAAGGCCTCCGGGTCGTCGCCGTGGATCGGGGCGCGGTAGATGTTCGTGTTCGGCACCTTGTGCGCGCCCGGGACGAGCGGCTCGAAGGGGGCCTTGAGGGCCGGCAGACCCGTGATGGACAGGGCGCCCTGCGGGGTGCCGTGGTAGGCGACCGCGCGGGAGATGACCTTGTACTTCGTGTGGTTGCCGTTGAGCTTGTGGTACTGCTTCGCCAGCTTCCAGGCGGTCTCCACGGCCTCGCCGCCACCGGTGGTGAAGAAGACCTTGTTCAGGTCGCCCGGGGCGTAGTGGGCGAGGCGCTCGGCGAGCTCCACGGCCTTGGGGTGGGCGTACGACCAGATCGGGAAGAAGGCCAGCTCGGCGGCCTGCTTCGCGGCGACCTCGGCGAGCTCCCGGCGGCCGTGGCCGGCCTGGACCACGAACAGGCCCGCGAGACCGTCGAGGTACTTCTTGCCCTTGTCGTCGTAGATGTAGGTGCCCTCGCCACGAACGATGGTGGGTACGGGCGCGTTCTCGTACGACGACATGCGGGTGAAGTGCATCCACAGGTGGTCGTACGCGCTCTGGCTGAGGTCCTTGCTCACGGCTATCGGGTTCCCCACATATAGGTCTGCTTCTTGAGCTTGAGGTAGACGAAGCTCTCGGTGGAGCGCACGCCGGGCAGGGCCCGGATGCGTTTGTTGATCACGTCCAGAAGGTGGTCGTCGTCCTCACAGACGACCTCCACCATCAGGTCGAACGAGCCTGCCGTCATCACGACGTACTCGCATTCCGGCATGGCCGTCAGCGCATCCGCCACGGGATCCAGGTCGCCCTCGGCGTTGATCCCGACCATCGCCTGCCGGCGGAAACCCACGGTGAGCGGGTCCGTGACGGCGACGATCTGCATCACGCCCTGGTCGAGCAGCTTCTGGACGCGCTGGCGGACCGCTGCCTCGGACAGGCCCACGGCCTTTCCGATGGCGGCGTACGGGCGCCTGCCGTCTTCCTGGAGCTGTTCGATGATGGCGAGGGAGACGGAGTCCAGAGGCGGGCTTCCGCCGTTCCTCGAACTGGGTCCCTTGGGGTCTGCGCTGCGACTGGCCACGACCTCACTGTGCACGAGGTCTCGTCCGTTTCGCAACCCCAGATCGATGAAATTCGTTGTCTGCACCCTCGAACTTCACTGATTCCGTAGTTCGTGAGGGTCGGGGGGTGTTGAAAACGTCGGCGGGCCGACTAGGGTGGGACGTCTCAGGTGCTGGACACCGGCGCGCGCCGCGCGCCGGACGCCACAATCCTGCAGAAACCGAACGTCTTCTCAGGTCAGGAGGGCCGGCAGTGACCACCAGTGAGCTGCGTCGTCTGCGTAACTACATCGACGGTGAGTTCCGGGACGCCGCCGACGGACGGACCACGGACGTGGTCAACCCCGCCACGGGCGAGGCGTACGCGACCGCGCCGCTGTCCGGGCAGGCCGACGTGGACGCGGCGATGGCCGCGGCCGAGGCGGCGTTCCCCGCGTGGCGCGACCTCACGCCGGGCGAGCGCCAGAAGTACCTCCTGAAGATCGCCGACGCGTTCGAGGAGCGGGCCGAGGAGCTCATCGCGGCCGAGGTCGAGAACACGGGCAAGCCGATCGGCCTCACCCGCAGCGAAGAGATCCCGCCGATGGTGGACCAGATCCGCTTCTTCGCCGGTGCCGCCCGCATGCTCGAGGGCCGCTCCGCCGGTGAGTACATGGAGGGTCTGACCTCCATCATCCGCCGCGAGCCGATCGGCGTCTGCGCCCAGGTCGCGCCGTGGAACTACCCGATGATGATGGCCGTGTGGAAGTTCGCCCCGGCGCTCGCCGCGGGCAACACGGTGGTCCTCAAGCCGTCCGACACCACCCCGGCGTCGACGGCCCTGATGGCCGACATCATCGGCTCGATCGTCCCCAAGGGCGTCTTCAACGTCGTGTGCGGCGACCGTGACACCGGCCGCCTCATGGTCGAGCACCCGACCCCGGCGATGGCCTCCATCACCGGCTCGGTCCGCGCGGGCATGGCCGTCGCCGAGTCCGCCTCCAAGGACCTCAAGCGGGTCCACCTGGAGCTGGGCGGCAAGGCCCCGGTCGTCGTCTTCGGCGACGCCGACATCGAGAAGGCCGCCGCGGGCATCGCCGAGGCCGGTTACTTCAACGCCGGCCAGGACTGCACGGCCGCCACGCGCGTGCTGGTCCACGAGTCCGTGCACGACGAGTTCGTGAGCGCGCTCGCGAAGATCGCCGCCGAGACCAAGACCGGTCAGCCGGACGACGAGGACGTGCTCTACGGCCCGCTGAACAACCCGAACCAGCTGAAGCAGGTCACCGGCTTCATCGAGCGCCTCCCGGCCCACGCCAAGGTCGAGGCCGGCGGCCACCGGGTCGGCGACAAGGGCTACTTCTACGCCGCGACCGTCGTCTCGGGCCTCAACCAGGACGACGAGATCATCCAGAACGAGGTCTTCGGCCCCGTCATCACCGTCCAGTCCTTCACGGACGAGGAGCAGGCCGTCGCGTACGCCAACGGCGTCGACTACGCCCTCGCCTCCTCCGTGTGGACCAAGGACCACGGCCGCGCGATGCGCATGTCCAAGGCCCTCGACTTCGGCTGTGTGTGGATCAACACCCACATCCCGCTGGTCGCCGAGATGCCGCACGGCGGCTTCAAGAAGTCCGGCTACGGCAAGGACCTCTCCGGCTACGGCTTCGAGGACTACACGCGCATCAAGCACGTCATGACCTCCCTGGACGGCTGAGTCCCACCCCTCGGGTGAGCCTCACCTATACGGAGACGGGCGCGACCCTGGCGGACGGCGAACTGCCGCCGGGGTACGCCCACCTGGACCGCCGTGTCCGGCTCGGCTCCGGGCAGCAGTGCCTGGAGCGGGCCGGCGCGGCGGTTCTCGCGTGGCGGGCCCAGCGCGGCGCCGGACTGAGCGTGACCCCCGGCGACGACGTCCGCGAGGGCGCCGACGTCGTCCTGCGCTTCCTGATGCTGCGGATCCCGTGCCGGGTGGTGCGGGTCGTGCTTGAGCCCGACCGGATCGGCTTCGCCTACGGGACCCTCGCCGGGCATCCCGAGTGCGGCGAGGAGGCGTTCCTCGTGACCCGGGAGCCGGACGGCTCCGTGTGGTTCCGCATCCGGGCCTTCTCCCGGCCGGGCCGCTGGTACACACGGCTCGCGGGGCCCCTCGCGCGCGTGGTCCAACTCGCGGTGACCCGGCGGTACTTGCGGGCGCTGCTGCCGTAGACGCCTTTCCGGCCCCCGGAAATCCGGGTGCGGGGCCCGCTGCGCGGCACGTACCGTGAGCTGGCGGGGGCGGCTCCGCGGTGCGCTTCCTCCTTCCTTCTTCTGCGAAAAGACCGTAGTGCGCCCACTTCCCGCCCCCGCTTTCGCATGAAGACCGACGGGGGTGGACGGCGCGTGATCCAGGACGACATCGAGGCACTGCTGCTGCGCCGCGTGCAGCGGGTGTACGTCGAGCAGGGGACCGGTCCGAGTGTGACCACGGCCGCCGGAGTCCTCGTACTGGAGGCCGAACTCGCGGCGCTCGGCCACCTGTTGACCGCCCCGCTGCGCACGGCCCTCGGCATGCTCGACGAGGACGGGCTCGCCCGTGCCGGGACCCGGATGCTCGCCGGGGTCGCCGCGCTCACCGGCGCGGACCGGCACCACGCGCCGCTGTTCCGCGGCTTCCCGCAGGACATTCCCTACCGCCGCGCGGGCCGCCTGTACGCGGAGCGCGTCCTCGCCGCGCTCGCCGTCCAGCCGCACCAGCCCTGCATGGCCTGCGGCCGGGCCGGCGACCCGGTCCGCGCCGTCGCGCCCTGCGCCCACCTGGTGTGCGAGAAGTGCCTGGGCGGCTTCGACTTCGGCTGCTGCGAGCTGTGCGACACCTGGTACGCCTGCCCGGTCTGCGAGACCCGGTACGAAACCGGTGAGCCCACCGAGCCCTGGCTCGACGTACCCCCGGCCGGCGGCGACCGCACCGTGCTGCGCACCCTCGGCCTCGGCACGTCCCCCGACGCGGACGCGACCGCCGAGCTCACCGCCCTGCTCGCCCGCCGCACCCCGCTCAATCCGCAGGACCACGACGACCTCGTCCTCCTCCTCGGCTCCCTCGACCCCGCGGACCTCACCGCGTTGCCCGCCGACATTCCCGTACGCGAGTCCAAGGCGCTGCTGCTCGCGCGGCTCGCCGAGCACGAACCGGCCGCACTGGCGCGGTACGCGGACTCCGCGACCGATGTGCTGCGGCTGCTCGTCGTGCGCTCGGGCGGCGACCCGGACCTCCTGGAGACCGTGCGGTTGCGGAACGCCCCGCGCCCTCTGCGCCGTCAACTGCTCGCGATCCTCGACGGGTTGGACCTCGAACAGGTCGTCGAGGACCTGCGGCGGCGGCCCGGCGCGTTCAAGCGCGTCGGTGAACTGCTGCACCCCTTCGAGCACGCCCGCCGCTTCCCGCGCGCCGCGCTCGCCTTCGCCGTGCTGCGCGGCCACCGCGTGGAGGACGAGGGGCCGTTGCCGGACGTGCTGCTCTCCCGCGCCGCACGGCAGGGCGCCGAGGTCAAGCTCGTCGGCGACCGCCTGCGCACCGTCAGCCCGGCGGCCCGCATCGAGAGCGCCCTCGCGTACTGGGACGTCGAGCGCGCCGCCGAACTGCTGCGCGCCCGCCCCGGTGAACTGCTGCGCCGACTCGACGTGTTGCTGTCCCGGGCCGTCGTCGAAGGGATGCCCGAGCGGGTCACCGACGCCCTCGTCGACGCGCTGCCCGGCGCGGGCGTCGGACCGCTGCTCGGCGCCTGGGGCAAGCTCGCGGTAAGGGCCGTGCCCGGACACCGCCGGGTCTTCTTCCCGCGCGGCCGTGTCACCAAGGCCCACGCGATCGACGACACCCGCCCGCCGCTGCCCCGCCGCAGCGTCGAGCGGGCCGCCGAAGCCATCGAGGCCGAGGCGGTGCGCCGCATGGACGTGCCGGACGACCGGTACGACGTCGCCGTGCTCGACGCCCGCCTCGCCGACCTGCCTGTTCCCTACGCCGAGCGCGCCTCGGCCGCGTCCCTCGTCGCCGTGCCGCGCGGCAGCGCCCTCAAGGTGCCCGCGCCGGGGGACGGCAAGGCGCTGCGCCTGTTCCTGCACTGGATGCAGGAGCGTGGCCGGCGCGTCGACCTCGACCTGTCCGTCGCCTTCTACGACGACCAGTGGCGCTTCGTCGGCCTGTGCGACTACACCAGCCTGGAGTGGGGCGGCGAGGCCGCGCTGCACTCCGGCGACCTCACGTCCGCGCCCGCGCCGCACGGGGCCACCGAGTACGTCGACCTCGACCTCGGCCGGCTGCGCGCGGGGGGTGTGCGCTACGCGCTGCCGGTCGTCTTCTCCTACAACGACGTGCCGTTCGAGGAACTGCCCGACGCCTTCGCCGGGTTCATGGGCGCCGAGCGCGGGGCCCGCGGGCGGTTCGACGCGCGGGCCGTGCGGCAGCGCTTCGACCTCGCCGGGGACGCGAAGGCGCTCGTGCCGATGATCGTCGACCTGCGCACCCTGCGCGCCTGGTGGGCGGACACGACCCTGCCGACCGGCGAGGGGAACCACGGTGTGTGGCGGCACCGGGAGGCCCTGCGCCGGCTCGGCCGCGACCTGCTCGACGCGTTCCAGGCCGGCGACCGGGCCACGCTCTGGGACGTCGCCTGTTGGGCCGCCGCCGCCCGCACCGACGGCGACATCGCCGTGCGCGACGGGTCGGGGCTCGCGCGGATCTACCGCCGGGAGCCGGACGAACCCCGCGCCTGGTTCGCGCTGCGCGTGCGGGAGGGATGGGAGCCGGACCTGGTGACCGCGGTGCCGGACCTCTCGGGGCGGCGCGTCTTCGCCGCGCTGGAATACGGGGAGCTCCCGGACGCCGACCACGGCACCCTGTACCGACTGTTCCCCGGGGCGGCCGACGCGGGTGCCCTGGAGCGGGTGACGGCCGGGGACCTGGTGGGGTGGCTGGAGCCGGGGCCGGGACGGTCGCGGGACTGAGGCTCGTCGGTACCGGGTCCGCCCCTGTGGGTGGAGCCCCGTACAGCGACGCGGCCCCGCCCCAGGCGGGCGGGGCCGTGTCGGTTCAGGCCAGGTGGGCCAGGTCGTCCGGGGTCAGGCGGAGGGTTGCGGCCTGGGACCAGTCTCGTACCTGCTCCGGGCCGCGGGCACCCGCGATCGCCCCGGTCACCCCGCGCCGGGCCAGTGCCCACGCGATCGCCGCCGAACCGACGGGGACGCCGTGGCGTGCGGCGACGGTGCGCAGGCGGTCGACGATCCCGAGGTTGCGGTCCAGGTCGCGGGTGAAGTCCGGGTGGGTGCGGCGCCAGTCACCCGCGTCCAGCCGCGCCGCCCGCTCCCGGGTGAACGTCCCGGACAGCAGCCCGGAGTGCAGCGGCTGATACACGATCACGCCCGTGCCGTGGTCCGCGGCCCAGTCGATCTCCGGCTCGGCGGAGCGGTTGATCAGGGAGAGCGGCGGCTGGATCGCGTCGACCGGGGCGACGGCCGAGGCCGCGGCGAGCTGCGCCGGATCGTGGTTCGACAGGCCGATCGCGCGGACCTTGCCCTCCTTCTTCAGGTCGGCCATCGTCTGCCAGTACTCCTCCAGAGGCGTGACCCGCACATCCTCCCCGGCGCCCGAGCCGTCACCGTCCCAGTCGAGCGAGGCACCGGTGTCCGGCCAGTGCACCTGGTAGAGGTCGATCGCCTCGACGCCGAGCCGGCGCAGCGAGTCCTCGACCTCGCGGCGCACGCTGTCCGCCCGCATCACGCGCCGGGGCGCGGCGGCCGGGTTCTCCGGATCCCAGACGAGTCCCACCTTCGTGAAGACGAACGGCCGCTCGTTCTCGTGGAGTTGGGCGATCGCCTTGCCGACGACCTCCTCGGAGTGGCCGAGGCCGTAGACCGCGGCGGTGTCGATCCAGTTCACCCCGTTCTCGACGGCGGCGTGCACCGTGGCGATCGAACGGGCGTCGTCCTGCCCGCCCCAGGAGAAGCGCCAGCCCTCGCCGCCGAAGGCCCAACTGCCGAGGCCGATGGGGGAGAGCAGCATGCCGGTGGTGCCGAGCTCGCGGTGCGTGGCGGGGGAGGAGGCCGGGGTGACAGGGGAGTTCATGGTGTGCGTCCTCAAGGTCGGTGGGTGTGGTGTCTCCGTGCTGACGAGGAAGACTCTGCGGCCCCGGCACCACCCCCTGACAGGCACACCCGTGAGGGGGGAAAGAGTTGACCACCCACGCGCCGGCGCGAGCGGTGATACTCGTCGCCATGGACCTCACCGTCGAACGCCGGACCGAACTGAGCCAGTTCCTGCGCACCCGCAGGGCCCGCCTGCGCCCCGCGGACGTCGGCCTCGTCTCGTACGGGCAGCGGCGCGTCCCGGGCCTGCGCCGCGAGGAGCTCGCCCAGCTCGCGGGCGTCAGCGTCGAGTACTACGTACGCCTGGAGCAGGGGCGCAACCCGCACGTGTCCGACAGCGTCCTGGAGTCCGTCGGCCGCGCCCTGCGGCTCGACCCCGCCGAGCAGGACCATCTGCGCAATCTCGCCCGCCCCGACCGTGCCCGGCCGTCCGCCCGGGCGGCCGTCCCGCACCGCGAGCCCGTACGCCCCGGGCTGCGGCGCCTCCTCGACGCGCAGCCCGGCCCCGCCTACCTGTGCGGGCCGCTCACCGAGGTCGTCGCCTGGAACACGCAGGCCGCCGCCGTCTTCGGCGACTTCGCCCGGCTTCCCGAGGAGCGGCGCACCTTCGCACATCTGGTCTTCCTGGACGAGGACTACCGCGCACTCCTCGCCGGAAGCCTGCGCGCCAAGGCGGCGGCGACGGTCGGCTTCCTGCGGGTGAGCGTGGGCCGGTACCCGGATGATCCGGCCCTCGCCTCCCTCATCGGTACGCTCGCCATGAAGAGCGAGGAGTTCGGCACCCTCTGGGCCCGCCAGGACGTCCACGAGAAGGAGGCCGGGCGGTACGCCCTGCGGCATCCCGTCGTCGGCCCGCTCGACCTCGACTTCGAGATCCTGCATCTGCCCGACACCGGACAGGTCCTGGTCAGCTATCTGCCGGCGCCCGGCACCGAGGCCGCCGAGAATCTCGGGCTGCTCGCCAGCTGGACCGGTTGAGCGTCCCGCGGATCGGCCGGGGGCGTACGCGGAGTCGGCGCAGTCTCTCTCCCCCCGGCGGAACCGGCAGAGTGACGCCCGCGGAACCGGCAGAGTGATGCCCGGGAGATCGACAAGGTGTCGCCCCCTGGGGCGCCTGCCCGGACGCAGCGTCCATTGAGCCGGGGTGCGTGGCCCCGGCATGCTTCCGGGGTGCGAGCCAACCACGACACCCCCCGCCTCGACCGCCGTTCCCTGCTGCGCGCCCTGGGCGGTGGTGCCGCCGCCGTGGCCGTCGGTGCCCTGGCCTCCGGCTGCGGGGTGCCCGCCGCCTACGTCGCGCCGGGCGACCGCGCCGCCGACCGCGACCGCTCGGCCGACGACAAGCGGCTCACCTGGGCGAACTGGCCGCTCTACATCGACGTGGACGACGACGACCCGGCCCGGCGTCCGACGCTGGACGCCTTCGAGAAGCGGACCGGCATCCAGGTCCGGTACACCGAGGAGATCAACGACAACGACGAGTTCTTCGGCAAGATCAGTCCGTCCCTGATGAACCACCAGAGCACCGGACGCGACCTCATCGTCATCTCCGACTGGATGTGCTCCCGGTTCGTCCGGCTCGGCTGGGTCCAGGAGATGGACCGCTCGCGCCAGCCGAACGTCACCAAGTACCTCGACCCGCTGCTGCGCGACCCTGCCTTCGACCCCGGCCGCAAGTCGACGGTCCCGTGGCAGTCCGGCATCACCGGCATCGCGTACAACAAGCGCCGCCTCGGCCGCGAGATCCGGCACGTCTCCGACCTCTGGGCCCCCGACCTCAAGGGCCGCGTCACCCTGCTGTCCGGCCTCGACGAGTCCTTCGCGCTCCTCATGCAGGGCAACGGGGTCGACATCACGCGCTGGACCGCCGACGACTTCCACCGCACCTGCGACCAGGTGGAGAAGCTCGTCGCGTCGAAGCACATCCGCCGCTTCACCGGCAACGACTACATCAAGGACCTCTCCAGCGGCGACGTCCTCGCCTGCCAGGCCTACAGCGGCGACGTCATCCAGCTCCAGGCCGACGACCCGGACATCGAGTTCGTCGTCCCCGAGGAGGGCGCCGAACTCTGGGCCGAGTCCCTGATGATCCCCAACCTCGCCGAGCACAAGGCCACCGCCGAGCGCCTCGTCGACTACTACTACGAGCCCGAGGTCGCCGCCGAACTCGCCGCCTGGGTCAACTACGTGTGTCCCGTGCCCGCGGCCCAGCACGTCCTCGCTTCCTCGAAGGACAAGGAGACCGCCGCGCTCGCCGAGGACCCGCTGATCTTCCCGGACGACCGGATGCGGTCGCGTCTCGCGATCGCCCGCGACATCAAGTCCACGGAGCGCACGGAGTTCGCGAAGCGGTGGAACGCGATCGCCGGACTGTGAGGGCTCCGGCCGGCCCAAGTAGCCTTGCCCGCATGGGGAATTCATCGAACGATGAAAAGGTGTCCGCCGCCGTCACGCTGGGGCTCTTCGCGGCCTGGGCCCTGCACGACATCGAGGAGCTCGTCGCCGGGCCGCGGTGGGTGCGGGAGAACGTGCCCGTGCTGCGGGAGCGGTGGCCCGGGGTGCCGGACGGGGTGTGGCGGGCGGTGGAGGGCGTCGACGAGCGGGAGTTCGGGGTGGCCGTCGGGGTCATGGCCGGGATCGTGGGGGCGGGGGCCGTCGCGGGGTGGGCCAGTGGCGGACGGAGCGCCGTCTATCAGGCGATGCTCAACGGGTTCGGGCTGCACGGGCTCGTGCACATGGGGCAGGCGCTCGCCGTGCGGGGGTACACGCCGGGGGTCGCCACCTCGCCGACGCTCGTCGTGCCGTTCGCCGTGTGGGCGCGGGGGCGGTTGAAGCGGGCGGGTGTGCTGCGCGCCGGCCGGGGGTGGGATGTCGTCGCCGGGCTCGCGTGGGCCGGGGCGGCGACCGTGGTGTCCCACGGGGTGGCGCGGCGGGTCGTCAGAGCTCGGGGCTGACCGTTCGTCGCCGGGTGCGGGCCCGGTGGGACTTCTCGCGCAGTTCCCCGCGCCCCTGGAGATGCGCACTTCGTGCGCGATCTCCATAGGGGCAGTGCCCGATCGGGGAAATGCGACGCGAAGCGTCTGCATTTCAGGGGCGCGGGGAACTGCGCGACCAGCCACGACGCACCCGCACCCGGCGACGAACCGGCCCCGCCCTCAGCGCATCGCGGCCAGGACGTCGACACGGTTGGTCGTGATGGAGTCGACGCCTGCGGCCAGCAGCCTCCGCATCGAGCGCCGCGTGTCCGGCGTCCAGGCCGACACCAGCAGCCCGTCATGGTGGACCCGGGCCACGAGGTCACGGGTCAGCAGCGAGAAGCGGTAGTTGAGCCAGCGCGGCCGGACCGCCGCGAGGAGCGCCGGGCGGGGCGGGGCCAGAGTCGTCCAGGTCAGGGCGATCTCGGCGGAGGGATCGGCCTCCCGCACCTTCAGCATCGTCTCGGCACCGGCGCAGTAGTAGACGCGTTCGGCGGCGCCGCAGTCGTCGATCAGCCCCACGATCGCCCGCACGGCACGCCGGTCCGCGCCGGGCAGGTCGATCATCAGGCGGGCGTCCCCGGTCGCGGCCAGCGTCTCCGCGAGGGTGGGGACACCGCCCTCCGTCAGGCCCCGCACCTCGTCCGAGGAGAGCGCGGACAGGGGGCGGTCGTGCTTCCACAGCCGTTCGAGCGTGGAGTCGTGCAGCAGGACCGGGACACCGTCGCGGGTCAGCCGGACGTCGACCTCCACCACGTCCGCACCCCGCTCCAGCGCCGAGCGCAGGGACGGGAGGGTGTTCTCACGGACGCGGTAGGGGTCGCCTCGATGGGCCACGGCAGTCACGGTACGCATGCGCACCATTGTGGTGCCCGACGGCCGCCGCGCCCTGTCGTGTCCGGCGTCCGCGCGTCAGGCGTCCGCGAGCCAGTTCCGCGTGTACGCGTCGATCTCCGCGGCGATCCGGGACTTGCCGGCGTCGTCGAGGAAGGAGGCGCGGACCGCGTTCTTCGCGAGGTCGGCCAGGCCCTGCTCGTCGAGCCGGAGCAGCCGCGCCGCGACCGCGTACTCCGTGTTCAGGTCCGTGGAGAACATCGGCGGGTCGTCCGAGTTGATCGTCACCGTGACGCCCGCGTCCACGAACGCCTTCAGCGGGTGCTCCTCCAGGGTGCGCACGGCGCGCGTCGCGATGTTCGACGTCGGGCACACCTCCAGCGGGATCCCGTGCTCGGCCAGGTGCGCGAGGAGCTTCGGGTCCTGCGCCGAGGACGTGCCGTGCCCGATCCGCTCGGCGCGCAGGTCGCGCAGCGCGTCCCAGACCGTCTCGGGTCCGGTGGTCTCGCCGGCGTGCGGCACCGAGCGCAGCCCGGCCGCGATCGCCCGGTCGAAGTACGGCTTGAACTGCGGGCGCGGCACCCCGACCTCGGGGCCGCCGAGCCCGAACGACACCAGGCCCTCGGGGCGCAGCTTGTCGTCCGTGGCCAGCCGGGCCGTCTCCTCGGCGGAGACCAGACCGGCCTCGCCCGGGATGTCGAAGCACCAGCGCAGCACCGTGCCGAACTCCGCCTCGGCCGCCTTGCGGGCGTCCTCGATCGCGTCCATGAAGGCCTTCTCGTCGATCCCGCGCCGGGTCGACGAGTAGGGGGTGATGGTCAGCTCCGCGTAGCGCACGTTCTGCCGCGCCATGTCGCGCGCGACCTCGTACGTCAGCAGGCGGACGTCCTCGGGGGTGCGGATCAGGTCGACGACCGACAGGTAGACGTCGATGAAGTGCGCGAAGTCCGTGAACGTGAAGAAGTCGGCCAGCGCCTCGGGGTCGGTCGGCACCTTCGAGTCGGGGTGCCGGGCCGCGAGGGCGGAGACGATCCGCGGGGAGGCGGAGCCCACATGGTGGACGTGCAGTTCTGCTTTGGGCAGTCCGGCGATGAAGGTCTGCAGGCGCTGGCTCACGGATTCCTCCCCAGGAACTCGGGTGATCGGCTGATCGGGGTCCCCGGCATCGTATGCGGGCGGCGGGGGACCGCGGACCGGGCCCGACGCCCGGCACGTAGCATGGCCGGACGCGCGGCACCGAGCACGACGTACGCAACGAAGGGGGCCCGTCCCATGGCAGGCGGCACCACACCGCAGGGCAGCGACCCCTGGGCGAAGCCGCAGGACGCGGTCCCGGCACCGGCCCCGCAGAGCCCGGCCGGCGGGCGCGACATCCACGACAGTCAGACGGTGACGGCCATGCCCGCGGCGAGCGCCACCCCGCACCCGCCGTCCCCGCAGGCCCCGTCTCCGTACGCGCCGCCCGCCCCGCAGCACCCGCAGTACGCACAGCAGGGCCCCGTACCGCCCCCGCCGGTCTCGCCCGCGGGACCGGGCCTGCCCGCCGCGGCCTACGGCCACCCGGCGCCCGGCCCGCAGCAGGCCCCGTACGGCTACCCGGCGCAGCAACCCATGGCGGCCTACCCGCAGGCCCCCTACGGCTGGGCCGGCGGGATGCCCCTGCAGCCGAGCAACGGGCTCGGCGTCACGAGCATGGTCACCGGCATCGTCTCCGCGGTGCTCGGTCTGTTCTGGCCGATCTCGATCATCACCGGGATCCTCGGCGTCGCCTTCGGCTTCGTCGGCCGCAGCAAGGTGCGGCGCGGCGAGGCCACGAACGGCGGGCAGGCGCTCGCGGGCATCATCTGCGGCGCCTTCGGCCTGCTCCTGGGCGTCGGCGTCCTCGTCCTGGTCGTGATCCTCAACGCCACGCGCTGAACCGGCCCGGCGCGATCACGCCGGGCGGCCGGCTCAGGACGTCGCCGCGGCCAGCTCCCGCCGCGCCGCCATCAGCGCGAACCCCAGCAGATTCGGCCCGCGCCAGCGCTCCGGGTCCTCCGCCGCCGGGGAGTCCGCCGCGAGGCCGATGCCCCAGACGCGGTCCACGGGACTGGCCTCCACCAGGACGCGGTCGCCGGTGCCCACCAGGAAGTCGCGCAGTGCCGGGTCCGAGCCGAACTTGTGGAGGCTGCCCGCGACGACGATCCCGAAGCGCTCGCGCTCCCAGACCTCCTCGTCGAAGCCCTTCACCAGACGCCCCGCCTTCTTCGCCTGCGCCGGGTGACCGGCCTCGACGGCTCTGCGCTCCGCCTCCGGGTCCCCGAACAGCCGCGCCTTGCCGGCCATCATCCAGTGCTCCGCCGTCGCGTACTCCACGCCGTCGACCGTGAACGGCGACGGCCACCACTGACTCAGGCAGCTCGCGCCCAGCCTGCCGTCCGGCCGCGGGGTGTGCCCCCAGAAATGCAGCCACTTCACGCGCGTCCCCGCCGCCAGGGCGCTGACCAGTGATTCCCTGCTGTCGATCATGCTCGCGGCCCCCGTTTCGTTCATGCACGCGAGTCTGACACGCACCACTGACACACCGTCCTGGGTTTTCCAGGTGCACTCGACACCTGGTCGACAGATTCCGTCGCGTAACCAAAAGGCAACAACGGAATCACTTGTTGAGGTGTCGGTCCTCTGTCAGGATCGGCACTCAAATCGAGCTGGAGCCACGCAGGGGCCCGTGGGACGGGCGCCCGGCGAGGAAAGCGAGAGCGAGCACTCATGCACAACCCCACCTCGGCCGAACTCCCCGACCGCCCGTCGGCGAAGACCGTCGCGGCCGCCGCGCAGGAACGCTTCGCCGACGGAGCGAACTTCGTCGGCGGACGGTTGACCCAGGGCACCTCCGGCCGCACGCACGCGGTCGTCGACCCCGCGACCGGCACCGACGTCTTCACGTACGAGCTGGCCGGCACGGCCGACGTGGACGCCGCCGTCGCCGCCGCCCGCGACGCCTTCCCCGGCTGGGCCGGCGCCACCCCGGGCGAGCGGTCCGACGCGATGCACGCCTTCGCCGGGGCCCTCGCCGAGCGTGCCGAGGAGTTCGCCCGCCTGGAGTCGCTGCAGTGCGGCAAGCCCCTCAAGCTGAGCCGCGAGTTCGACGTGCCCGGCACCGTCGACAACACCGCGTTCTTCGCGGGCGCCGCCCGCCACCTCCAGGGCCAGTCCGCCGGCGAGTACAGCGGCGACCACACCTCGTACGTACGGCGCGAGCCGATCGGTGTCGTCGGCTCCATCGCCCCCTGGAACTACCCGCTCCAGATGGCCGCCTGGAAGGTGCTGCCCGCCATCGCCGCGGGCAACACGATCGTCCTCAAGCCCGCCGAGCTCACCCCGCTCACCTCGCTGCTCTTCGCGCAGACCGCGGCCGACGCCGGCATTCCGGCCGGTGTGGTCAACGTGATCACCGGCGCGGGCCGGGACGCCGGTGAGCACCTCGTGGGGCACCCGGACGTCGCCATGACCTCCTTCACCGGCTCCACCGGCGTCGGCAAGCGCGTCGCCGAGGTCGCCACCGCCACCGTCAAGCGGCTCCACCTGGAGCTCGGCGGCAAGGCGCCCTTCGTGGTGTTCGACGACGCCGACCTGGCCGCCGCCGTGCACGGCGCCGTCGCCGGCGCCCTCATCAACACCGGCCAGGACTGCACCGCCGCCACGCGCGCGTACGTGCAGCGCCCCCTCTACGAGGCCTTCGTCGCCGGCGTCGCCGACGTCATGGCGAGCGTCCGGCTCGGCGACCCGTTCGCCGACGGCACCGACCTCGGTCCGCTCATCTCGCACGCCCAGCGCGACCGCGTCGCCGGATTCGTCGACCGCGCCCGCTCCTACGCGCGCGTGGTGACCGGCGGCGAGGCCCCCGGCGGCGCCCTCGCGGACGGCGCCTACTACCGGCCCACCCTCGTGGCCGACGCGGCGCAGGACAGCGAGATCGTGCAGTCCGAGATCTTCGGCCCCGTCCTCGTCGTGCTGCCCTTCGACACCGACGAGGAGGGCATCCGGCTGGCCAACGACACCCCCTACGGACTCGCCGCCTCCGCCTGGTCCACCAACGTGTACCGGGCGAACCGCGCCACGCGCGAGATCAAGGCCGGCTGCGTCTGGGTCAACGACCACATCCCGATCCTCAGCGAGATGCCGCACGGCGGCTACAAGGCGTCCGGCTTCGGCAAGGACATGTCTGCCTACTCCTTCGAGGAGTACACGCAGATCAAGCACGTCATGTTCGACAACACCGCGGTCGTCAGGAAGGACTGGCACCGCACGATCTTCGGGGACCGATAGCAGCCCGGCCGCCCGACCCGCGGCCACCATCCCGAAAGGGCACCACGCGCATGGAGCAGTACGAGCCCGACCGCCTTTCCCCGGCCCAACTGGCCGCCATGCGGCGCAGCTTCAGGAACGGCAGGGCCGCCATGACCCGCCGTTCACTGCTGCGCGCCTCGGCCGGCGGCGCACTCGCCGTCGGCGGCCTCGGGGCGCTCACCGGCTGCGGCATCCCCGCCGCGAGCAAGTCCCAGGGCGGCACCACGTCCGAGGACCACTCGGCCAAGGAGAAGGTCATCAACTTCTCCAACTGGACCGAGTACATCGACATGAGCGACGACGAGAAGCACCGCCCGTCGCTGGAGGCGTTCACCAAGCGCACCGGGATCCAGGTCAAGTACACCGAGGACATCAACGACAACGTCGAGTTCTTCGGCAAGATCAAACCGCAGCTCGCGGCCGGCCAGGACACCGGCCGCGACCTGATCGTCCTCACCGACTGGATCGCCTCCCGGCTCGTGCGCTACGGCTGGGTGCAGAAGCTCGACCCCGCCAACCTGCCGCACGCCTTCACCAACCTGGCGCCCCAGTTCCGCAATCCCGACTGGGACCCCGGGCACGCCTACTCGTACCCCTGGCAGGGCGTCTCCACCGTCATCGCGTACAACACGAAGGCGACCGGCGGCAAGGAGATCACCTCGGTCACCGAGCTGCTCGAGGACCCCAAGCTCAAGGGCAAGGTCGGCCTGCTGTCCGAGATGCGCGACAGCGTCGGCATGACCCTGCTCGACATGGGCAAGGACCCCCGCGACTTCAAGGCCGACGACTTCGACGCGGCGATCGCCCGCCTCCAGAAGGCCGTCGACCGCGGGCAGGTGCGCCGCTTCACCGGCAACGACTACATCGCCGACCTCAGCAAGGGCGACCTCGCGGCCTGTCTGGCCTGGGCCGGTGACGTCGTACAGCTCCAGGCGGACAACCCGCACGTCAAGTTCGCCATCCCGGACGCCGGTTACATCACGGCGACCGACAGCATGCTGATCCCCAACAAGGCGCGGCACAAGACGAACGCCGAGCGGCTCATCGACTACTACTACGAGCCGGCCGTCGGCGCGCAGCTCGCCGCGTGGATCAACTACGTGAGCCCGCTGGACACGAGCATCGTCCGGCCGGAGCTCGCCAAGATCGACAAGGACGTCGCGAACGACCCGCTGATCGTTCCCGACAAGGCCATGCAGTCCAAGGGACACGGCTTCCGCTCCCTGACGGCCAAGGAAGAGACCGCGTTCGAGGAGAAGTTCGCCCAGCTCACCGGCGGCTGAACCGGCTCTCCGCCACCCGCCCCGCCCCCGTCCCCGACGAATCCTTGGACTCACCATGACGACCGACCACGGCGGCGACGTCCGTCTCACCGGGATCAGCAAGACGTACGACAACGGCTTCACGGCCGTACGTCCGCTCGACCTCACCGTGCCCCAGGGCTCCTTCTTCGCCCTCCTCGGCGCCTCCGGCTGCGGCAAGACCACCACCCTGCGCATGATCGCGGGCCTGGAGGAGCCGACCACCGGCACCGTCCTCCTCGGCGACCAGGACGTCACGAACCTGCCGCCCTACAAGCGGCCCGTGAACACCGTCTTCCAGTCGTACGCGCTCTTCCCGCACCTCGACATCTTCGAGAACATCGCCTTCGGCCTGCGCCGGCGCGGCATCAAGTCGGTGAAGAAGCAGGTCGACGAGATGCTCGACCTGGTCCAGCTCGGCGAGCACGCCCGCAAGAAGCCGCACCAGCTCTCCGGCGGCCAGCAGCAGCGCGTCGCGGTCGCCCGCGCCCTCATCAACCACCCCAAGGTGCTGCTCCTCGACGAGCCCCTCGGCGCCCTCGACCTCAAGCTGCGCCGCCAGATGCAGCTGGAGCTCAAGCGCATCCAGACCGAGGTCGGCATCACCTTCATCCACGTCACGCACGACCAGGAGGAGGCCATGAC
Source organism: Streptomyces sp. NPDC025806 (assembly GCF_055558275.1). Lineage (NCBI taxonomy): Bacteria > Bacillati > Actinomycetota > Actinomycetes > Kitasatosporales > Streptomycetaceae > Streptomyces > Streptomyces sp. NPDC025806. The sequence continues at coordinate 141,487 of NZ_JBVHMU010000007.1, read as the reverse complement.
CATGGCCGACACCGTCGCCGTGATGAACCAGGGCGTCGTCGAACAGCTCGGTGCCCCCACCGACCTGTACGAGAACCCGCGCTCCACCTTCGTCGCCAACTTCCTCGGCACCTCGAACTTCATCGAGGCCGAGATCGCCGGCCGGGCGGGCGACGAGCTCACCCTGCGCGCGGGCGACGGCAAGCTGTCGCTGCCGGCCGAGCGCTGCACCGCGGACACCGGCGCGGGCGGCAAGGTCCTCGTCGGCGTACGCCCCGAGAAGATCTCCCTCACCCACGCCGACGACGCGGGCACCATCCCCGAGGACCGCAACCGCATCACCGGCACCATCGCCGACAGCAGCTTCATCGGCGTCTCCACGCAGTACGTCATCGACACCCCGCTCAGCGACTCGTTCGAGGTCTACGCCCAGAACATCGAGCGCGACGGCCGCCTCACGCCCGGCGCTGAGGTCGTCCTGCACTGGAACCCCGCGCACACGTTCGGCCTCGACGCGGACCAGGACGCCGAAGCGGGCGTGGAGAAGGTCTCGGAGGACACGGCCGCATGAGCACTGTCACCGAAGCGCCGCCACTGGCGCCCGCCCCGGCGGAGGAACCGCCCCGCAAGATCCGCAAGCGTGGCCGCCTCGTCCCGTACTGGCTGCTGCTGCCCGGCATCCTCTGGCTGATCGTCTTCTTCGCTCTGCCGATGGTCTACCAGGCCTCCACCTCGATCCAGCAGGGCTCCCTCGAGGACGGGTTCAAGGTCACCTGGCACTTCGCCACGTACTGGGACGCGCTCAGCGACTACTACCCGCAGTTCCTGCGCTCCGTCCTGTACGCCGGCTGCGCCACGATCCTGTGTCTGCTGCTCGGCTACCCGCTCGCCTACCTCATCGCGTTCCGCGCGGGCCGCTGGCGCAACGTCGTTCTCGTCCTGGTGATCGCCCCGTTCTTCACCAGCTTCCTCATCCGCACCCTCGCCTGGAAGACGATCCTCGCGGACGGCGGACCGGTCGTCGGCGCGCTCAACACCCTGCACGTCCTCGACGTGACGACCTGGCTCGGGATGACCGAGGGCGACCGCGTCCTCGCCACCCCGCTCGCCGTGGTCTGCGGCCTCACCTACAACTTCCTGCCGTTCATGATCCTGCCGCTCTACACCTCGCTGGAGCGGATCGACGGCCGGCTGCACGAGGCCGCGGGCGACCTCTACGCCTCGCCCGCCACCACCTTCCGCAAGGTGACCTTCCCGCTGTCGATGCCCGGCGTCGTCTCCGGCACCCTGCTCACCTTCATCCCGGCGGCCGGCGACTACGTGAACGCGGACCTCCTCGGCTCCACGGACACCCGCATGGTCGGCAACGTCATCCAGACGCAGTTCCTGCGCATCCTCGACTATCCGACCGCGGCGGCCCTCTCCTTCATCCTCATGGCGGCCATTCTCGTGATGGTCACCGTCTACATCCGGCGGGCCGGAACGGAGGACCTCGTCTGATGCGCTGGCTGCGGAAGAACCTCGTGGTGATCGCGGGTCTGATCACCCTCGCCTATCTCCTCCTGCCGAACGTCGTCGTCACGGCCTTCTCCTTCAACAAGCCGAAGGGCCGCTTCAACTACGAGTGGCAGGAGTTCAGCCTCGACGCCTGGAAGAACCCCTGCGGCGTCGCCGACATGTGCGGCTCGCTGTCGCTCAGCCTCCAGATCGCCCTGTGGGCCACGATCGGCGCGACCGTGCTCGGCACGATGATCGCCTTCGCCCTCGTCCGCTACCGCTTCCGGGCGCGCGGCGCGATCAACTCGCTGATCTTCCTGCCCATGGCGATGCCCGAGGTCGTCATGGCGGCCTCGCTGCTCACCCTGTTCCTCAACATGGGCGCCCAGCTGGGCTTCTGGACCATCCTGATCGCCCACATCATGTTCTGCCTCAGCTTCGTGGTGACCGCCGTCAAGGCGCGCGTCATGTCGATGGACCCGCGACTGGAACAGGCCGCACAGGACCTCTACGCCGGCCCCGTGCAGACCTTCCTCCGCGTCACCCTGCCCATCGCGGCACCGGGCATCGCGGCGGGCGCGCTGCTCGCCTTCGCGCTCTCCTTCGACGACTTCATCATCACGAACTTCAACGCGGGTTCCACGGTCACCTTCCCCATGTTCGTGTGGGGCTCGGCGCAGCGCGGCACACCCGTTCAGATCAATGTCATCGGTACGGCCATGTTCCTGGTCGCCGTACTGTGCGTCCTTGTCGGCATGTTCGCCGGCAAGCGAAAGAACAAGGTCGCCTGAGTCTCAGGGGACTGCTCATTTCTGAGGGAGTTGGAATCATGGCCGCTGGCGCCATGAATCGTCGGAGCCGCTGGACCGCCGCCCTCGCGGACGCCCAGCCCGTCGCGTACTGGCTGGACGACCCGGGGCGCCCGGCGGCGCTGCCCGCGCTGACCGGTGACGAGCGGTGCGACCTGCTCGTCGTCGGCGGCGGCTACAGCGGCCTGTGGACCGCGCTGATCGCCAAGGAGCGCGACCCCGGCCGGGACGTCGTCCTCGTCGAGGGCCGCGAGATCGGCTGGGCCGCCTCCGGGCGCAACGGCGGCTTCTGCGCCGCCTCCCTCACGCACGGCACGGCCAACGGGCTCGCCCGCTGGCCCGACGAGATCCACAAGCTGGAGGAGCTGGGCGCCGCCAACCTCGACGCGATCGAGGCGGCGGTCGCCCGCTACTCCATCGACTGCGACTTCGAGCGCACCGGCGAACTGGACGTGGCGACCCAGCCGCACCAGGTCGCCGAACTGCGCGAGTTCCACACCGAACTCCAGGAAGCCGGCCTCGCGGACGGCCTGGAGATGCTCGACGCCGACCAGACCCGCGAGCAGGTCGACTCGCCGACCTTCCTCGGCGCGCTGCACGACCGGCGCGGCGTCGCCATGCTCCACCCCGCCAAGCTCGCCTGGGGCCTCAAGCAGGCCTGCCTCGACCTCGGCGTCCGGATCTACGAGAACACGCCCGCGACCCAGCTGGCCTCCAACGGGGCGGGCCTCGCCGTCCGCACCCCGTACGGCCGGATCTTCGCCCGGCACGCCGCCCTCGGCACCAACGTCTTCCCGTCCCTGATCAAGCGCGTCCGCTCGTACACCGTCCCGGTCTACGACTACGCGCTGATGACCGAGCCGCTCAGCGCGGAGCAGCTGGCCTCGATCGGCTGGAAGAACCGCCAGGGTCTCGGCGACAGCGCCAACCAGTTCCACTACTTCCGGCTCTCCGCCGACAACCGGATCCTGTGGGGCGGCTACGACGCGATCTACCCGTACGGCGGGAAGGTGCGCGCCGAGCACGACCACCGGCCCGAGACCTACGCCAAGCTCGCGGACCACTTCTTCACCTGCTTCCCGCAGCTGGAGGGCCTGCGCTTCTCCCACGCGTGGGGCGGCGCGATCGACACCTGCTCGCGGTTCTCCGCGTTCTTCGGCACGGCGCACGGCGGGCGGGTCTCCTACGCCGCCGGGTACACCGGGCTCGGGGTCGGCGCGACCCGCTTCGGCGCGGACGTGATGCTGGACCTGCTGTCCGGCGAGCGCACCGAGCGCACCGAACTCGAGATGGTCCGCAAGAAGCCGCTCCCGTTCCCGCCCGAGCCGTTCGCCTACACCGGCATCGCGCTCACCAAGTGGTCGCTGGCCCGCGCCGACGACAACGGCGGCCGGCGCAACCTCTGGCTCAAGGCGATGGACTCCGTCGGCCTCGGCTTCGACAGCTGACGCCTGCTTTTTTGCCTACTCTTTCGCAGGCATGGGCGTAGGCGTCCCCTGATGGAAGTACAGCCGCCACCCGGCCTCCGGGTGGCGGCGCCACACCGAGCTGCGCCGCACGCGGCGGTCCCCTTCGTCCGTCCGGTACGTCAGATGCACGAGCCCCGGCGCGAGCAGGACGCCCGCCATCTCCGTGACCTCCACCGGGTGTTCGGGTTCGACCGGCGTCGAGCCCATCAGCTCCCGCATCGACGTCAGGTCCCAACGCCGCCCGGACGCCCCGAACTCGAAGAACTCCGGGTCGAGCAGGGCGCTCGCCTGCGCGTCGTCCCGGCGCACCGCCGGTTCGAGCAGGCGCAGTTCGCCGTCGATCGCCGCCTGGATCTGCCGCTCGTCGTCCGTCATGGGCGCACTGTAACGGACGGGCCCACGAAGAAGTCTGCTGAACTGGCGTAACGCGGCGCCCCCTTGCCCCTCTCGTCTGTGAACGGAACGCGTCACAGCAACAGGGAGGACTCGCCATGACGGACTCGGCGAACGGGCCGGCGGTCGAATGGCTCGCGTCGGTGGCGCCGGACCCGGCCGCCTGTCGCCGCGCCTGGGAGCGCGACCCGCAGGGTGTCGCGCTGCTGCCGGCGGGCCGGCGCTGGGACGTGCTGATCGTGCCGGCCGAACTCGGCTACCCGACCCTCGACGTGCTGACCCGCGTCATCGACCGGCCGGGCCCCGTCCTCGCCGACTTCGGCGACGCCCGCATGGGCTTCTTCGTCCCGGCCGGCACGGCGGCCCGCTGGCTCGGCACGGGGGTGCGGGGCGCGGGGTACGGGACCTGGATCGTGGTCCCGTACCCCGGCCGCACGACCGGAGCCGTCCGCTGGCTGGTCCCACCCGACGGCTCGGGCACCCTCACGGACCCGACGGTCCTCGAACTGTCCCTGCACGAGGCGGCGGCGGGCCCGAGCCGCCCGGGCTAGGGCGTGTGTCGAAAGTCCCGCCTGCCCCGCGGCGCCCGGCACGCACGCTCGCGGCGTTGCCGAAACGACCTGATAGCTCCGCTATGAGGACGCTCCGGCGCCTTGCGATCGCACGCACCGGACACCGCGGGGCCCGCCCTTCGGGCGGACGACGGGACTTTCGACACACGCCCTAGCGCCGGTGAGGGATCAGCCGGTGGTCCAGATGACCGGCTTGTCGCTGTACGCGTCGCCCTCGTCGAACTCGGCACCCGTGACATCGCCGCTGCGCGACGCGGCGAGCGAGCAGGTCTCGAACGACGCTCCCTTGCCGAACTCGGCGGGCGCGGACTCCTTGTCGCACTTGCCCGGGATGTCGCCGATCAGCGAGACGCCCGTGCTCTGCCCGCCGTCGAGCAGGCCCCTCAGCTGCACGTACGCGCGCGACAGGTCGGTGGCGCCGACGTTCTCCACCTTCATCTTGATGAAGTACGGCGTCAGGCCCTTCGCCCGTGCGCCGAACTGGGACATGTCGGCCTCGGCGCCCTTGTCGATCGCCGTGACGGTGATCGCGAGGGTGCCCTTCTTCTTGGCGTACTCGAAGGGGAGGACCGCCTTGTCGCCGACCTTGAGCCCGGAGCCCGGCGCGGTGACATCACCCGCGGGCTGGGCGTCGCCGCCCGCGTTCTCGGCGCTGTCGGCGCTCGGGCTCTCCTGTTCCGGCGTGGGCGCCGTCGCCGCCGGCGACTCCTTCTCCGCCGCCTTGTCCTCGCCGTCGCCGCCGCAGGCGGTGAGTCCGAGGCCGAACGTGGTGACCAGAACGGCCGTCAGTGCGATACGCGCCTTGCGCATGTGCCAAACCCTCGCTTTGGGTGAGTTGTCCGCCGATGCGGCGATGTCCCGCGCAGTTTGTCAGGCCTGTGTGCATATTTGGTGCGCGTGAGGTGGCGGAGACGTCGGGGCACGCCGCGTCCCACCCGAGCGAGGGTTATTCAGCGGCCGGTTCGCGGCGTGCCACGCGGACCCCGATCGTGCCCACGACCAGGAGCAGAGCGACCGTGCCCAGGGTGAACGACTCGAAGGAGAGGCGGGAGACGCCCCACGCGTCCATGAAGTCGTACTCGATACCGAAGAGGCCTTCGAGGACGCCGGGGAACAGGGCCGACCAGGAGCCGACCAGGATCCACGCGTACACGAGACCGGCGCAGGCGAGGAAGCCCCGGTCACCGAAGGGCACCCGGTACGGCCGCTCGACCTCGGGCCGGCGCAGCCGGAGCAGGACGAGGGCGGGCACGACGACGAGGTACGACAGCAGCAGCGTCGTCACGGCGACGGTGAGCACCACGGCGAAGACGGCTCCGGCGTCCCCGGCGGCGAGCTGCATGGCGGTCAGCATGAACACCGTGGCCACCGCACCGGAGAGCAGGTTGGTGCGGACCGGCGTGCCCAGCTTCGGGTGGAAGGCGCCGAGCTTGCGCGTGAAGAAGCCGCCGTCGGCCGCGGCCATGGCCTGCATCCGGTCGCTGACGATCATCCAGGCGCTGCCCTGCGTCAGGAGGGCGAAGACGAACATCACGGCGGTGGTGGTCAGCAGGGGACCGGCGGCCGGACCGTAGACGCCGAAGACGAGCCGCGCGCCCTCCATGAAGCCGCCGATGCCGGTGACCTGCTTGACGGGGACGACGGCGAGCAGGGCGAGCACGGGCAGCAGGTAGCAGGCGGCGGCGACGGTCGCCGAGCGGCCGAGCGCCGCGGGCACGTCCTTCTGCGGGTCGTGCATCTCCTCGCCGGCGGCGTTGGGTGCCTCGAAGCCGACGTACGCGAACAGCAGGATCGGCACGAGGGCCAGGAAGCCGGCCGCGGTCGGGCTGAAGTGTGCCTCGGCCAGCCCGTGGAAGCCGTGCTCGATGCCGTAGAGCGTGGCGGTGAGGGTGAACAGCGCGAGGGACAGCACCTTGACCAGGGCGCCGAGGGTGGTGATCCACTTGCCGCGGCTCAGCGACACCACGGCGGTGAGGATCGCGGCCCACACGAACAGCAGCTTGAAGACGTAGTCGGCGACGGTGCCCGAGCCGAGGTGGAAGACGAACCCGTCCCATGTCTCGGCGGCGAGGAAGACCAGCGAACCGCCCAGCCAGATCGGGTTGGTGACCCAGTAGAAGAGGGTGGTGAGGGCGGCCGCCGGCCGGCCCAGCGCCAGCTTCACCCAGACGTACGGGCCGCCCTCCTGCGGGAACGCGGCGCCGGTCTCGGCGAACAGCAGGGCGTAGGGGACCAGGAAGAACAGGGCGAGCGCCGCGGTCCAGGTGACCGCCTCGCCGCCGCCGGTGGCGATCTGCCCGACGGTGTCGAAGGAGATGACCGCGGCGATGGCCATGGCGGTGATGTCGAAGCGCTTGAGGCTGCGCTGCAGCCCGGCCGGGGCGTCCGGCGTCTCGTCGGCGGCGTGCGGTGCGGCGGGGGAGAGGTGGGAGGACACGGGCAGTTCCTTGGCGGGGTAGAGGGGACTGCGGGACTGCGGGGGCGGCGGAGGGCCGCGGGACGGTGTGGGATCCGTGTCGGGTGGAGCGGCGACGGGGGAGGCCCGGCGGGGACCGGGCCTCCCGGGCGGGGTCAGGCCCCGCGGATCTCGCCCGTCGGCGCGGTGCGCTCCAGCACACCGCGCAGCGCGGACGCCGCCTCCTTGGCCTCGGCCTCGGTCATGATCAGCGGCGGCGACAGCACCAGGCTGTGCGCGGAGTCGCGGACGATGACTCCGGTCTCGCGACGGATCACGTCGTGCGGCATGTTGGCCGGGTCGAGCGGCAGCGGCACGCGCGTCTCGCGGTCCTCGACCAGCTCGACGGCGAGCATCATGCCGACCGAGCGGATCTCGCCGACGATCGGCAGCTCGCCCAGCTGCGCCTGGAGTTCGGCGTGCAGGAAGGCGCCCATGGTGGTGGCGCGGCCGAGGAGGCCCTCCTTCTCGATGATGTCGAGGTTCGCGAGGGCGACCGCCGTGGCGACGGGGTGGCCGTTGTACGTGTAGCCCATCGGGAAGCCGTGGTCGCGCAGCAGCACCTCGGCGACCTGGTCCGCGACGAGCAGCGCGCCCAGCGGCACGTAGCCCGAGGTGATGCCCTTGGCGGTGACGATGATGTCGGGCGTCACGCCGAAGTGCTGGGCGGCGAACCACTGGCCCACGCGCCCGTACGCCGTGACGACCTCGTCGAAGATCAGCAGGATGCCGTGCCGGTCCAGGACCTCGCGCACCCGCGGCCAATAGTCGGCCGGCGGGACGAGCATGCCGCCGACGCCCATGATCGGCTCACCGATCATCGCCGCGATCTTGTCCGGGCCGATCTCCGCGATCCGCTCCTCCAGTTCGCGGATCAGGAAGTCCGTGACCTGCTCCGGCGTGGAGGCCTCGCCGCCGTACAGCTCCGAGCGGTACGGCCACGGCGGGGTGAGGTGGCTGACGTGCGGCATCATCGGGGCGAAGCCCTCGTGGTACAGCGGGAAGCCGGTCGCGGAGCCGCCGCCGTAGCCGATGCCGTGGTACGCCTTGCTGCGCGCGAGGATCCACGTGCGGTCGGTGACGCCGCGCCGGTGGTGGTAGTAGCGGGCCATCTTGATGGCCGCCTCGTTGCCCTCGGAGCCGCCCGACGTGAAGTACACGTGGTTCAGCGGATCGGGCGCGATCTCGGCGAGGCGGGCGGCGAGCGCGATGGCGCGGTCGTTGGAGAACTCCCAGAAGCTGGTGAAGTACTCCAGCTTCTTCATCTGCTCGCGGGCGACGTCCGCCAGGTCCTCGCGGCCGTGACCGACCTGCGCGAGCCACAGACCGCCGGTCGCGTCGAGGTAGCCGCGCCCCTCGGAGTCGGTGAGCCGGCAGCCGGAGCCCTCGGTCATGACGACGCGCTCGGTCGCGGAGCCCGGCAGGTACGGGTGGATGATGTGCGCCCGGTCGAGGCGGGCGAGTTCGGCTGCGTCGTGGGTCATGGCGGTGGTGCTCCCTTGTTGCTCGTGGGCGTGGCGGGGACGTGGTCGGGGCGGCCGGGCGGCGGTGCGCCGGTCAGCCGTAAGCGATCCAGGTGGTCTTCCGGCCGGTGTACTTGTCGAAGGAGTGCAGCGAGAGGTCGCGTCCGTGGCCGGACTGCTTGAAGCCGCCGAACGGGGTGAACGGGCTGAGCGCGTCCACGGTGTTCACGGAGACGGTGCCGGCGGTGAGGGCGTCGCAGACGCGGTGCGCGCGGGCGAGGTCGCGGGTCCACACGCTGGCCGCGAGCCCGTACACGGAGTCGTTCGCGAGCCGGACCGCCTCGGCCTCGTCGCGGAACGGCACGACGGTGAGGACGGGGCCGAAGAGCTCCTCGCGGACCAGCGGGGCGTCCGGGCCGAGGCCGGTGACGATCGTGGGGTCGACATAGGCGCCCTCGCGGTCCGGGCGGGTGCCGCCGCACACGACGGTGCCGCCCGAGGCCGCGACCGCCGCGACGATCCGCTCGGCCTGCGCCTCGTCGACGAGCGGGCCGAGCCGGGTGGCCGGGTCCAGCGGGTCGCCGGGCAGCCAGCCGCGCGCGTGCTCGGCCACCCTCGCGGTGAACTCCTCGGCGACCGAGGCCTCCACGAGCAGGCGGGTGTTGGCGGAGCAGACCTGCCCGGTGTTGTAGAGGAAGCCCCAGGCGGCGCGCTCGGCGGCGGCCTCCAGATCGGCGTCCGCGAAGACGACGTTGGGGCTCTTGCCGCCGGCCTCCGGCCAGACCTGCTTCATGTTCGACTCGGCGGCGTAGCCGAGGAAGCGCCGGGCGACGGCCGTGGAGCCGGTGAAGACGAGCGTGTCCACGTCCGGGTGCAGTCCGAGTGCGCGGCCGGTCACGTCCCCGGGGCCCGGCACCACGTTGAGCACGCCGTCGGGCAGCCCGGCCTCGGCGGCCAGCTCGGCCAGGCGCAGGGCCGACAGGGGTGACTGCTCGGCGGGCTTCAGCACGACGCTGTTGCCCGCGGCCAGGGCGGGGGCCAGCTTCCAGGTCGCGATGTCCAGCGGGAAGTTCCACGGCACGACCGCGCCGACCACGCCGAGCGGGGCCCGGCGGACCAGCGCCAGATTCCCGGGCGGGGCCGGGGCGACCTCGTCGTAGAGCTTGTCGACGGCCTCCGCGTACCAGGCGAAGACGCCGGCCGCGCCGGGCACGTCCGTGCCGAAGGACTCGGCGATCGGCTTGCCCATGTCGAGGGTGTCGCACAGGGCGAGCTCCTCGGCGTTCTCCTCGATCAGCCGGGACAGGGCGAGCAGCACGCGCCGGCGCTCCGCCGGAGCGGTGCGCGACCAGCGGCCGTCCTCGAACGAGGTCCGCGCCGCGGCCACCGCCCGGTCCACGTCCGCCGGGCAGGCGGCGGCGACCTCGGCGACGGTCTTGCCCGTCGCCGGGTTCACGGTCGGGACGTACCCGGTGTCACCCGTGGGGTCGCTCCAGGCTCCGTCGATGAACAGGCGCGTGCGCGGCACGAGCTCGGCGGCGCGCTGCCGCCACTGCGAGTACGTCGTCATGGTGTGGCCTTCGCTTACGAGGTGAGGCGAGGTGAAGTGAGACGAGATGAGGCGAGGTGAGACGAGATGAGGCGAGGTGAGACAGGGGCCCGGCTCCCCGGGGGACCCCCGGGATCTGTGTGCATCGGGCTGTGCTCGACAGGTCGCGTTCTTTGAGCTGAGATTCAAACAATTGCCGAAGCGCCCGTCAATGCTCCCGGCGGACTCTTCTTGCAGAAATTGGTCCGGGTGGCAGAGAATCCCCGCCATGGGGAAAGTGGGCAGGCCGAGGAACCAGACGGCGCGCAGAGAGGCCCTCGTCACGGCGGCGGGGCGGGCCATCGCGCAGCGCGGACTCGAGGGCCTGCGGATCAAGGACATCGCCGACGAGGCGGGCGTCTCGCAGGGCTCGGTGCTGTACTACTACCCCGAGCTCGGCGACCTCGTCCTCGAGGTGCACCGCGGCGCCGTGGAGAGCTTCCTGTCCTCGCGCCAGCAGGCCTACGAGGACGCCCCGGCCGGCGACGCCGTGGCCCGCCTGCGGGCCCTGGTCGCCAGCGGCCTGCCCGACAGCACCGAGAACGCCGAGCACGGACTGCTCTACGAACTGCACCGGCGCGCCGGCCGCAGCCCCGGCCACGCCGAACTCATGACCTCGCTCTACGCCCGCGAGGTCGCGCTCTACACGACGGCGCTCGAAGTCGGTGCCGCCACCGGCGCGTTCACCCTCGGCGCGAGCGCCCGCGATCTCGCGCACGGGCTCGTCGCCATGGAGGACGGGTACGGGCTGCACATCATCAGCCACAACGCGGCGGTGCGGCCCGAGAGCGCCCGCGCGCTGATCCTGGCCCACGCACGGGCGATCACGGGCTGCGCCGAGCTCTGAGCGGTCTTTGAAATCTGGTTCAGAACACCTGGGTCGGGCCGGTGTCGCGCGCGATGTCCCGCAGCACGTCCCGCACCGCGCGGGCCCGGGCCGTCTGCGTCACGCCCTTCACCGACGCGATCCGTACGTCGAGCGGCGGCCCCGGATCGCGCAGCTCCAGCTCCGCGACCTCGCCGCCGCCGTACGTCTGGGTGATCGGCAGCCGCTGGTTGAGCAGTGAGAAGCCGAGCCCGCGCGCAACCAGCGAGCGGACCGTCTCGTAGCTCTGGGTGCGGTAGCGCACGTCGGGGGAGACGCCGGCCGCGGCGAGCAGCGAGCGGAAGTAGTCGCGGCTGTGCGGCAGGTCGAGCAGCACCAGGGGCTCCGTAGCCAGCTCCGCCAGGTGCACCGGGCCCCGCCCGGCCAGCGGGTGGCCCGCCGCGACGACCGCGTACGCCGGGGCCCGTGCGACCGTCTCGCCGTGCAGCTCCGGCTCGGCCGACAGGCCCAGACCGTAGGCGAGCGCGAAGTCGACCCGGCCCGCCTTCAGCGCCTCCACGAGCTGGTCGGTCTCGCCCTCCACCACGTTCACCTCGATGCCCGGATGGCGCCGGGTGCACTCGGTGAACAGGCGCGGCAGATAGTGCGGGGCCAGGGTCACGAAGCAGCCGACCGTCACCGGGCCGGTGAGCGCGTCGCCCTCGCCCCGGGCCTCCCGCTCCATCTCCCGTGCCCGGGCGAGGAGTTCACGGGCCTGGTGCTGCAGCCGCTCCCCGGCCGGGGTCAGGGTCAGGCCCTTGCCCCGGCGCCGGATGAACAGCTGCGCCGACAGGTCGTTCTCCAGGTTGTGGATCGCCGCGGAGACCGCGGACTGGGCGATGTGGAGCTCCGCCGACGCCTCCGACATCGACCCCCGCTCCGCCGCCACGAGGAAGTAGCGCAGCTGAACGAGGGTGAACCCCACCGGTGATGTCATGCCCGACCCTTGCGCCCGTGTCCCGTTTCCGTGGCGACCCTACCGGCGGCGCGGTCGATGCCCGTCCAGGCCAGGGCCACGGCCCCGTCGAGCAGCGCCCGTTCGGCGGGGCCGCCCACGCAGTGCGCGGCGAACTCCCGCTGGTGGTTGGTCGCGGGCAGCGAGCCGATGCCGAGGTACGGGTGGATCGCGGGCACCACCTGCGACACGTTGCCCATGTCGGTCGACGCGCGGTTCATGCGCGCCGCCTGACCGGGCGGGGCGAACTCCCGGCCCAGCGCCACCGCGTTCGCCCGGTACTGGGCCAGCGCGCCCTCGTCCGCGCGGAACTCCGCGTACGGCTTGCTCTCCGCCTCGACGCTCAGCTCGCAGCCGGTCGCGAGGGCGCCGGCCTCGAACGCCCGCATCACGCGCGGTTCGAGCTCGGCGAGTTCGGCGAGCGTCTCGGCCCGTACGTACCAACGGCCCGTCGCCCGCTCGGGGATGGCGTTCGGCGCGTCACCGGCGTGCGTGACGACGCCGTGCACCCGGGCCGAGGGCGGGAGTTGCTGGCGCAGCAGCCCGATCGCGACCTGGGCGACGGTGAACGCGTCGGCCGCGTTGATGCCCGCCTCCGGGTAGGCCGCGGCGTGCGCGGACTTCCCCGTGTACGCGATCTTCGAGTGGCTGACCGCGAAGGGCCGGGCCTCGGCCACGTCGACGGGCGCGGGGTGCACCATCATCGCCAGGTCCACGCCCTGGAACGCGCCCCGGTCGAGCAGCTCGATCTTGCCGCCGCCGCCCTCCTCGGCCGGGGTCCCGTACACCTCGACGGTGAGCCCCGCCTCGTCGGCGACGGCGGCCAGGCCCAGGGCGGCGCCCACCGCGCTCGCGGCGATGAGGTTGTGCCCGCACGCGTGCCCCAGGCCGGGCAGCGCGTCGTACTCCGCACACAGCGCGATCCGCACCGGGCCGCTGCCGAACCGGGCGTGGAACGCGGTGTCGAGCCCCAGGTAGGAGACGGTCACGTCGAACCCGGCGCGCTCCAGGAGCGCGGGCACGGCGGCTGCCGCCCGGTGCTCCTCCCACGCGGTCTCCGGGTCGGCGTGCAGCCGCTCCGACAGGGCGATCAGCGCTTCCGCGTGCCGCGCGACGACCGCCCGGGACGCTTCCTTGAGCCGCTCCATCACAGGTCTCCCGGCACGCCGTACGACGGCGCCGACGCCGGGTCGAGTCCGCGCCGCACGTAGTCGTCGCGCTGCGGCAGCCAGACGTCCACCAGCTCGGCGAGCCGGTCGATCGGGTCCTCGGCCCAGTCCACGCGCAGGTCGGTGACCCGCCAGCCGGCGTCGGCGACGACCGCGAGCCCGGCGGAGTGCACGGGCCCCTCCTCGCCGCCGGCCTCCAGGGCGGCCCGCATGGCGACGATCAGGCGCTCCTCCAGCTCGCCCGTGGCGGCGGCGAAGGCGTCCAGCAGGACGCCCGGGACGTGGGCCCCGGAGAGCATGTTGCCCGCGGCCACCGCGCCGTCCATGGTCGCCGTCGCGTGGGTGCCGAGGGTCTGCGCACCGCTGAAGGCGAAGCCGGGGCCGGAGCGGCCGAGGACCGTCAACTGCCGGTACTGGATGCTCTTCTCGTTGCGCGGGTGCCCGGTGACCGCATCGAGGGCGCGCTCCCCGTCGCCGTGCTCCGCGAGGGCGTCGAGGAGGTCGGCGCCCAGCGTGGGATCGGTGACGTTCTGGGACGCCGCCGCTCCGACGCCCGGCCGCAGATGGGCGACGCGCGCGGCGACCGCGGGGCTCGACGAGCTGACCGCGATGCCGAACCGCCCGCCGTCGCGCACCACCAGGGAGAACGTCACGCGCCCTCACCACCCGGGATCACGGCGATCGCGTCGATCTCGCACAGCCACTCCGGCCGGGCGAGCGCGGAGACGACCAGACCGGTGGAGATGGGGTGGACCCCCTTGGTCCAGCGGCCCACCGTGCGGTACACGGCCTCGCGGTAGCGCGGGTCGACGAGGTAGATCGTCAGCTTGACCAGGTGCTCCGTACGGGCACCGGCCTCTTCGAGCAGCATCTTGATGTTGGCCATGGCCTGCTCGGCCTGGGCCTCGGCGTCCCCGACGCCCACGGACTCGCTCGTGTCGAGGTCCTGGCCGATCTGCCCGCGCACGTACACGGTGTTCCCGGCGACGACCGCCTGGCACAGGTCGTTGTCGAGGCTCTGCTCGGGATAGGTGTCACGGGTGTTGAACGGGCGGACGCGGGTGTGTCCGCCGACGACGATCGGCGCGGCGTGGCTGCTGGAGGTCATCAACTGCTCCTCAGTCCTGGTGGGTTACGGGTGCGGTGGCGTCCTGGGCGAGGTAGCCGCGCTGGATCGCGATGTGGTCGGCGACGTGGCGGGCGTCGTGCCAGACGCCCCAGATGAAGCTGGAGCCGCGGCGCGAGAGCCACGGCAGGCCGAGGAAGTACACGCCGGGCTCGGTGGACACGCCGCGCCGCTGCGCGGGCCGGCCCTGCTCGTCGAACGCGTCGACCTGGAGCCAGCCGTAGTCGGCGGTGTATCCGGTGGCCCACACGATCGAGGTGATCCCGGCTGCGGCCGGGTCGAGCCGCTCGCGGGGCGCGGTCACACAGTCCGGCTCCGGGCCGAGGACGTGCGCCTCGGGCTCCTCGGGCAGATCGAGCCCGTTGCGCTCCACGTACGCGTCGGCCGCGCGCAGCAGCGCGAGGTACTTCTCGTCACCGGCGGCGATGTTCCCGGCGAGATCCGGGGCGATGCGCAGCACACCGTCCTCGTACGCCTCCGTCATGCCGAGGAGTTCGATCCCGTCGGCGGCCAGCGTGCGGAAGTCCACCGTGTGGCCGCCGCGCGCGCCGCTGACCGCGATGGTCACATGCTCGGCGCCCTGCGGCGGCGTCTCCGCGTCCCAGAGCCCGAGCACCCCGAGCCACCAGCAGAAGTCGCGGCCGCGGTACGAGCGCGGCGGACGGTCGTGCGGCCCGACGGACAGGAACACCCGGCGCCCGGACCGGCGCAGCTCGTCGGCGATCTGCACCCCGGACGACCCGGCGCCGACGACGAGGACCGCGCCCTCGGGCAGCTGCCCCGGATTGCGGTACGCGTGGGAGTGGATCTGCACGGGGACGGCGCCGTCCGGCACGATCGGCGGGAACACCGGCCGCTGGAACGGACCGGTGGCCGCCACGACGTAGCGCGTGTCGATGCTCCCCGCGGACGTCTCGACCCGGAACCCGGGCCGCCCGGCGTGCCGCCGCACCGAGGTCACCTCGACGCCGCACCGCACGGGCGCGTCGATCTTCTCGGCGTACGCGGCGAAGTAGTCGGCGACCTGGTCCTTGCCGGCGAACGCGCCGGGCTCGACGTCCGCGAACTCCATCCCGGGGAACCGGTCGTGCCACGCGGGCCCGTTCGCGACGAGGGAGTCCCAGCGGCCGGTCCGCCACCGCTCGGCGATCCGGTCCCGTTCGAGCACGAGGTGCGGGACGCCGTGGGCCCCCAGGTGCTCGCTCATGGCCACCCCGGCCTGCCCGGCCCCGACGACGACCACTTCGGTCACTTCACTCGACATGTCAGCCTCCCTCCGGCGGCAGCGCCTCCCGGTGTCGCGCTGACGCCCCGAGCTGCCGCACCGCCATCGTGAGCCGCTCGCCGACTTCTGTCGAACAGATGTTTCCGCGCTGAGCTATCGGAAAATCAGAGGTGAGGTGCCTGGGCCTGTACGCGCGTCCACACCCAGGCGCAGACGTCGAGCAGCGCGAGCGAGAGCAGCCAGCTGCCGAGGACGTCGAGGGGCCAGTGGTAGCCCTGGCGGATCAGGCCGAGGCCCACCGCGAGGTTCAGCGCGGCGCAGGCGACGAGGGCCGCGCGGCGGAAGCGGGCCGGCAGGTGGGGGCGCAGGAGCAGGACGCACAGGCCGTAGGCGACCGCCGCCGTCGCCGCGTGCCCCGAGGGGTAGAAGCCGGTCTCGGGGGACATCGGGGGCGGTCCGGGGCGGGCGATCAGGGACTGGAGCGGGGCGACGAGCGCCGGGATCAGGGCCATGGCCGGGACGGCGATCGCGGCGGGGCGCCACCTGCGGGCGCGCCAGGTGGCGTACGCGAGGGCCGCCGCCAGGATCGGCAGGGCGACCGGGAGATTGCCCAGGTCGGCGAAGAACTCGGCGGGGCCGGCCGGGATCGCGGACGCGGTGCGCAGTGCGTCGCCGAGGCGCTCGTCGGGGCCGAGGAGCGGGCCGGAGGCCGCCACCTGCCAGGTGAGCGCGGCGAAGAGGAGGGCCCAGAGGGCGGGCCGCAGAAGGGGGAGAAAAATGGTCGGCCGGCCCGGAACAGGGGGGGTGGTTCCGGGCCGGCCGAACTGACCGGCGTGCCGCGCGCCCCGGGGGGTTTGGGGCGGGCGACCGTCCGATCGGTGAGGAGTTCCGGAGCCGGAGGCTCCGGGTGTGTGCGCGAGGGCACGACCAGGGCGGGGCTGGGGAGGCTCCGACCCGGCATCACCCACAGTCCCCCGTGGGCGAGGTGTTTCTCTCATCTGCAGAAACCGTACGTCAGGGGGTGAGGGGACGACAGACGGTTGGCCAACCCCCCTTCGGCCCCCCACACCTTCTTCACACGGCCCGACCGTTACCGCAGGTCACGGAACGGTCATCCGTGACGACGGCGCCGGCCGGGCCGTGCGAGAGCTGTGATCAGAGCGCCGCGAAGGCGCTCTCGATGACGTCGAGACCCTCGTTGAGCAGGTCCTGACCGATGACGAGCGGCGGCAGGAAGCGCAGCACGTTGCCGTAGGTGCCACAGGTGAGGACGAGGACGCCCTCCGCGTGGCAGGCCTTGGCGAGCGCGGCGGCGGCCTCGGGGTGCGGCTCCTTGGTGGCCGGGTCCTTCACGAGCTCGATGGCGATCATCGCGCCACGGCCGCGGATGTCGCCGATGACGGCGAACTTCTCCTGCATCGCCGTGAGGCGCGCCTTCATCGTGGCCTCGATCTCCTTCGCCTTGGCGTTGAGGTCGAGCTCCTTCATCGTCTCGATGGCGCCGAGCGCACCGGCGCAGGCCACCGGGTTGCCGCCGTAGGTGCCGCCGAGGCCGCCCGCGTGCGCGGCGTCCATGATCTCGGCGCGGCCCGTCACGGCGGCGAGCGGCAGACCGCCCGCGATGCCCTTGGCGGTCGTGATCAGGTCCGGGACGATGCCCTCGTCCTCGCACGCGAACCACTGACCGGTGCGGCAGAAGCCGGACTGGATCTCGTCCGCGACGAACACGATGCCGTTGTCGTTGGCGAACTTCACGATCTCCGGCAGGAAGCCCTTGGCCGGCTCGATGAAGCCGCCCTCGCCGAGGACCGGCTCGATGACGATCGCGGCGACGTTCTCGGCGCCGATCTGCTTGGTGATGTTGTCGATCGCCTGGGCGGCGGCCTCCGGGCCGGCGTTCTCGGCGCCGGTCGGCCAGCGGTAGCCGTAGGCGACCGGGACGCGGTAGACCTCGGGGGCGAACGGGCCGAAGCCGTGCTTGTACGGCATGTTCTTCGCCGTCATGCCCATGGTGAGGTTGGTGCGGCCGTGGTAGCCGTGGTCGAAGACGACGACCGCGGTGCGCTTGGTGTACGCGCGGGCGATCTTGACGGCGTTCTCGACGGCCTCGGCGCCCGAGTTGAACAGCGCCGACTTCTTCGCGTGGTCACCCGGCGTGAGCTCGGCCAGCGCCTCGGCGACGGCCACGTAGCCCTCGTACGGCGTGACCATGAAACAGGTGTGGGTGAAGTCCTGGAGCTGCGCGGAGGCGCGGCGCACCACGGCCTCGGCGGAGGCGCCGACCGAGGTCACGGCGATGCCGGAGCCGAAGTCGATCAGACGGTTGCCGTCGACGTCCTCGATGATGCCGCGGTCCACGCGGGCGGTGAAGACCGGCAGCGTGGAGCCCACGCCCGCGGCGACGGCGGCGACGCGGCGCTGCTGCAGCTCCTGCGACTTCGGGCCGGGGATGGCGGTGACGACGCGGCGCTCCTGCGGGATGTCGCTCATGCGGGGCTCCTGGTTCAGGTGGGGCGGCTGGGCCGGGATCCGCGTGGGTCCGGTTTCGCCGGTTTCATCGGGGGTTCCTTCGCAGGTTAGGGCCGCCCCGGCGGGGTGGTCATGCTCCATCGGGGTGGGATTCGGCGGGGCTGTTGTCCGTGGTGGACACATGGGATTCCGGACGGGTCCGGCCGCGCACGCCGCGTAAGCGGTGAACTCCCCTGTCCCGCGCACTAGATTGGCGGCGACACGGTTACGGCGACCTGGCTGGTCAAGGGGCAGGGGTTCATGGAGAGCGACGGCACGTACGAGGCGAGCGGAACCCCCGGCGGCGCGCCGACCTCGCCCCCTCAGGGGCGTCCTCCATCGGTCCCGAGGCCGTCGACTCCACCGGTTCCGGGAAGCGCCCCGCCGGCTCCGCCCGCCGCTCCGCCGAAGCCCGCGCGGGCCCCCGGCGCGAGCGCTCTCGCCCAGTGGCTCGACGCCCCGCGGCCCCGCGCCGAGGCCGGCATCTGGCGCCTGCGGTACACGCCGCCTGTGGACCGTGCCTCCCGCATGCGGCCCGTGACGGTCCTGGGCATGGTCATTCCTCTGATCATCGGCCTGTTCCTGTGGAACCTGTGGAGCCGGGACCTTTTTCCCTACAAGAACGAGATCCTGCACCTCCTCACCCCGAGGGACTGGTGGTGGTACGGCTACACGAGCAGCCCCAAGAACTGGCAGGGCGTGGCGGCGCGGGGCGTGTACGACGGGCTGTTCTTCATCGGCCTGGTCTGCGCGATCGGATTCCTGGGCTCCTGGGGCAAGATCACCCGCCACTACCTCGGCCTGTTCCGCCGGCCCGTCCGCGCCGCCCTCGCCGCGGGCACGGCCCTGGCCGCCCTCGCCCTCGTCTGGCCCAGCGCCTTCGGTCTCGACTGGAACCCGCTGCCCGTCGTGGACACCGTGTTCGGACTGGTCGCCCTGATCACCGGTGGGTACGAGGCCTTCACCTCGCCCTTCCTCGTCTACGCCCTGTACGCGCTGATCACGGCCCTCGTCGTCTGGCCGTTCGCCCGCATCGGTGAATGGCGCGAACTGTGGCGCGACCTCCGCGCCAGGCCTGCGGCTCCCACCACACCGGCCGGGGCCGTCACCCCTCGCTCCCAGTGGCCGCAGCTGCGCGCGGCCGGTGAGCACCGGGCCGCCGACCGGCTCGCCGCCGAAGTGGCCGACGACCGGATGAACGAGGTCGACGTCGCCCGGGTGCGCCGCGCCTGGCAGCGCACCGACGAGGAGGCCGCACTCCGCAAGGCTCTCGTCCGGGATCTCCTGGAGAAGGGCGGCGCGACCCGGACGCATCCCTCCGGCCACCGTGACCTGCCCGGCCGCACGGCCACCCACGACCTGCTCCTCGGCCAGGTCCGCATCGGCCGCTACGTCGCCGCCGAGCGCACCCCGAAGCCCTTCCACGATGCCGGGTCCGCGCTCGACCCCGCCCTCCTGGGCACCTCGCTGCTCGCCGTCGGCCCTTCCGGCTCCGGCAAGACCCGTGGCCTCGTCGCCCCGGTCGTCGAGTCCCTCAACCTCCAGGCGCTCGCCGGCGGCTGCTCCGTGGTCACCGTCGCCGCGGCCTCGGCCCCGCTCGGCCCCGCCGAGGCGTACGACGTCGTGATCCGGCTCGGCGACCCCACCTCCCCGCACGACCTCGACCTGTACGCGGGGGCCGAGGACGCCGACCAGGCGGCTGCCGTGCTCGCCGAAGGACTCGTCGGCGACCTGGAGGGCGTCGAGACCGCCCGTGCCGCGACGGTGCTCGCCCAGCTCCTCGGCCCCTACCGGGCCGCGTACGGACGGTTCCCCACGGTGCCGGTGCTGCGCGAACTGCTGGAGGCCCGGCCCGAAGCCCTGCGGGAGCTGCTCGACCTGCTGCCCGAGGACACGGCCTCCGCCATGCGCCGCGAACTCGACTCGCGCATCCGCCAGATCGGCACGGCGACGGACCTGGGTCCGGCCCTGGCCGATCGGCTCGCCACGCTCGACCGGCCGGTGTTCGCGGACTTCTTCGGTGGTGGCGCGGACGGCGACCAGCGGACGTTCGCCCTGCGGGCCGTCGCGCTGCACCCGGTCCGGGTCCGGATCGCGCTCCCCGACGGCGCGCACGAGGAGGCGGCCCGGCTGCTCAACCGGCTCGTCCTCGCCCAGTTCCAGAGCGTCGCACGGGGCCGCGGCGAACGGTCGGACAGCGGGCACTTCGCCTGCCTGGTGCTCGACGACGCCGCGGGCGCCCTCACACCGGGCACCGTACGGGGCCTGCAGGGACTGCGGGGCAGTCAGGCGGGCGTCGTGCTCGCCCTGCGCACCCTCGCCGAGGTCCCGGAGCCGCTGCACGGGCCGCTGCTCGCGGGAGTCGGATGCCGGATGGCCTTCGCCGGCGTCTCCACCTGGGACGGCCGGGCCTTCGCCCAGGCCTGGGGCACCGAGCGCGTGGAGACCAAGGAGGTGGCCCACCACACCGTCTTCGCCGACCAGCCCATGACCCGGGCCTACCACCGGCTGCGCAAGCTGGTGACGGGCAAGGCCGTGACCACCGAGGCGGTCACGGTCCGCGAGGTGGAGCGCGAGCGCTGGTCCGCGTCCGAACTGGCCCAGGAGGTCCCGCCCGGCCACGCCGTCCTCTCCCTCACCACCGTCCGGGGCGACCACGCACCCCCGCTCCTGGTGGACCTGAGGGGCTGAGGAGGCACCACTCCGGCGCCAGGAGTACGTACGGTGAGGCAGAATCGGCTCAGGACGTTCATACGGAGCGGCCAAAAGCTTCACAGAACGCCCGCCGCAGAGCCACCCGTACGTACCGCACACCTGAAGGCCTCATGCCGCCCACGCTCGCCTCGCTCGTCCACCACTCGGCGCTCAAGCTCACCGTGCGCGCGGGCGAGGAACGCCTGGACACGCCCGTCCGCTGGGCCCACGTCAGCGAGCTCGCCGACCCCGTCCCCTACATGGAGGGCGGCGAGCTGCTGCTGATCACCGCCCTCAAGCTGGACGCCGAGGACCCCGAGGCGATGCGGCGGTACGTGAAGCGGCTCGTCGGCGCCGGCGTCGTCGGCCTCGGCTTCGCGGTCGGCGTCAACTACGACGACGTGCCGCAGGCCCTCGTCGACGCTGCCCAGAGCGAGGGCCTGCCCCTGCTCGCGGTCCCGCCGCGCACCCCGTTCATCGCCATCAGCAAGGCCGTCTCCGCGGCCATCGCCGCCGACCAGTACCGCGCCGTCACCTCCGGCTTCGCCGCCCAGCGCGAACTGACCAAGCAGGCCCTGAGCGAAGGCCCCGAGGGCCTCCTCTCCGTCCTCGCCGCCCAGGTCGACGGCTGGGCCGCCCTCTACGACGCGTCCGGCGCCGTCGTCGCCGCCGCGCCCGAATGGGCCGGCCGCCGCGCGGCCCGGCTCACCCCCGACGTGGAACGGCTGCGGGAGCGGCCCGCGCCCGCCAGCGCCGTCGTCGCGTCCGGCACCGACGACCGCATCGAACTGCACTCCATCGGCACCGGACGCGGACCGCGCGCCGCGCTCGCCGTCGGCACCGCCGCCACCCTCGGCACCGCCGAGCGCTACGCCCTGCACTCCGCGATCGCCCTCCTCACCCTCACCACCGAACGCTCCCGCGCCCTGCACGCCGCCGAGCAGCGCATCGGCTCCGCCGTGCTGCGGATGCTGCTCGCCGGCGAACCCGACCACGCGCGGGCCGTCGCCGGCGGCCTGTACGGGGCGCTGCTCGACGCGCCGTTCCGCATGGTGCTCGCCGAGGCCGTCGCGCCGCCGCCCACCGGGGTCGCGGCGAGCGGCGACACCCCGGCGGGCGCGGCCGTACTCCTCGCGGAAGCCGTCACCGGCGCGGGCGAGGACCCCCTCTCGGCGCTCGCCGACATCGTGGAGTCCGCCGCCGCGCGGGCCGGTGAGGCGGTGCTCGTCGTGCCCGACGGCGGACGGCTCGTGCTGCTCGCCGCCGACGGGGGCGCGGCGGTCGAGGCCTGTGTGCGGTACGCGGAGGCGCTGGAGGCGATGCGGGCCGAGGCCGTGCGCGCCGAGGGCGCGACGGGGGAGGAGCCCGTGATCGGCTTCTCCGCGCCGTCCGGTCCGATCGCCGCCGCCGGTGCCTTCAAGCAGGCCGAACAGGCGCTGTCCGTCGCGCGCCGGCGCGGTCGCATCCTCGTCGAGCACGAGGACGTCGTCGCCGGGTCCGTGCTGCCGCTCCTCGCGGACGACGCGGTGCTGGCGTTCGCGGACGGGCTCCTGCGGGCCCTGCGCGACCACGACGCGACGGGCCGCGGTGACCTCGTGGCCTCGCTGCGGGCCTGGCTGTCCCGGCACGGCCAGTGGGACGCGGCGGCCGCCGATCTGGGCGTCCACCGCCACACCCTGCGCTACCGCATGCGCCGCGTCGAGGAGATCCTCGGCCGCTCCCTCGACGACCCGGACGTCCGCATGGAACTCTGGCTCGCGCTGAAAGCGACGGGTTCGTAGGCCCCCTGCTTTCGTCGCCGGGTGCGGGTGCGTCGTGGCTGGTCGCGCAGTTCCCCGCGCCCCTGAAATGCAGACCCTTCGGGTCACATTTCCCCGACGGGTGAGCGCCCGATGGAGATCGCGCACGAAGTGCGCATCTCCAGGGGCGCGGGGAACTGCGCGAGAAGCCCCACCGGCCCGCAGCGGCCGACGCACGTCAGCCACCAACGGCGCGTTCGCCATTCCGTCGAACGAGAAAACCCGCACACTCCACCCCGGCCAACAAGATCCCGCCCGGCGGAGCCCTACCGTGGGCACATCACCCCCGTTCACGGAAAGGCCGGTACACGACCCATGACCGCCACCCACGCCTTCTGGCTCGCCGGCCGCCAGGCCACCGGCACCGAGACGTTCGACGTCACCAACTCCTACGACAACCGCGTCGTGGGCACCGTCTCCATCGCCACCGAGGCCCAGGTCGAGGAGGCCGTCGCCGCCGCCCACGCCGTCGTGGACGAGTTCGCCGCCACCCCGGCCCACGTCCGTGCCACCGCCCTGGACCACGTCGCGAAGCGCCTCGCCGAGCGCACGGAGGAGCTCGCCCAGCTGATCTCCGCCGAGAACGGCAAGCCGATCAAGTGGGCCCGCGGCGAGGTCGGCCGCGCCGTCTCCGTGTTCCGCTGGGCCGCCGAGGAGGCCCGCCGCTTCAACAGCGGCGAGGCCCAGCGCCTGGACACCGACGGTGGCGGCGTCGGCCGCCTCGCGCTCACCCGCCGCATCCCCAAGGGCGTCGTCCTGGGCATCGCGCCGTTCAACTTCCCGCTGAACCTGAGCGCCCACAAGGTCGCCCCGGCCATCGCCGTCGGCGCCCCCATCATCCTGAAGCCGGCCCCGTCCACCCCGATCTCCTCCCTCGTCCTGGGCGAGATCCTGGCCGAGACCGACCTGCCGGCCGGCTCCTGGTCCGTGCTGACCGTGCCGAACGACCGGATGCCCGCCCTCGTCCAGGACGAGCGCCTCCCGGTCATCTCCTTCACCGGCTCCGACAAGGTCGGCTTCGCCATCCAGGAGTCCGTGCCGCACAAGCACTGCACCCTGGAGCTCGGCGGCAACGCCGCGGCCGTCGTCCTCGGCGACTGGGCCTCCGAGGAGGACCTGGACTGGGCGGCGACCCGCATCGCCACCTTCTCCAACTACCAGGGCGGCCAGTCCTGCATCTCCGTGCAGCGCGTCATCGCCGACGCCACCGTGTACGACCGGCTGCTGCCGAAGATCGTCGCGGCCGTCGAGGCGCAGGTCACCGGTGACCCGGCCGACGACGCCACGGACGTCGGCCCGCTCGTCGACGAGAACGCCGCCAAGCGCGTCGAGTCCTGGGTCGACGAGGCCGTCGCGGCCGGCGCCAAGCTGCTCGCCGGCGGCAAGCGCGAGGGCGCCTCGTACGCCCCGACCGTCCTCACCGAGCTGCCCGAGGGCGTCACCCTGGCCCGCGCCGAGGTCTTCGGCCCGGTCCTCACGGTCGCCAAGGTCGACGGCGAGGCCGAGGCGTTCGCCGCGGTCAACGACTCGGACTTCGGCCTCCAGGCGGGTGTCTTCACCCACGACCTGCAGACCGCGTTCCGCGCCCACCGCGCCCTCGAGGTCGGCGGCGTGATCATCGGCGACGTCCCGTCCTACCGCGCCGACCAGATGCCGTACGGCGGCGCCAAGAAGTCCGGCGTCGGCCGCGAGGGCGTCAAGTACGCGATGGACGACTACACCTACGAGCGCGTCCTGGTCCTGACGGGCCTCGCCCTCTAGCAGCCCCTGAGCAACCCGTACGGGCGCCCGCCGACGCGCGCGCCCGTACGGACCGAGACCGACGGCCGGAGCCCACTGTGCGGGGGTTCGGGCCGTTTCGGCTTTTCTGGCGTTGACCTGCTAGAACGCCTCGATCTTGGCCGAGACCAGATGGGTGATGGGAACACCCTGGGAACACGTTGGGCTACTGTCCGCGCATGGCGAGCGTAGTTCCACGCAAGAACAAGGGCGGGGTCGTCACCAGCTATCAGGTGAAGTGGCGTGACCCGGGCGGTGCCGGCTGGCAGATCGAGCGCTTCGACGAGGAGGAAGCGGCGGAGATCTTCAGGGGAGCCGTCGAGGAGGCGGGGCACAACTGGCCCCCGGGCTGGGTCAAGGGCAAGGGGTACATCGACCCGGAGGAGGACGACGAGCAGCAGTACCGGTTTGAGAACTGGGCCCGCCGCTCGATCGGGAACCGTACCGCGGGGGACTACTACAAGCACCAGCGCATCCGGAACTTGGAAATGTACGTCTTCCCCACGTTCGGGAACTGCGATGTCCGGTCCGCCGAGCACTTCAGCAAGGCGACCATCGCGGCCTGGATCAACAAGATGCGCACGACCCAGGTCCGGCGGGGGAATCAGAAGAAGGCGAAGCCCAAGAACATGTCGCCGGAGACGCTGCGGGGCCTGCACGGTCTGCTGTCGTCGATCCTGAAGGAGGCTACGGTCACCGAGCCGCCCCTGCGGGACCGCAATCCGTGCGACCTGACCCGGCTCCCGAAGGACGACGACCACGGCCTCGACGACGACTCCAGCGACGACATGGAGTTCTTGACGCCCGCGGAGGTCGCCGGCCTGGTCGAGGCGTTCAACCGGCCCTCCGACCGAATGCTGATCCGGACCGCGTACGGCACTGGCCTTCGGTGGGGGGAGATCACGGCCCTCGCAACTCGGCACGTGCGCGTCTCCGCGCGGGGCAGCCACGAGATTCGCGTCGCGCGCGCCTGGAAGCGGCGGACCGCCTCGTCGTTCTACCTCGGACCACCGAAGACCCGCGCTGGCCGCCGCAACGTCGAGATCACGGCCGGGCTGTGGCAGGAGTTGCAGGACTTCGGGCTCGCCGAACAGAGCAAGGACGCCCTCGTGTTCCCGGGCATCGCCGGCGGGCAGCTCAAGTACTCGTCGTTCTGGGAGCGTTGGAACCGCGCGGTGAAGAAGGCAAAGGCGTGCGGAGTCCTGCCCGACTGGAAGTTCCCCACCTTCCACGACCTCCGGCACTCGCACGTTGCGGCCCTACTGTCCGACGGGCACAGCCTGACCTACGTGCAGCGGCGGCTGGGCCACGAGTCGATCAAGACCACGTCGGACCGCTACGGCCACCTCTTGGAGTCGGCCCACACGGCCGCCCTGGAGACTCTAGAGCGGGTCATGGGGACCTCGCAGGACTCCCGAACGCCCACGGCCGCAACGGGCCTTGCCGCCGCGGTGTACGTGGCCACGCTCGGCCAGTACGCGGTCGCGTTCGACTCCGAAGACGCTGCAGAGTCCGTCGCGGAGCGCTGGGCCCGCGAACGTGGCGGCTCCGTCAGGGTCGAGAAGGCCAACGAGGCCGTGGCTGCGGGGAAGCCGACCGGGACGGTGAGGCGAGGCTGGGTCTGGGAAGCGGGACCAGTGACCTACGCCCCGGACGGTGCCGAGATCGTCGTGGATCCCGCCGCGGTGGAGGTCCGTGGTGTGTGGCGCTGGAGCTTCGAGGACTCCTACACGGACGAACCTGCGCTTCAGGAGATCGACGGCGCCGGCCGGGAATCCCTGACCACGCTCCGGGTGTACGGGACGGACGAGCAGGTCGTCCGCGATCTGTTCGCTGAGGCCAGGACACAAATGCTCGCGAGCTCCTCGACCAGGTCCCAGAGCGGAGGGAAGAGGCAACTGGAAGCCGCCCCCTGATTCCTGGTGGTGCAGGGGTTCGTTGAGGGCCCCGACGTGACGAAGGCCCCGACACTGTCGGGGCCCTTCTTCGTGCGGCGGGCTAGGCGGGGTCGCCCAGCCCTTCGGAGCGGGAGTGCTCCGGCTCCTCGTCCGCGTGCTGGATGCGGGCGCGGAGGCGGGCAACCGAGGGGACATCGGCCTTGTGGTGGGCGACGCTGGGCGGCGGAATGACCGTGGGGCGCGGCGTGGGTGAAGGCGGGTGGGACCGGTGAGTGAAACGCGAGGCCCGCTCCTGCATGCACTGCTGCACCAACTGGTTGTGCTCTGCCGCGAGTTCGTCGTAGTCAACCTGTATGGCGGCGCGTGCCTCCTGCTCGCGGGCGAGTTGGTCGAGGGTCTGGTGCAGCTGGTTCGCCAGGTCGCCCATGGTGCGGTTCTGGTACCCGCGCTGCTCTCTCAGCGCCTCCTCGCGGCGGTCCATCTGAGCGCTGCGCGCATCCAGGCCCCTGCTGCGTTCCTCCAGCCAGTCGCGGCGCTTGTCGAACTCCTCGCTGAAGATGCGGCGGTGCTCGGTGAGTGCCGCAACGTCACGGCGGGTTCGCTCCTCGTGTGAGGCGAACCAGCGGTGTACACATCCGAGGACGATCGCCGCGATGGCGAAGACGGGCAGCATGCGGAGTGCAGAGTGGAAGGCGACGCCGCCGACGCCCTTCGGGGTGAACTCGCCGTAGTGGGCGAGTGTCAGGGCTATACCGGTGGTCAGTCCGCATAGGACGGCGGCGCTCGTTCGTTTCGGCAACAGGTTCCCCCTAGGTACCGCGCTGCGTGCCCCCCGCGGCCGCAGACTTGTTCAGTTCGTGTTGCAGCCGCACCGCCTGCTCCAGGCCGGACACGGCCATCTGGCGAATGACTGGGTCCGTGACGCCCACTGCGTCTACTGCTTCCTCTGGGGAGAGCGGTGACTGTGTGGTGACTGAGCGTACATCCGGAATGACGTCTTTCGGCCAGGCTTCCGCCGAAATGATGCCTGCGGCAACGAGTAGCTCGCGCACGTCGACGCTGAGCGCCTTGGCGATGACCTCGAACTGATGGGGCATCGGCAGGGTCTTGCCGGCGAGCATCCGGCCCACCGAGGACGGGCTCATATTGATGGCTCGGGCGAGTCTGACTCGCCCTCCGCCCTGTGGCGATAGGTCGTAGCCCGCCGAGATTGCGAGCTCACTGACGAGGGCACCGAAGGCCTCCGCCGGTGATCCATGGGTGGTGTCTGTGCTCCGCATCCCACGAAGGTAGCGCGCACGCAAGCCAGCGACCAGGGCTTGCATGCATGCATAAATGCAGGTTGAGGCACTTCTAGCGGATATCTCCCTGTCAGCGGGGTGGTGCGCCGGGGCACATCACAGAAAAAACACAACAACGACACGCCGCGACATTGCGCGTTCGAGCTTGCATGCGTGCACGCGAGGCGTCTATGTTGTGCACGCATGCAAGGCTTGCATGCGTGCAAGACTCCATTTCAGGGAGTGATTGTGTCTAGGCATCACCTCCATGCGGACACCGTCCGCTCCGCGGCCCAGCGGGCAGGAGACACCACCGACGGCGCCATCGCCCGTCGCGTCGGGCTCTGCCAGTCGACGGTGTCGCGACTCCTGACGGGGCAGACGTCGCCGTCCGTGGCGGCCCTCTGTGCCTTCCGTGCCGCGTACGGCGTCACGCTCGACGCCCTCGTCCCGGCCGCCTCCGTGCCGATTCAGGCTGGAGCCGCGACCGGCGGAGCGAGCGCATGAGCCGGGCCTACTGCCGGTGCACCGTCGTGCAGAACTACAGCTACGACGAGGCCGCGGCCAAGCTCCGCTGCAAGCGCCGCTTCCTGGAGGACCGCATCAAGGGCCTCCCGCACCAGAAGTTGGGCGAGTCCGTCGCCTTCTGCGACTGCGAACTCGCGCTCATCCAGCGCATGTTCACGGTTCTCCCCGGCGCTATTGAAGCGCTCGTCACGCCCCCTCAGAAGCAGACCGGACCCGCGCCCATGACGCTCCGGTCGATCCGGCCCAGTGCGGGCCGGGCAAACGCCGCCGCCCTGTGACGGCTGCGGGGCCGCCGGACCATGCCGGGTCCAACAGCCCCGCTCACCAGGCGATTCACCTCATCCAGAGCCAAGTGAGGTTCACACCTTGAACGCAAACCTTATCGCCGTGGCGCTCCCCGCCATCGCGCTCCTGCTCCTGATGGCGGTTCTTGTCCGCCGCGCGGCGCAGGACGCGCCCCAGGAGCCGCACGACCCGAAGACGTGCCCCCACTGCACCTTCATGAGGCACCCCGCCCAGCGGCAGACTCGCATGGCGCTCGCCGCGCTCATGCCGATGCAGAGCAACGGCGGTGACCGCTGATGGGTACCTCGATCCACCGCGCCAAGACCGACCACGCCACCGTGGCCGCCAACGCCCGCCAGGAGCGGGGCCGCTGGCTCCTCGCCGGCGTGTACCCGGGCAGTGCGAGCGCCCAGGCCATCGTCCGCAACATCCAGGCCGGCGAGGGCGTACCCGCATACCCGGCGGGAGAGTTCGAGGCGTACCGGGCGCGGCACGACGACGGCGCCGCGGTCTGGGTCCGCTACGTCGCCGGGGGCACCCCCGTGCCCGCGCTGCCCGACACGATGGCCGTCCGCGTCAGCGATCGGGGCAGCGGCACCGCCTACGTCGGCCTGTGCATCGTGACCGTCACGATCTCGACGCGCTGCCCCCGGTGCGGCGGCCCGCGCGGCTTCGACACGGTCCGCCCGTACCGGTTCCACGAGGACGGCGACTGGTACGTCGTCGACTGCTGGACGAACGCGTGCGGACACACGGACTACTACGAGAACGTCCTGCGCGAGGCCCGGTCGACGCACATCCCGCCCGAGCCCCTGTCCGCCCAGGCCGCCGCGGGTGGTGCCCGGTGACGCAGCAGATCGTGCCGCCGCCTATCCCTGACGTCGCCTGGATGCGCGTCGCCGCGTCCGAGGACCCCGACCGGTTCCGCGCGGCCCTGGCCGACGCCACACAGGACATCTGCCTCGGCGTCGACCTCGCCAACTGCCGTGGCGGGCTTGAGGACCCGGTCCGCTTCGCGGCGGAGATCGAGGCCCTCGCCGGGGTCCGGCGCCTCCGCGAAGAGGCCCGCCTCCACCTCGCCGGCTGCCCCTGCGACGCCTGCCGCCTCCACCACCACCTCACCAGCCTGCGGACGCAGAAGAACGGGAGCCCTGCATGAGCACGATGTCCGACGCGCTGCTCGACGCCTCCGCCGAGAGCACGCCCCTGGTCGACGCCCCCACGGCGCGGCTGCTGCTCCCCGCCGACGCGTCCCGCGACGAGTGGCTGGAGGTCCGCCGCGGCGGCATCGGCGGTTCCGACGTCGCGGGAATCCTCGGCCTGGCCGGGAAGTACACCGGCCCGCGCCACGTCTTCGAGGAGAAGCACGGCCGCCCGACGTTCGAGGGCAACGAGGCCGCCGAGATCGGCTCGGAGATCGAGCCGTTCCTCGCTCACCTCTTCACGAAGCGCTCTGGCGTCCCGACCGCCGAGGCTCCGGGCACGCTCGTGCACGTCGAGCGGCCGTGGATGCGGGTCAACGTGGACCGGCTCACCTTCGAGCGGCCCGGTCCCGCCTCGGGTGTGCTGGAGCTCAAGAGTCGTAGCGAGTACCAGGCGGACCAGTGGGAGGAGGGGGCTGTTCCCGACGCCCCCGCGATCCAGTGTCACTGGGGCATGGCGGTCGGCGGTTGGGACCACGGCTTCGTGGCTGCGCTCGTTGGCGGCAACAAGTTCCGCTGGGTCCGGCTTGAGCGGGACGAGGAGATGATCGAGTACCTCGTCGACTACTGCGGGAAGTGGTACGAGCGGCACATCGTCGAGGGCTTCGAGCCCCCGGCTGACGGCCTGGAGGCCACGTCGGACCTGCTGGCCAAGCTGTGGTCGGTCAAGGCCGAGACGATCGCCGAGATCGACGTCGCGAAGGCCAAGGAGCTGCGGGCTCGGCACGCGGAGATCAAGGCCCGCGAGAAGGCCCTCGCTGAGGAGCTGCGGCTCGTCGAGAACGAGATGAAGCTCCTCACCGGCGAGAACGAGATCGCCAAGTCCGGCGGCAAGCCGGCCTGGACGTGGAAGGGCAACGGCACCTTCGCGCCGAAGCAGTTCGCCAAGGCGCACCCCGACCTGGCGAAGAAGTACACGCACATGGTGCCCGCCCTCGACATGGACCGGCTCAAGGCCGAGGACCCCGCGGTCTACGCGAAGTTCCGCGCCCGCAAGTTCCACGTCCCCGCGAAGGGAATCTGACCATGGCTCTGTCCACGCTCAAGGACCGCGTGCGCGCGGCCACCACTCCGGCGCCCGAACAGCCGACCGTCGCGGGCACGGTGGCGCGAGCCGCCGACTCCCCGAACCACTCGCTGCCGGACGCCCTCCACACCTCGGCGCAGGCCGAGGGCGACAACATGGCCGACATCGCGCTCGGCTGGCTGGAGCGGTACAGCGAGGAGTTCACGAAGGCCCTGCCGTCGCACATCGACAGCACCGCGTTCCTCACCGCCGTGCGGGCCGCCCTGCCCGGCCTGATCCGCTGCACCCCGGCGTCCCTGCTCCAGTCGCTGCTGACCTGCGCCAGGTTCGGTCTCGTGCCGGACGGCCGCCACGCGGTCATCCGGCGCGAGGGCAGGACCGCCGTGTTCGTGCCGATGGCCCAGGGCTACGTCGAGCTGATGTACCGGTCCGGCCGCGTCGGCTCGGTCCACGTCGGGATGGTCCACGAGGGCGACGAGTGGAACTACGAGCCCACCGCCCCGGCCCCGCTCGACTTCACGCACAAGCCCGCGCTCACGAAGCCGAAGGCCGAGCGCGGGGAGCCGATCCTCGCCTACGCCTTCGCGTGGATGGAGTCGGGCGCCCGCTCGCAGGTCGTCGTGCTGACCCGCGAGGACGCCGAGGACATCCGCGACGAGTACAGCCAGGCGTACCAGCGGGCCAAGGCGGCCGGCCGGACCGACTCGTTCTGGCA
This sequence comes from Streptomyces sp. NPDC025806, assembly GCF_055558275.1. Classification (NCBI taxonomy): domain Bacteria; kingdom Bacillati; phylum Actinomycetota; class Actinomycetes; order Kitasatosporales; family Streptomycetaceae; genus Streptomyces; species Streptomyces sp. NPDC025806. The sequence continues at coordinate 110,207 of NZ_JBVHMU010000007.1, read as the reverse complement.
CACGGACTTTGACGCGATGTGGCGGAAGAGCGCGCTGCGGCGGCTGCACAAGGTCGTCCCGATGTCGGCCGAGCTGGTCGCGTTGCTGAAGGCCGACGAGGCCGGTGACGCGGGTCAGGTGCAGGTCGTGCACGCGCCGTCCGAGGACGCGCAGCTCGTCGCCGACGCCGAGTGGGCGCACGAGGCGGCGGAGGGCTCGCAGGAGCCCCGTACGACGGCCACGGCGCGGCTGCCCCGTAAGCGGGTGCAGCCCAAGCGGGACAGCCGGAAGGCCCGCCGCGGGAAGGGGCGCCGCCGGTGACCTGGCACCGTCGCCCGCTCGCCGGGTTCGACCTGGAGAGCACGGGCATCGACCCCGGCGAGGACCGGATCGTCACGGCCGCCGTCGTCCGCTACGGCGGCGGCCAGCCCACCGAGACCCGCACCTGGGTCTCGGACGTCGACGGCGTGGAGATCCCCGCCGCCGCGACCGACGTGCACGGCTACACGACGTGGGCGGCCCGCGAGCAGGGCCGCCCCGCGGGGGCCGTGGTCGGCGAGATCGTGGCTGCGCTCGCCGAGCTGGCCGACGAGGGCCTTCCCCTCGTCGTGATGAATGCGACGTACGACCTGACGATGCTGGAGGCCGAGGCCGCCCGGCACGGTGTGGCGTCGCTGTTCGCCCAGGTCTCGCCGCTGGTGCTGGACCCGCGCGTGCTGGACAAGCACGTCGACCGGTACCGGCGCGGCGGCCGCCGCCTGGAGGACCTGTGCGGCCACTACGTGGTGCCGCTCACCGCCGCGCACGACTGCGCGGCGGACGCGGTCGCCGCGTGCGGCGTCACCTGGAAGATCGCGAACCGGCACCGCTGGCTGACGCAGTTGTCGCTCCCGGAGCTGCACGAGCAGCAGACGTACTGGGCGGCGGAGCAGCAGGCCGGGCTGCGCGACTACTTCGCGCGTACGCCCGGCAAGGAGCACCAGGCGCTGACCGTGCGCACCGAGTGGCCGGTCATCCCTCGCCAGGCCCAGTCGGGGGCCGCCTCGTGAGCGGCCTGCTCGCCGCTGTCGTCCGGGCCATCGGGCCCGGGCGGCAGCCCGCCCCCGAAGACCCCGGCTTCCCCTCCCACGTCGACGCCGACGGCCTGTTCAACGGCAGCGACTTCGACTCCCTCGACTACGACCTTTGCCCGCGCGAGCAGCGCGTGCGCCCCCACGCGGTGAGCGTGGACGGCGACCGACGCTGCTGGGAGTGCGGGCACGAAACGGCAGGCGAATGATGACCACCGAGACGTTCGGTCCGGAGTACGTCCGGCCCAAGCAGCAGGACTGTCCGAACTGCCATTGCTGCACTGTCGACCTGTGCCGACGCGGGCGGAACAGCCCGATGGAGTGCACCGGGCTCACGCCGGCCGAGCACAAGCACACCGTCCGGGGCTGCCCCTGCTCGGCGCCGACGACGAGGCACACGCTGTCGTGGCGGATCGCGCAGATCCGGGTGACGCGGCTGGCCCGTGAGGCGCCCGTCGACGGCGACGCGGAGCAGCTGCTGCAGACGCTCGCCGACGGCCAGCAGGCGCCCGACGACGAGGTCCTCGTGCCGCAGCTGAGGGTGCGCGGCCTGGTGCAGACGATCAACCTGGCCCCGGCCATCACCGAGCTGGGCCGCACGTACCTGCGGGCGCGCGCTGACGTGCGGGCCCCGGCGGTGCTCCGGGTCCTCGAGGTCGACGCGGCGGCGCGGACGGCGCAGGTGAGTGTTCCGGCGTGGCGGAAGGGCGAGCCGGTCACCGTGCCGCTGGACCAGATCGGCAACGACACGGGCCTGCGGGCGGCGGAGCTGCCGGGCCGGTGGCTCCAGGCCGAGGCCAACTGCCGTGCGGTCGAGGCCGATCACCTCGTCCTTACGCACTTCGGCGACGCTCCCCGCCCGCCGGCCGAGTGGGCCGGTGGTGAGTCGTGACCGCTCTCGCTGTCGTCGCCGCGCTCGTGTGGCTGGCCGGTATCCCGGTCGTGGCCGCCGGAATCCCGCGCCTGGTCGTCAGGGACGGCCAGTTGTCGGCACTGTTCGCGGCGCGCCCCGTGGGGCTGAGCATGTTCGCCTCGGTGATCTGCGTGTTCTGGCCGGTCGCCGTGGCTACCGGCCGGCTCATCCGTATCGCGGAGCGGGGGCGGCGATGACCGAGCCGACCCTGTTCGACGTGTCTCCGGCGGGCCCGTGCCCGCCGGAGGTTCCGCCCGTGACCTTGTCCGGGCCGCTGCTGACCGTGACGGTGTACGGGCTTCCGGCGCCGCAGGGCAGCAAACGCCATGTCGGCAAGGGCCGGATGGTGGAGTCGTCCATCCACGTCAAGCCGTGGCGTGAGGCCGTGGTGTGGGCGATGAGGCAGGAGCTTGCCCGGCATCGCGGCTGGCAGCCGCTCGTCGGCGCCCTGGAGGCGTCGATGGTGTTCTCCTTCAACCGGCCGAAGGGGCACTACGGGACGGGCCGGAATGCGGGCGTGCTCAAGGAGTCCGCGCCGCAACGGCCCGCCGTGGCGCCCGACTTGTCGAAGCTGGCCCGCTCGACCGAGGACGCGATCACGACGGCGGGCGGCTACCACGACGACGCGCTGATCGTCGGCTACCGGCGTCTGGAGAAGCGGTACGTCACCGATCACGGCCAGGTCGCCGACGTCCTCGAGGTGCAGGGTGCCGTGATCCGCCTGTTCCGCGCGGACCCGGTGGGCGGTGCCCTGTGAACCGGCAGGACGCTGTGAATCCGCAGGACGTCGCGGCGGCGCTCGACGAGGCCGCCGCGTGGATCCTCGCCGGTCCGAAGGCCCGCACGACCGTCGCGGACTCCTGGCGCCGCGAGTTCAATGTGCGGACCGTCGCCGTCGAGGGCGGCCACCTGCACTGGACGGGGGCGACCAGCCAGACCGGTACGCCGATCTTGTCGCTGCGGTCGCGGGTCGATACGGCGTACCGGCTGGCGTTCCGCTGGCACAACGGGCGCGAGCCGGACGGCTACGTGCGGCCGGCGTGCGGCTTCTCGGGCTGTGTGGAGGGCTCGCATCTGCGGGACCGCACGCTGCGCAGCCAGCACGGGGGCGACGCATGACGCTCGTCGGCGCTACGTGGCGCGGCGGCATCGACCTCATCGCGGTCGAGCGGGCCATGGATCTGCGGTGGCCGTGCCCTGCCCTGAGCGACGAAGAGGCCCGGTACGCGTGCCGGGCGATGACTGCTGCGCAGGTGTCCGCGCGGCTGATCGCGCGGCGCCTCGGAGTGACCGAGCGGACCGTCGTGCGGTGGCGCGGAGAGGACGGCGGGCCGTGATCGTCATCGAGGCGTGCGTCGCGTACTGGGCTGCCGTGCACTCGGCCGTGGCATCCGCCGACACCTGGGGGCCCGTCGCCCTGACCCTCTTCGCCGTCGGTATGGCGGTGCGCCGTTCTGGCCGTCGCAGGCGCCGCCGGACCGTGTCCGGACACCGTCCGGACACCGACCCCGACATACCGCTCCGGACCCCAGCCTCACGGGTTTGACCTGCGCGGACACGCGACCGGACACGTCCGGGGCGGGTGTCCGCGCAGCCGGACACAGCACCACGAGCAAGGAGCACGTCATGCCGCGACCCAGCCGCTACGCACCCGACACCCTGCCCCGCCCGCACCACTGGAGCGACGACGCCGCCTGTCGCGGCCAGGACGTCGAGCTGTTCTACCCGACCGGCAAGGGCGGCGTGCCGCTCCTCGCCGACGTCGAGTACGCCAAGGAGTTCTGCGTCCGCTGCCCCGTCCGCGTCGAGTGCCTGACGCACGCCCTCACGCTTCCCGAGCACTACGGCGTGTGGGGCGGCCTGAGCGAGAGCGAGCGGACCGAGTTGCAGCGCGAGGCCCGCCGGGAGGCCGAGCGGCGTCGGCGGCGCGAGAAGAAGCGGGCGCCCAAGGAGCAGGAGAACGCCGATGTCACCGCGGCCGCGTAGGGCAGGTGCGGCGTGCTGAGTCCCGGCCTGCTGGCCCACCTCGTCCGTGAGGCAACCGATGCCATGGTCACCGGCGACCACCACGACGCCGACGAGGCCGTGCACCGCATCAATCAGCGCGGCGACGTCCTCGACGTCCTCGCCGCGGCCCGCGTGTTCGCCGGCGCGGCGGTGCTCGCGCTGACCCGCCTGTTCGGCGCCCCGGATCCGGCTGCCGGAGAGATGTGGGTCCTCGACGAGCTCGGCGACGCCGCCGACGACCCGCACCGGCTGTTCGCGGTCCGCCTGGTGACCGCGCACGCCAACCGCGACAGCGACACCGTCACGGCCCTGGTCGCCGCAGCAGACCGGGCCGGGCCCGTCTCACGGCGCCACTCCCTGCGGGCCCTGCTCGCCTACGCGGCCGAGCTCGACGCCCGAGCCACCCAGACCACCCCCACCGAAGGGACCCCCGATGACCACTGAGGAGAAGGCGCCCGGCACACGGCGCGGCGCCCGGCACGAGAAGCAGTACCGCACGCTGCGCGGCGACGAGCGCACCACGATGATCGAGCGGCTCGCCGACCAGTACGAGGGCGGCGCCTCGATCCGCGCCCTCGTCGCCGAGCACGGCCTGTCGTACGGGCTGACCCGGAACCTGCTGCTGGAGGGCAAGGTCGTGCTTCGGGGCCGCGCGCGCGGGACGAAGACGTCGTGAAGCGCCCCGGCCCGCTGTGGCCCTTCGCCCTCGGCACGGTCGCCGTCTTCCTGCTCTTCCTCGCCTTCGGCTGCACCGGCCCCAGAGGCGACAGCGACGACGGATGGTGGTGCGCGCTCCCGGCCGGCCCCCAGGTCCCGGTCACGAGCAAGCCGAACCCGCCCCGCCCGGCGCCGCAGGCCACGTCTCCAGGCCTCCGGAAGGACCCGCCGGGGCCCCGGTCGACGAGTCGGCCGCCCCGCTCCGGCGTCCACGTCGACACCGACCTGTGCGACTGACCCTCACCAGCCGTGCCGCCAACCGCAGTTGCGGGGCGGCACGGCGCACCCCGTTCACGACACGGAGAAAGGACCGACCGATGGCCGTGGCTCTGCGGTGCCCCGACTGCGGCGGCGCGGTGCTCTGGACCCTCACCGAAGCAGGGAAGCGACTCCTCGTCGACGCCCACCCGCACCCCGACGGCAACACGGCCATCTACCGGGACGGCACCGGCCGCTACCGCTCACGGCGCCCCAGCGCGGAACTTCCCGTCATGGGCTGGGAACGCCTCCACAAGCCGCACGTCGCGACCTGCACGCCCCGCACCGGCCCCGCGGACCGCGTAGCCGCGCGGCCAGCCGAACTGCCCGCAGGGGTTGCCGACATGGACGCGTACCGGCACAAGGCCCGGAGGCGGTCATGACGCGGGTGAGCGGGCATGGCGAAGGGGCCGCCCTGATGGGGGAGCGGCCTGTGGTGAACCGAGCGTCAGGAAGCCGGCTGCTCGTCGAGGGCCTTCACGGCGCGCTCGTAGAACTCGTGCGACACGAGCACAGCCTGCGGCTTGTCGCGCCGCGTCAGGACCACCCGCTGCCCCAGCAGGCGGACCTTGGCGATGACCTCGGTCAGGTTCGCGCGGGCGTCCGAAACGCCCATCTGCACTTCCTGCGACTGACTCATACGGGAAGCGTACATGACGCCCAGACGAGCATTCATGTCCGTCCTAAAGTTCAATGCGTCGGGTTGTACAATTCGAGCATGATCAACGACCTCCCCTTGGGGGTGCTCGGGCCTGCCCAGAAAGTGGCGGCAGAGGGGGCCCGGCGCACGGACTACGGGCACCAGAGGCCCTCCGACGGGCAATGCACGCACGCGGTGACCTACAACCTGACCTGCGACGAGTACGAGGCGATGCGGGACCGGGCGGACGACCGGTGCGAGATCTGCCAGCGCCTCGGCCGCGAGACGCCGCGCGGGGAGCTGGTCATCGACCACTTCCAGGGCAAGGGGCTGTTCTTCGTCCGAGGGCTCCTCTGCGACAAGTGCAACGCGCTGATGCAGCGTCACGACGGCATGGCTCAGTGGGGGCCCGCCACGCGTCCCTTCGCCGCCAAGGCGCGGGCGTACCACCTCGCTGCCTTCGCCGAGCCCAGCGACGAGGTGATGGAGCGGGCCGACGAGGAGATCCGCGCCCGCGAGAGGTACCTCCGCGCGGCGCGCCCGCCGCCGCCCGCCCCGGAACCTCCCCGGCTGGACGACTTGCTCGGCCCGGCCTCGGCCTGACCCCCAACCACCCGACAGCACAACCGAGAAGAGACACCATGAGGAAGCGGAGCGGTCGCCCGCCCCGGTTCGCGCAGGTGCCCAACGAGTCCGTCGACGACTCCCCGAATCTGGATCTGACGGCGCTTGGGCTCCTGACGGCCCTGCTGCGCCACAAGGACGGCTGGGATATCACCCTCGCCGCCGTCGGTGCGAAGTACGGGCACGGTGAGGACGCCATGGCGCATGCCATGGGCGCCCTCCAGGTGGCCCGGTACGTCGTCAAGGTACGCATCCAGGGCGCTGGCAGTCGCTGGCGCACGGAGGTAGCCGTCTACGCCCCGCCGGCCACCGACGCCGAAGTGGAGCAGCTGCTCGCGGACATCCGGGAGGAAGACCCGGATGCGCGGCGGGTCGAGGTCATCCCGCCTACGGCCACTGCGATCAAGCGCGCCCAGGCGCGCCGGGAGAAGCTGGCCAAGAAGGCCGCCGTGCGCGCCGTGAAGTCGTCGGTAAGTGCGGCCCAGGGCGGCCCTGTTGAAGCGGCACCGGCTCCTGGAATTCCCGGAGCCGGAGACCAGGGTTCCACCGACTCGGGGTTTGACCGGGACTCGGTGGAACCCCGAGTCTCTAAGAAGACGGTAGAAACCCCAGAAGACGAGACAACCGCCGCTGTGGCTGACGCCGTAGGCCAAGGTGCAGGTGGTTTCGCGTCTGCGGGCGAGCGTGACGGTGCGGCTGAGGAAATCGGCGAGGACGGGGGCGGCTGCGCCGCGTCCGAACCGAAGCTCCCTGTCCAGCGCAAGACGTCCTCGAGGCCCGCGCCGGCGAGGACCAGGCCCCGCATGGAGTCGCCTGGCTTCGATCTGGTGCGGGCGGCGATCCCGGCCGCCGTGGCTCGCCCCGGAACGAAGCTGTTCGTCGGGCTGCACCGGGCGATCAACGAGCTGCTGGACGGCAACGTGGCGGCCGGGATTCCGCGCAGGACGCCGGAGCAGGTGATCGCCCGGATGAACCGGCGCTGGTTCGGTGAGAACGCCGAGGAGCGCTCGGCGCGCGGCTATCGCGGCTGCGACCGGTGCACGGGGGCGGGGTGCCCGGCTCCGCGCCGCAGCCCCGAGAACCCGGACGGCTGTGACCGGATCCGGAACCGGAACTCGTGGCTGGAGGCTGCGATCCTCGCCCAGGACTGCCCTGACTCTGGGTGCGAGGACGGGCAGATCATCGGCGGCGGCGCCTGCCGGGCCTGCCAGGAGCGGCACGCGGAACGCCTTGAGGCCGCCCGTGCGGCCGAGGGGATCCGGAAGCGTCTGGAAGCCGAGAGCGCCGCCCACGCGGCTGCTCACGGCGCCGTCGACGCCTGGAGCCGGGACGAGGCCGCCGAGGAGGACCGGCTCCGCGCCGAGCTGTCCCGCGCCGGTGTGTTCGGCGACCTCCTGGAGCACCGGCTTGCCCAGCACATGAGCGGCTGGCGCGCACACCACCCGAAGCCCTCCCGACAGGGAGCCCCACGAAGGCCGGTGACTGCCGGATGAACCCCGACCTGCTGCCCGCGATCGGCCAAGCCCTCCGCGCCATCTGCGAGTTCAGCAACCGCGCCGACATCACTGACGCGACGCTCGCTGACCTCGCCGACGACCTCGACCGCACCCGCCGCCTGGTCGCCCAGGCGCAGGGCAAGCGGCAGGCCGGGAACCAGTGCGCGAAGCACCCCGGCGGGCCGATCGACCCGACGGCCGACAACTCGTGCCTGCTGTGCGGCACCGCAGCCCGACGGCCGGCCCGGCCCGTGCCCGACGGGGTGCAGCACGGCGAAGTGCTGCACGCCATCGAGGAGCAAGGCACCGACGCCGCGACCGCCCGGTACGGGCCGCAGGCCGTCGCCCGCGCCCTCGCGAGCGTCCGGCACACCTCGAACCCGCGGCCCGGCTTCCCCGCCGGGCCGGCCCCGAGCAGCACAGAAAGGCACGACCGGCCGTGACCTCCGACGCCCAGCCGATCCTCGACGCCGTCACCTACGGCACCCTCGGCCGCAGGGAAACCGCCCTCACGATGCTCCAGCCGTACGTCGACGGCGGACGCGGCAGCACCTTCGGCATGCTGTGCGTCCTCGCCGAGGCCGCCCGCGAGCAGAACACCGACCCCGACCACCCCGTCACGATCCACGTCCAGGGCCCGGGCGGGCAGCCGGCGAGCATCGACGACATGCCGCCGCCGCTCCGCTTCGCGGTCCGCTTCGTCGCCGCCTGCGCGAACAACGACTTCGACATGGCCGTCGCCTTGTTCGACGCGTTCGCCGCAGGCGCCGACACGAGCGGCACACCGGACCTCGCACACGGCATCACCGCCGTCTTCGACATGGCCGTCGCCGCCCGCGCCGCTCGCCAGGCGGCCGACACGAGCGCGGCCCGCGCCGACCTCGGCCGCCTCCTGGACGTCGAGAGCGACACCGACCGCGACGAGTCCCCGTTCGGCTGGTCCGAGCTACCGCCGCCCGCACACGAGGGCGAGGCTCTGCCGTGACCGCCACCGCCGCGGCCGCCGTACGCCGCGCCCTCGAAGCCCTCCCCGCCACCTGCCGCTATCACGGCGACAACACCGAGCCGCACCCGAACTCCTGGGGGCGGGAAGCCTGCTGCGACACCGGCATCCCCGCCCGCCGACGACGCGTCGCCGAGGAAGCCCTCCGCTCCCTGGAGGGCCCGCCGGACACCGGCTGGCTCACCCCGCAGGAGCTCGCCGCCGAGGAGTGGCTCACCCCCCAGCAGGTCGCCGACGAGACCGGCCACAGCGTCAAGACCCTCAAGAACCAGCGGTCGCTCGGGGCCGGCCTCCCGTACCGGAAGCTGCCCTCCGGCGCGATCCGCTACCGGCGCTGGGACGTCGAGCTGTACCTGGCCGTGCGGTCCCGCCCGCCGCGCGCGCGTGGAAACGGCCCCTCCTGAACGCTCTACCATCCCCCGGCACCGCACGAGGCGAGGCGATCCTCCCGTGCGGTGCCGCCGACCGTCGCCCAGCGAAGGACGCCAGACATGCCCCACACCGACCACCTCGTCACCGCGGCCGTCGTCGAGCGCACCGAGACCCTGCCGCCGTTCACCGGAGACGAGAGCGTCTGCGCGAAGTGCGCCCACCCGGAAGCGTTCACCCGCTATCGGCCGGCGTGCCCGCGCGGCCTGTGGGACTACAACGGCAGCACCGATGTCCGCGGGCCGCTCCCGGAACGCCTGGAACGGCAGTGCCAGCGCTGCGACTACCAGTGGGACGAGGCCCTGAACCCGGCACCCGGCGTCCGGCCGGCGACCCCTCAGGAGATCGCGTACGCGCTCCAGCAGTGCCACGCCGGGTGGGCGCTCGACCTGTCCCCGGAGTGCGCCCGGTACATGGCCGACCGGCTCGCGGAGATGCTTCACCTCCTGGTCCGCCTCGACCACCCGACGCGGCTGCCCCACGCCGGCGGTCCGCTCCACGCCCCGCCGAACGACGCCGGGATGGCCGACCCGAACCTGACGTCGGCCGTGCCGATCATCCTGAGCGAGCCTGGAGACTCCGAGTCGGGCCCGGCCGCGAACACCACGGTGGCCACCGAGTAACCGGCCCGGACAGCCATCCGGACACGCCGCCCGCCCGGGGCGGCGCCGTCCGGGCATTGCTCACCGCCGGAGAGGCACCCGACTGCGGGCTGCCTCCGACCAGGGCGGACGCTGCCCGGACACGGCCCGAGGCCATCGCCTCGCCGCCGCGAACCAGGAGCTGCGTCTTCAGCTCAGCGGCCGACGTGCGCTGGCCGGCCTCGCCGTCTCTGCCTTCATGCCTTACGCGATCGACCGGTGCGCCACCCACTGGGACGACACCAGCGACGGTGCACCCGCCATCGTCCGAGCCGCCCACCGCGCCGGAAAGGCCAAGTGGCTCACCCGCGACCCCGCCGCCGGCCGCTCATCGACCAGGCGCTCCACAAGGGGTGGATTGCCGTCGCCGCAGCCGTCATGGCCGTCTGATAGCGGACCGGTGCCGACCGCGTCTTCCGTCGGCACGCGCTCAGCTTCCCGCTCTCGTCTCCTCGACGACCCGCTGCTAGATGGCAACCGCATCTGTTGGGCTGACGCTGAGCCAGAGGAATCGCCCTGATGGGTAATCACGACCGGAGTATTTCGGGACTAGTGGCCTATACCGCCTTCGCGAGCGACATGGAACCCACCCCGCGGTCACACGGCATCCACCAGAAGCTCAAACTTGAGGAACTTCTGAGGCGGAAGTGTGGCCTCCGCCATACCCGGGGCGTGATCGCCGGGATTTGATCTGGCGGTCAACCTCAACCTGTCTTACAGGAAGGCTTATCGATGAACGGCTCGACGATGACCCGCGCAGGCAAGCGCGCCCTGATCATCGGCACGGCGGCGGTAGCGGCATCCATTGGTGCTCTCGCGGCGCCGGCTCAGGCGTCCTCCTGGTCCAGCTCCCTCAGTAACGTGTACAACGACTTCGAGTCGCGCCGCTGGACCGACACCGGCGGCTCCACGACGATCAAGTTCACCACTTGCAAGAGTAGTGGGACGCAGGCCGTGGGTGTGATACTGCGCAAGGACACCGTCGGGCCTGACCCGAAGTACACCAACGCGAACTTCACCAAGTGCTTCGAGTACTCCGGCGCCACGTCCACCGGCAACTGGGACGACCACGGCAGTGGCAACTACTACTTCGTCGTCAACTACGGGTCCAACAACTACGCCCCGACGTCGGTGTCGTCGCTGACCGTCTACTACTGATCGACAGTCCGCCGGGCCCGCCGCACACCGTGCGGCGGGCCCGGGGCACAGAAAGGCCCCTCAATGACTCTCACCTTCCGTGAGTGCACCTTCGGCTACCGGGGCGGTGATGACGTCATCCAGAGCCTGAATCTGGCTTTCACCTCCGGAGCCACCGTCCTCCTCGGCCCTAATGGAGCCGGCAAGAGCACGCTGCTGTCGCTGGGGGCGAGCGCACTGCGCCCACGGTCGGGGCGCGTGACATTCGACGGCCTGAGCCCGTGGAACCGCAAGCAGTCTGCGGCCTACCGCGCTTCAGTTGCCTGGCTTCCGCAGAAGCCGGCGTTTCTCTCTGGGATGACGTGCCGTCAGCACGTCACCTACGCGGGGTGGCTCAAGGGCATGGCACACCGCGACGCGTCGAGCGCGTCCGGTGAGGCGTTGGAACGTGTAGGCCTTGGCAAGCAAGTGGACCGGAAGGTCACCGAGCTGTCCGGCGGGCAGCAGCAGCGTGTCGCGATCGCTCAGGCGCTCGTTCACCGGGCAAAGGTCCTGCTCCTTGATGAACCTACGGTGGGGCTCGATCCCAAACAGCGGAGATCTTTCCTCCAGCTCATCACGTCACTGCGGAACGACGTGCAGGTGATCGTCTCCACGCATGACATCGCTGACATCAGTGAAGCCTTCAGTGACGTCGTCGTGCTCAACGGGGGCAGCGTCCTGTTCGAGGGACCTGTCCCTTCGTTCCTTGCCCGTTCGGGTAACCAGGGTCACCCTGAGCGCGCCGCTGAAGACGCCTACACCGCTGTCCTCGAAGGGGGATCGCGGTGATCATCTGGCGTCAGATGCTGCGTTCGGCGGCTCCATGGATCATCCTGCCGGCAGTCCTTTTCGTGTACTTGTACATGGAGAGCATGATTTTCACCGTTCCGTCGCATTACGGAATCGAGTCGGGTGAGAGCGTAATCTCTGCACTGGCCACGATCGCCCCGGCTCTTGCCGCGTGTGCCGCATGGGATTCGGGTCGCTTGCGGCCCATACGCTCCATGCTGATCACTGCCGCCCGGTCACGGTGGTCGCTGCTGCTGTTCGGTGGCGCTCCCATCGCCGCGCTGGGGGCTGTGCTTCTCCTGTTCGCCGTCGTCATGGCGCGGATCAACACAGGGGTATTTCCCTCCGGTGCGGGGTGGACTGCACTGGTACACGTGATCATCGTCTCTGCCGAGTGGGCGGTGATCGGCTGGTACCTCGGTGCGCGTCTCCCTAAGAGCATTGCCGCACCGGCCGCAGCAGCAGCGTGCTGGGCCTGGCTGACCATGCCGCATGCCATGTCGAACGCATGGCTGAGGCACCTCGGCGGGTTCATCGACGGAACATCCACCATCACTGATGTCCACCGGCCCGAAATCTACTTCGTGCCATGGATCTTCACAGGCTGCCTGATAGGTGTGGCGTGGCTACTCACCCGTACTGGTTCCCGTCGGATCTTCCTTTCCGCCGGTGCAGGTGCCACCGCGGTAGCGCTCCTCGGGGGCTACGTCGCAGTCAGCGGATGGGGCTTCAGCAACCCGTCAACCGTCCGCGCCGTTGAGTCCACGTGTTCTGGCACCGCTCCGCAGATCTGTGTTCCACCGGAGTACCGCTCCTACATTCCGCAGATCCGCCGCAGCACTCGCGGTCCGCTCAACGCTCTGGTCGCCGCCGGCGTCACGCAGCCCAAGCGTATGGAAATCCTGTCTCCGTCAGTGAAGCTCGCACCGGGCGTGTGGCGACTGCACTGGGCACTGCCTGCCGCTCAGCAGCAGCCTGCCTACCACACGGCCGCCGATGTCATGGCCGTATCGGCTGTCGAGGGAACCGCGGCCCAGCACGGGAAGCAGTCCTGCGGCGGCCCGTCCGCTCCGGAACTCGTATGGGCCACTGCCGTTGCAGGAGACAAGGATGAGGTGCGCCAGGTAACCGATCCGCAGCTGTGGGGACTGGTAGGCCCTGTCCTCGAAAAGCCGGCGAAGCAGCAGTCCGCCTGGTTCACGCAGCAGGTCCTCGACCACGCCTGCACAGCACAGGGGGCGCGGTGAGACTCTATGTGACAGCAGTGCGGAAGTGGTGGGCTGCAGCCGGGGCCATCGTCTTGATGGCAGTTGTGTGTCAGCTGTCAGGAACGAGCAGCATCGAGCTTCCAGCACTCAACGGCAGCGGCGTTGCGCCCTTGGCCTACTTCACCCCCCTGCTGGTGTCTTCCACGACCCTGTACTGCCTCAGTCGACGGGCCGATCACATTGAGCGGACCGCCGCAGTGCCCCTCGCCGCGATCGATGCGGCATTCGTAGCATCCGCATTTGGCCTGTGTCTGGCAGCCGGCTTCGTGACCGGCTTCGACAACGCCCGCAACGTCCTGCTGCTGACCTGCATCGGTCTCCTGATCTCCCAGGTGGGCAACAGTGCATCAGGAATCGCCACGGGCATGATGCTGATGATCGCCAGCATCGCTGCGGGACGCGGCCCCGGAGGAAGCCACGCCTGGTGGGCCGTGGTCCTGTACCCGGCGAACAGTATCCCCGCGTGGTCCCTGACAGCGGTACTGATGGCAGTCACAGGCATCCGCTCTGTCAAAGCGTCCTGAAAGCCGTAACCTTCGCTCCGATGGCAATGCGGGCCGGTTTCACCAGCGCCTGTGTCGCGTGTCCTGCCCAGCCGCCGACTCCGTGCAGACCATGTACTGGTCGGAGTCGGTGCCAGAGGCAACGGCCCACCGAAGGCGAGAGTCGATCGCTGCATCCCCCAGTGCCGAGCCCCTACGTCGTGGGCTGGGTAATCATCGTGATCTCCTCGGGAGACCCAACCCGTGGGCCCCGGGCCGTCACCCTGCGCCCAGTGGGGTGCGTGCCCGCCGCGTACCGAGCTCTTCGCCTTTGCAGGTGCCCTTGCCGTTCAGGCCTGTACACGCAACTACGCCTGAAAGGCGGTTCTCTTCATGACAGTTCAGCTCGTAGATGTCTCCTACGCCTACGGACGCCGCAGCAAGAACGTCATCTCGCACCTCAGCTACCGGGTACCCGATGGCTTCACTGTTCTCCTCGGACCTGAAGGCGCAGGAAAGTCCACACTCCTGAAGCTGGCCTCAGGGGTGAATCGCCCGGACAGCGGGTCCGTGAGTTATGGCTGCATCGGTTCAGAGGCCAAGGAGTTTCGCGCGCGAGTCGCATGGATGTCGCAGACCATTACGCCAAAGGCCGGTCTCACAGCACGCGAACAGGTGGCCTACAACGGCCGGCGCAACGGCATGCCCCGGGCCGCGGCGTGGGAGGCATCCGCCCGGGCTCTCGAACATGTGCAGATGCGCGAGCACTCCGACACCAAGACGAAGAAGCTCTCCAGAGGGCAGCTCCGCCGCGTGGGCCTCGCCTCCGCACTCGTCCACGGCGCCGACACCCTCTTCCTTGACGAGCCCACCACAGGCATGGACCCCACCCAGCGTCGCGACTTCCGAGACCTCATCCGGGGCCTGGCCACGGATGTGCGCGTCCTCATGTCCACCGATAGCGTGTCCGACCTCGCGGAAGAGACGGACCACGTGTGCGTCCTCACACAAGGCAACATCACCTTCGACGGCCCGACTGCCGAGTTCCTTGCTTGCGCACCGAACGCCCCCGAGGCACGCCGAGCTGAGACTGCGTATGCGAACCTCACCAACCTGACCGACTTCGTCCAGTGATCTCCTCGCGCACCTGCCACGCGCCCACGCATGTCCACTCCCGCTCCCCTGATCTGGAACCGCAGAAGTAGCCGGCTCACCCAACCGCCGCGCCGAACACCGACACCCGCCGCCCGACCGGGCGACACCTCGCGCACGCACGCGACCACCACCGCACCGTCACGCGGCGTGCACGCTCTGCTACTCTCCGGGTGTCGGTGACTGGTGTTCGCTTCAGCCCGCGCGTTCCTCGAAGGCCCCCGCTCTGTGACGGGGGCCTTCGTGCGCCCTGGGCGGTGGCCCTATGCGCGCCGGCGGCGTTGGTTCTCGCCGTGTCGCGGCGTGCTGTGCACGTTGTACTTCGCGAGGTCGGCAGAGAGGGTGGCTCGCTCCACGTCGCGGGCGGCCGCGCGCGACGTGTGCCAGCTCCATTCGAAGGAGCTGACGTCTCGCCACCAATGGGTGTGCCGGTGCTCGTCGGCGCAGCGGTGCCAGGGATCTTTGCTGATACCGACGTACAGGAGTTCGCCGACCTCGTCGTAGAGGCGGTACACGGCTACGTCGTCCGGGCTCGACGGGTGTGTGATGGTCCCCCGTGCTGCTCGGTCAGGCCTCTCCTTGGCGGGGCGACTGGCCCCCGTCTCCCGTATCGCCGTCATTGCCTGTCTGCTCCTCGTGCTGCCGTTGCAGGTCTGTGCGAGTGCCTGGGCGGAGGGGGTTCTCGGCGAAGTACGACGCGACGCGAGACTCACGCCACTTCAGCCGGGTGCTCCCAGGGCTCGGCTCCGGGGCGGGGAAGAGGCCGCGCGCTCGTAGGCGATGGATCGTTTGGCGGCTCACGGGGAAGCGCTGCGTGATCTCGGCGATCGTCAGCAAGGGATCCCCTCCGCTCTCCGGGTGCTCGTCCGACACGGCACCGTCCTCTCCGGCAACCCGTTGACAAATGTAACGAGGTTGCGCGTAGTATTCAAACATCAGCAGAAAGCCCCGGCCGCGTGGTTGCACACAAGGCCGGGGCTGCTGAAAGCGGCGGTGCCCGGTGGTTGCACACCGGGCACCGCCTCAGCCCGTCCCGTGGTTGCACACGGTTCGGGACACGCCACACCTGCTACCGACAGGGATGACGCAGTGCCCAACTGTACTGATCAGGTCTCTGGGAAGACCCAGGGCGAGACCGAAGACCCGAAGGTCCTGGTCGGCCGCGTGTTGATCGCCGTCGCCGACCACTTCACCGAGACCCACCCGACCGAACCGATCGACGCCGGCTCCGTGCTGCTCTGCACCAGCGCCGAGGCGTACGACGTCATCGAGCGCCGCTCGACGGGCCAGGCCACGAAGCTCGCGCAGGCGGCGATGGCCGTCATGCCGGAGATTCCGCCGGGCATCACGCGCGGCGAGTTCGCGCTGCTCGTCCGCAAGGCGTCGGCCGCGCACGAGTGGTCCGACGACGACAACAAGCCGGTGATCCCGCGCGTCCCCGTGCCCGGGCAGCGGCCCGCCACGGACCGGGCCGCGAAGGAGGTCCGGGGCTGATGCCGAACGAGACCGTCACCCGGATCCTGGCCGAGGCGAAGAAGGACTACGGGACCTCGGCCGAGCGCGCGCAGCGCCAGGCCGACGCGAGGAACCAGTCGGCCGCTGCCCGTTCTCACGGCAGCGAGTCGGCCGGGACTCCGAGGGGGCGGTCCTGATGGGGATCCGCGCCTTCGTCCAGTCGTTGAAGCCGGGCTCGGACCGCCAGCTCGCCGCCGACATGAGTCGGCGCGACCAGGAGCGCGAGGAGCAGGCCTCCGCGGTCCGCCGCGCCGGCCACCGGGCCGCCGTGTTCCGGGACGGCGACGCGGCCGGTATCCCGTTCGACCGCCGCGACGACGACTAGCCCTCGCTGACCTGCGGCCGCAGGCCCCGCCGACCGGGGCCCGCACCGCCCCTTTCTCTGCTGGCGCACGGTGCCAGCCCCTGAGCTACCTCACGAACTCCTGGGAGAACTCTGTGAACTTCAAGCGCGCTAGCGTCAACACGGCGCTCCTCGCCAGCCCGGCCGCCATCGCTCTCACGGCCGCCCTGCTGGTCCCCACCCCCGCTGCCGCGGCCGACCCGATGGCCCCGCCGACCGGCTCCTGCCCCGGCGCGAGGGTCGCCACGTACACGGTCAGCGGCTCCGCGCACGTCGAGGTCTTCTACTCGCCCGCGCACGGCGGCACGAACTGCCTCAAGACGGTGTCCGAGAAGACGTCGACCCGCTACCTGCACGTGTGGGCCACGGTCGTCGGCACGAGCAAGGCCAACTCCGACGAGGGCCTGTTCCGTTCGTACGCCGGGCCGATCGCCTTCACCGGCACCGACGGCAAGTGCCTGACCGTCGTGGCCAAGGCCAGCCCCAACAGGAACCCCGCCGCGCACACCAGGCGAGTCCTGGACGGCATCCTCTGCGGCTGACTGCCCCCGACCAGGCCGGGCCCTCCCCTCTCTGAAACCGGGCCCGGCCTCCCTCCTTTGTCCAAGCCGACCCCACGCGAAGGGCGCACAGCATGACCCGCGAGACTCCTGACGCTCCGCAGCACCGGGAGCCCGGTGTGAAGTACCGCCGCGTGAAGCGGACGCGGCCGGTGACGACCGTGATCGACGGCGTGGAGTCGACGCACGACGAGGAGTACGTCGTCGACGAGCCGGTCCCGCCGACCGACTGGGAGACCATCCTCCTGCGCGGCGTCATCGGGCTGGCCATCTTCCTCACCGTCGTGGCGTCCGTGGGGACGTCGGCGAGTATCGGCGGCCTGCTGTCCGAACTCCTCCACCCGGTCGTCAGCTACGCGCTCGGGTTGGTCTTCACGGCGACGTGGCTGGGGTGCCTGGCCCTGGAGTGGATCGACGGACGGATCGACCCCGATCGTGCGCTCCCGGCCCGCGCCGGCGGCTGGATCGCGCTCGTCATCGGCATGGGCGCGGTGTTCCTCAACGGATGGACTCACGGCCTGCCGTGGGTCGGCGCGGTCGGCGCGTGCATCGACCTCCTCGCCAAGGGCTTCTGGACTCTGCTGCTGCGCCGCTACCAAGTGCCGCTGAACCGGGGCGTCGCAATGTGGGTGGTGCGGCAGGAGCAGGCGGCGGCCGGCCGGGCCCTGCTCGGCGACCGGCTGCGGAAGCTGCACCGCGGCGAGGCGTACCAGCGGGCCGTGGGTGGCCCGGAGTATCAGGCGGCGCACGCGCTCACGAAGTCCGTGAAGGGCGAGCCCGCCGTGTCCGGTCAGCGTCCGGACGTGTCCGTGCCGGTGCCTGGGCAGGAGGTGGCGGAGCCGTCTCCGGAGCCCGCCCTACCGCCCGAGCCGCCATCTGCCCCGCCCGCGCCCGTGCCGGTCACCCCGCCTGAGCACCCGGCCGTCCCGCGCGTGTCCGCGCCCGTCACCCCGCCCGAGCCGCCCGCGTCCGGACCGAACCCGGACACGTCCGGTGCGGGCGACGGCAACGTCCGCCCCATCGACGCGCCGTCGATCGCCGGAACGATCCGCAAGATCCTCGCCGCCGAACCGAAGATCAGCGACGCCGACCTGACCACGAAGGTCGCCGAGGTCCACGGCCAGAGCGACAAGCTCACCGAAACCGTCCGCCGCACCCGAGGCCGCATCGAGAAGCCCAAGAAGAAGAGGGTGTCGTGAGCTTAGGCAGCGTCATCGCCGTCATCGCCCTGTGCGCCTGGGGCCTTCACCGCGTGCGCGGGGGAGGGGCAGGCGCCTCGGCCGCAGCCCGCGCCCGCCAGCTCCACGGGCCGCTCGCCCGCCTCACCGAAGCGGTCACCAGCCGGCACAGCCCCAACCGCCGGACCGCCGCCCAGTGGCAGGCCGGCGCCGACGGCGAGCGGCGCACCGCCGCACGGCTCAGCCCGCTGTGGCTGCGGGCGTGGATCGTCCTCCACGACCGGCGACTGCCGACCGGCCGCGCGAACGTCGACCACATCGTGGTGACCCTGTGCGGCGTCGTCTTCGTCATCGACACCAAGCGCTGGCCCAGCCGGTACCGCATCCGCCTCGTCGGCGGCCGCCTCCTCCACGGCACCCACGACGTCACCGAACGCCTCCGCGGCCTCCACCACGAGGCGCGCATCGTCTCGCAGGTCCTCGGCCTCCCCGTCATCCCGGTCGTCGCCATGGACGGCCCGCCCGTCGAAGGCGGCGAACTGCTCCTCGACGGCATCCACATCGTCCCCGCCGACCACCTCGTCCCGACCCTGCGCCGACTGGCCCGCCGCCCCAACGGCATCGGACCGCTCATCGGCTGGCGCGCCGCCCGCCTCCTCAAGCCGTACGGAAGGAACTGACCGATGGACACCCGCCCCCAGGGCACGGACGCGGCCACCTACCCGCCGCCACCGCCGTTCCCGCCGCCGGTGCCCGAGGAGACGACAAAGCCCCGGGGACGTATCCGGCTCCCGCGCGTTCACCGGACCGCGCGGCCGGCCGCCCCGGCCCCGGTCGAGCCCGAGGCCCCGGCAGCAGAGCCGGAGCGGCGCGCCGCCAACGACCGCCTGCCGGACTGGTGGGCCGAGAAGAAGCCGGGCCTGTCCGCCGACGGCCCCGAGCCTGAGCCCGAGCCGCAGCCCGAGCCCGAGGCGGAGCCAGAACCCGAGTCGGAGCCCGCGACGAAGCGCCCGGCCTGGCGGCGCGTCATCAAGCCCAAGCAGAACCCGCCGCACGTCGAGCACGACCAGGTCGACGAAGACGAACAGCACGACGGCTCCGAACCGCACGCGCCGTCCCGGCGCCGCAGCTGGTCCCGCCCCGCCCTCGGCCGCCCGCCCGGCCTGCCACAGCCCGGACACAACCTGTTCACGTGGTGGGGGAGCATCGAGCCTCACACGAAGTGGCTCGTGTATCACGTCACCGGCCTCGCGGGCGGTATCTACGCCGGCGCCTTCGGCCAGGCGGTCGCCGGAGCCGAGTACGTCACCCTCCACGGCACCGGCAGCGCCAAGGCCATCGGCACGTACGCGCTCGGCGTCGTGATCCTGCTCTTCGACCGCAGGTCACGCCGCTGGTTCCCGCCGATCGCCTGGGCGGCCCGCGGCCTCACCACCACCGTCATCATCGGAGCCCTCTGGTACGGCTCCCCCCTCGGAAACTGACCGGAGCACTCCTGTGGACATCCACCTCGGTATCGGCGGCGTCGCCCTGGGGCTCACGCTGCTGCTCATCTTCGGCACCACCGGGGGCGGCCGGCTCGGCACCCTCTCCTGGGGCTGGACGCTGTTCCTCGCCATGGTCGCCGGCTGCGCCTACCAGGCCGCCGGGCCGCCGTTCTCCTGGCTCGCCGACCTCATCAACGACGTCCTCGGCCTCGTCGGAGAGACCGTCCCGACGATGACCAGCGCAGGTTTCGCCCTGTGCATCCTCGTCCTGGTCTGCTTCCGGAAACTGTCCCTGCGTCAGGTCGCCCTCACCGGCATCGCGTTCTTCACCGTCAGCGCGGGAGCGGGCGGCCCCTTCGCATGGGTCGCCGAACGCATCGAAATCGTCGCCATGCACTGGTCCTGATCCGGATGAGTACCGCGCTGCACCTCGTACCCGAGCCCGACGACGACCAGCCCCACACCGGCACCCCGCAGCCGCCCGACACCGCGGCCGCCGACACGGTGCCGCCGGAGACCGGGCCCGCCGACGATGGCGACGCCCTGGACCACGAGGACAAGGAGGTCGTCGTCCGGCGGGCGTTCGCGATGCCCGACCTGACCGACTACGTGTCCCTCACCTGGGCCGCCGGCCTCATCAACGCGATGGTGCGGGCCGCCCGCCGCACCCGCGCGGCCTGCAAGGAACGGCGCCGCGACCGCAAGGCCCAACCCCGGCCGAAGGACGACACCCCTTGGCATTACGGGCCCCTCTTCGTCTTCCGGGAACTCGCGCGCGGGGGACTGATCCTCGTCCGGGTCATCTTCCGCTGGACAGGAGGGGAGTGGCAGCCGAAGAACATGCCGCCGTACGCCCGCTTCGGCGCCCTGTTCGTCAGCGGCTACTGCGCCTACCGGGCCTGGGGGACCTGGCCCGACACAGTGCCGCTCGCCGCAGCCGGCGGACTGTTCCTCGCCTGCGTGACGGCGTCCTGGCGCGTGAACGGCAGCTGGGCCAGCCGCCTCCCCGCGGCCCCCGGCCCGGCCACTGACGAGGCACCCGACCAGGCCGCCGAGGAGACCCCTGCCGGCGACGTCGACGAGGCCCCGCCGCAGGCCCCTGCCGAGCCTCCGGAAGAGGCCCCCGAACAGCCCTCGATCGAGGCCCTCGCCGGGTCCCTCCACGCCCTCGTCGGAGAGGGGCGCGGAGTGCTCCTCACTACCCTCTGCGGGCACCACGGAATGGCCGATACGAGGGCCGTCCGGAAGGCCCTCGCCGGGGCCCACATCCGGGTGCGAGCGGGGGTGCGGACAGCAGCCGGGAACGGGCCCGGCGTGCACCGCTCCGACTTCCCGCCGCCGCCCCCTCCCCTTGAAGCGCCCCTGGAAAGCGTTGTTGCCGCAGGTCAGGAGCCAACGCCAACGCCAACAACGCCCGAGAGGGGGCCCGGAGTGGGGTCCGGTGTAGTGCGCATTGAACGCGACGGGCTCACGATCCTCCGCAACCCCGCCGACACCCACCGCTACAACCGGCTCACCTGAGTCGAACGAACTTGTTCAGGCCCAACGCCGAGAAACACGTACCGCGCACCGAGGAGGTCCGCCAGCATGGGAGCAGGCAACGCCGTGAGGAAGGGAGGAGCCGTGGCCGCCCTCAAGTACCGCTGCGACCAGTGCGCGACGACGTCGCCCGTCTGCCGGACCGACGCCGACCTCCGCCGCGAGCGGCGCGTCCACCGCGACACCGCGCACGGCGGCCACATCCCGGACGGCGAGCGGATCATCACCCTCTCCGGCGGCGGCCTCGCCGACGTGCCCCGCGTCCAGGCCGTCGCCGCGGTGTTCGTGGCCATCGTCATCCTGAGCTTCGTCCTCGAACACTTCTGAGGACGCCCGCCATACGCCGAAGGGCCGTGCACCCGCGAGGTGCACGGCCCTTCGGACGGCGAGCTACCGCTTCGCGATGTTCGGATCGGCGCCCGGCTGCTTGATGTACCAGTCGTACGGGACCGTGACCGTCTTCGGCACTCCGTTCTCGACGGTCAGCCGGTGTTCCGACGACCGCTTCCTCCGCCGCGGCACGTCGTGCGCCCGCGCGATGACCCGCACCTGCTCCTGGCCCCACGGCAGATGCTCGGCGATCTCCGGGTTCGTCAGCTGCGGATTCGCCTTCAGGTCGTTCGCGACGGCCTCCTCGAGGGCCGCGCGCGCCTTCTTCTCGTTGTCCACGGCGATGTGCCAGCCGGCGAGCTGGTCACGGAGCCGGTCGCTCGGCGTGTACGCCGCCTGATCGCCCTCGCTCTTGCGGTGCCGGTCGCGAGGCGGCACGCCCCGCTTGGCCATGAGGAGACGAAGCATCTCCGACGTCCACGGCATGTGCTGCGCAAGCTCGTTCAGCGTGAGCTGGAGGTTCTCGGTCAGCTCGGTCGCGATGCCCTGCTCCAGGACCTCGCGGGCTTTCGGCTCCTCCTCCACGGCGGCATTCCAGGCGGCAAGCCGCTCCTTGAGCTGGGCGCTGGGCTCGTAGCCGCTCTCCGGCGGCTGGCTGTCGGTGGCCATACCGCGAGTCTTGCACAAGGCCACCGGGATAAACCTGGAAGCCGCGTCACTGTTGCCGTGCGTGTGCGCTCTGACCTGCGTAAACCTTGGGCAAACGAGGTTGGACGGTCGCGGGGTCGGGGATGATTGAAGTGGTACAAAACACCACACAGAACGCAGGAGGATCCCATGGCCCCCGTCGCTGCCCCCGCCATCGTCGTCACCGTCCCGGCCGTCCGCGTCACCGAGCCGCTACCGGCGCTGCCTGACCTCGGCCGCTGCGACTGTGGCCGCGAGTTCGTGTGCCTCGCCGACGGCGCCGACGTCGTCTTCTGTGAGCACTGCGACCTCGGTGCCTGACCTGGGCGCCGGTCGAGGCCTCGGCTCCGCCCCCCTCGCGAGCGGCCGTCTCTTGACCTTTCTTTGACCAAATAAACCGGGATAGGGAAGGTAAACCCAAGGCATTTGGTCAATGATGAATGCGCGACACACCACCACCCACCAGCAAGGAGCCGCCATGAACGCCCAGCCGGACACCCGGTGCACGAAGTGCGGACGGCGGCTCCGCAACGCTTCTCCCGACGGATTTGGTCCGAAGTGCAGGCGGATGGTCCGCAAGGCCGGCAAGGCCGCCGAGATCGCCCGCCAGCACAAGCCGCACCTCGTCGAGAAGGCCGTCGAGCTGCTGGAAATGGGCGGCCTCGTCCCCCTCCGCGACACCGGTAAGAACGCCGTCTACGTGGCCGTCAGCAGCGACGGCCTCGACGTCTACCGGACCGCCCGCGCCGCCTGCACCTGCCCCGCCGGCCTCCGCGCCACCTACATGTGCGCCCACCGGATCGCCGCCCACGTCATGGCCCTCGCCAGCTAGCCCATCCAGGAAGGACCGACATGGCCACCATCGAGACCACCGCCACCGAGGCCGTCGCCCGACGCCTCCGCCTCTTCGCCACCCTCGTCCGCGACCGCGCCTACCACCCGCAGCGCTGGAAGATCGAGCGACTCGCCGACCTCTTCGCCGACGCGGCCGCCACCGCCGCGACGGCCCCGACCGACCCCGGCCAGAGCCTGCCCAGCGTCACCCTGAACACGCTGCAGGAGGCCAAGGACCTGCTGGGCGAGCAGGACTTCCACATCTCCCCGGCAGTCCTCGACTACCTCGTGGAACCCGCCCTCGGGGCCCCCGCCCGGCCGCAACCCCTGAACGCGGTCACCGAGCAGCTCGCCCGCGACGACTTCGAGCTCCTGAAGCGGCGCAACACCATCGTCCACACACGCCAGCTCGAATCCGACGACGACGAGATCGTGGCCTGGGGGCTGCGCGTCCTCAACACCGTCCACTACAAGCGCGACCGCCTGGCCGCCGTCATCGCCGAGGACAACCGGCGCCCCTGCAACCAGGGCAAGCCGCCCTTCCACCTGACCGCCCAGCACGGCTACGCCCTCAAGGCGGCCGGCAGCGCCGGACCGCGCGAGAGTGACAAGCTCATCGCCGCCCTCGCCGAGTTCGGCATCCCCGCCTTCCTCGTCGAGGACTTCGGCATCTCCTACGTCCTGGCCGCAGTCGACCGCACCGACGACGAGGACCGGGCCCACGCCGGACCGAAGGTCTACCTCCACTGCGGCGAGCGAGCGGACCGCCCCGCCAGCGAGCACCAGGAGCCCTGGTCTGCCCACCTGTACGACGGCGACCGCGAGTACATCGACGAGGTGTTCGCCAGCCCGGCCGGGCTCGACATCGACACCGAGACCGCCGACGCCGCCCTCCGCCTCGCCACCTGGCTCGCCGAGCACGGCCACCGCTTCCCCCGCACCTGACCGCCACCCCGCCCGACCGGAAGGACGCCCCGTGAACACCGCCCAGCCCCGCGAAACCCGCCTCACCATCACGATGCCCTGCGTGGCCTGCCTCCTCGGCGGCCAGAACACCCAGACCCCGACCGTCATCCAGGCCCGCACCGGCTACGGCCTCGGCGCCTGCGACCCGCACCTCCCGGCCGCGCGCAGGGTGGTCGCCGACATGCAGGCCGACAACGACGAGTACCTGCGCGCCCTGTTCGCCCTCCACGGCGCGCCCATCGACGAGCCCGCCGACAACGCCTGACCCGCCCTCAAGCCGAAGGAGACGCACCCGTGTTCACTGAGACCATCGAGAGCCCCGACAGCACCTGCACCGGGACCGCCACCGAAGCCCACGCCCTCAGCCTCCTCCGCCGGGCCAGCAACCGCGGCTACGCCATCGAGCCCACCAGCGAAGGCGGCGCCGTCATCCGCTGGCGCCGGATGCACCTCAGCCAGATCGAACCGGTCCGCCACTCCATCACCCTCACCCCGGCCCTTCCCGGCATCCTGACCGGCACCGACGCCTCCAACCTGCGCTACATCGACAGCGTGGAGGAGGCCCGCTACGACCACAGTGACCGGTACGACGACATCGTCATCGCGGCCGGCGAGTACGAGATCCCGCCGACCCTGACCGAGAGCATCCAGCAGCGCGGCTACCTCGCGGCCGACCGACGCGGCCTCCTCCGCCTCACCCTGGTCGCGCGCCTCGCTCTCCTCGCCCGCGCTCACGCCCGCCTCGACTCAACCGACCGCCACACCACCTGGTGCGCGTGCGGCCTCGCCGCCTCCTGCCCGAGTCCGCAGGCCGCCGACGACTGCCAGCGCCGCCACCTCGCGCGGGTGGCCAGCAGCTTCCTCGACGGCCTGCCCGCCGCATACACCGCAGCGGTGGCAGCGTCCTGACCTGCGCTTTCCTGACGATTCTTTGACCAAATAAACCGGGATAACGAGGTTATCCCGGCGGTAATGGTCAATGATTGATGACGTAACCACCACCCACCACCCCAGGAGCAGCCATGGCCGCCACCCACCTCGACAGCCGCCTCGCCAACGGTACCGACGCCGCCTACCTCCCCCTCCGCCTCGGCGACGGCCAGCTCATCAGCATCAAGGCTGCCCCCGGCGCCGACCAGGCCCACGTCTACCTGCCCGACGAGATCGAGACCCCCGACGGCGACGCCTGGCAGCTGGAAGACCCCTGGGAGGCGTGGCTCACCGCCGGAGACGAACCGGTCGACGGCCGCCACTTCTACGAAGTCCCGGCAACCGCCCTCCGCGCGCTCATCGAGGAGCACGGCGGCGAACACCCCGACCAGACCGCCCCCACCACCGACCGCTTCGACCAGGCCATGACCGACGGCACCGCGCCCGGCCCCATGCACCGCATCCGCCTGGCCGGCGGCGAGGTCATCGCCATCAAGGCAACCGCCGGAGACGGATGCGTAGACGTCTACCTGCCCGAAGCGATCAACGCCCCCGACGGCAGCGCCTGGGAGCTGGAAGAGCGCGAGCTCCGGCTGACCCGCCTCGACGGCGAACCGCTCACCGGCCGGCTCTTCTACGAGGTCCCCGCGGGCCACGTGCGCGCCCTCATCTGGAAGCGCGGCGGCGAACACGCCGACCAGGCCAACTTCTCCTGACCCACCGCCCGGACAGCGTCCGGACCGTGTCCGCCCAGGTCGGCGGCCACCCTCCGGACGCCCTCCAGCCCAGAAAGGCCACCATGCAGGTCACCGAAACCGTCATCCGCGGCATCTACGCCACCGCCGCCACCTACCTCCCCGACACCGACGCCACCGCCGCCCCCCGCCACCTCCTCCGCGCCCTCGACGACGCCATCCACCGCCGCTACGAGGACGAGCCGATCAGCCCGCTGGAACTGCGCACACTCCGCGAAGCCGGCGCCGAACGGCTCGGCTGGTCCTCCACCTGGACCCTGCGCGCGCTCGCCGACGAGCTGCGAGACCTCTCCCTCGAAGGCCTCGACCTCAACGAACTCGTCGGCCACCGCTACGCCATGGCCGCGGGCCGCATCTACTTCCACGGCGCCTGGAGCGCCCGCCGCGTCATCCCCGGCTGGCCCCTCCCCGCCCCCGACTCCCGCTCGATCTCCGGACGGCCCTGGGTGCACCTGGTCGTAGACCACGCCGGACACCGCAACCCCACCGTCCTCCACGCCACCATCCGCACGGACATCGTCCGGACGCGGCGTCCGGGCAGCATCCGCGCAGATCAGACCGCCCTCGCCAGCTAGCCCGGACGCCACCCAGACAGCGCGTCCGGACACGGTCCGGACAGCCCTATTACCCGCCCCCACAGGAGGACAGCATGACCAGCAAGCACCTGGAGACGCCTGAGCGCTACGGCGGCGAGCCCCTCTACGGCAACCTGCCCAGCGACCACAGCCAGAAGGAGCGCCCCTTCACCGTCGCCGTCGCCGGGCCCGAACGCTACGACGGCGGCCCCGCCACCCGCTACGTCGTCGACGCCTGCTCCACCCAGCACGCCTGGGCCATCGCGCTCGCCTGGCACATCGCGGCAGAGGAGACGCCCGACTGCATGGTGCTCGCCGACGAGTCCCACGAGGGCGCACCCCTCGGCCGCCTCGGACTCGAATACAGCGACCTGCGCCCCGAGCACCGGCGCCAGCGCGAACTCGACGACCTCGCCGACAAAGCCACCGAACTGGCCCGCGACTTCGACAAGGCCACCCGATCCCACCTGGGCGCCGACGGCGAAGTCCGACCCGAGCACCGCACGGCCTACGAGCGGGAAGTCGCTCGGGCCCGCTCCGACGGCTGGACCATGGTCCGCGCCCTGTCCGCCCTGGATGGTCGGAACTAGTCGAGCGGCGCCCCCGTGCCTCATAACCTGATCAGAACTCAACCCAAGGAGCAGCAGACGATGGGTGCCATCCTCGAACCGACCCCCGCCATGACCCCCTGGTGGTCCGTCGAAGTCCGCAGCGTCGAATCCGCCTACGTCTCGACCCCGGAGTACGTGTCGGCGAGCAACCGGCTGCACCTCGGAGACGGCGAGCCCACCGAGAAGGAACGCTCATACGCGTGGCGGGTCGAAGAGGCCTGGTACTTCGTGCCCGGCCCGCCCAGCGCGTTCGCCGCCGCCCTGGAGCAGATCGCCGCGCACGCCGCGTACAAGGACTGGATGCACAGGTCCGGTCAGCCCGCCAGTCAGGCCCGAGTCGAGCTGGAAGACGGCCAGCTGGTTGCGACCATGCCCGACGCCCACCCGTACGGCAAAGACGCTGACGGCGGCCATGTCGCCTGCGTCGAAGTCCTCTACCGGGATGTGGCTGCGCTTCAAGAGGCTGTGGCAGCCCTGGCCTGAGCGGGCCTCCGGCTCCCAGGGGCGGGGGCCATGCTTGCCCACCTTTTGACCAAATTAACTTGGATAGGAGAGTAACCCATAGATGCTTGGGTCAATGAAGAAGGTGTAACACCCACACGGACCCGGAGGAAACGTCATGGCCCTCACCGACCAGCGCTGGCAGATCCGATACAGCTACCCCGCCCCGGCCGGCTCCTGGTGGGCGCGTGACGGCCTGGAGAAGAACACGACCTACCTCAACAACGGCGAGGAGAAGCTGACGCCCGAAGAGGCCGCAGCGATCGTCGCCAGGAACTAACGCCACGAAGGCCCGCTCACCGACATCAAGGTCTGGCAGGAGACCCCCGAGGAGCGCGACGCCCGCCTCGCCGCCCGCCGGAAGGCCGAAGCCGACGAGCGGAACGGCATCTGGTGGGGCATGGGCGGCGCCAACTGACCCACCCCGCCACCACCGCGGCCCGGCACCCGAGTGCCGGGCCGCCCCACTTACCACCGAAGGAGGCACGCATGGCAGTCACCCAGACCGCCCAGACCCCCACCACCGCCATCGCCCGCGCGCTGCGCCGGCTCGGCCTGGCCCAAGGCTCCGGCAAGGACTTCCGCGTCGAGGGCGCCTATAGCAACGGCGAGCGCACCGCCACCAACGTCCTCGTCCTCACCCAGCACGCCGACGAGACGATCGCCGCCCGCGCCGACGACATCGAGCGCTGGGTCAGCGAAGACGGCGGCTGGCAGTTCAAGGTGTCCATCCGCTACCTCGACGGCAAGACCCGCCCGCACACCACCATCACCAACGGCACCGGCGAACGCGTCCGCGACGAGCCGCCCGCCACCGAGACCGAGCCGGAGCAGCCGCCAGCCGGCGCGGAGGTCCTCGAGGACCCGGCGCAGCCGGAGACAGCCGAGGAGCCCCCGGCCGAGAAGCCCAGCCCGAAAGCGTCCGTCACCATCACCCACACCCGCGCGGACGGCGCGCTCCTGGAAGGCTCCACGAAGGGCGACGGCGTCTACGAGCTCGTCCGGCCCTACGGCTTCCGGTACTTCCGCACCCTGGGCGTGCTCGGAATCCGCGGATCCCGCGACAGGGAAGCACCGGGCTGGCGCATCAACCAGGCCGTCACCGCCCTGCGCGGCGCCGGATACGAAGTCACCGTCGAGATCGACGAGACCAAGCGGCGCAGCTTCGCCGAAGCCGAAGCTGAACGCCTGGAACGGGCCGAGGGCCGCGCCGAGCGGTTCAGTGACCGCGCCAGCCGGGCCGCCAGCAACAGCAACGCCCGGCACAAGGCGGCGCTGGGCGCGCTGGACGGCATCGAGCCCGGCCAGCCGATCCTTGTCGGCCACCACAGCGAGCGCCGCCGCCGTCGCGCCATCGAGCGCAGCGACAGCCACATGCGGAAGTCGATCGAGGAGAGCGGTAAGGCCGCGCATTACGGCCACCGGGCGGAAGCCGCCGAGCAGTACGAGGGGCGCCGCTATGACCCCAATCGCACCCGCCGGCGCCTCGACAAGCTCGAAGCCGAACGGCGCGGCCATGAACGCGACCTCGCCGAGGCCGTTGAGAAGGGCTGGGACACCGGCCGCACCGAGCGCCGCATCCGGGACCTGGACGAAGAGATCGCCCACTGGCGGCAGGTCGTCGAGCAGGCCAAGACGGACGGCGTGAAGCTCTGGGAGGCCGACGACTTCGCCCCTGGCGACTTCGCCCTACGAGACGGCTCCTGGTACCAGATCAGGCGGGTCAACCCCAAGACGCTGTCCATCGCCTGGAACCTGCGGCTCACCCGGAAGCAGGTCCTGACGCTCGAAGACGCCACCGTTCACGGCGATGTCGGTACGTTCACCATCGACTACAGCACCGTCCGCGCCCGCTGCCCCGAAGCCGCGATGCGGGCCTTCCTCGCCGACAACAAGGTGCCCGGCACCAAGTCCGCCTGGAAGGCCCACCAAGAGACCCCGGCGAGCGCCGTCCGGGCCGCCCAGGCCGCGAAGCCGAAGCGGCGCCGCGACCCGAACGTCCCGGCGCGCGTACGGATCGACTGCCGATGGGACGCCACCGAGGCCACACTGACCTGGCTCGACGGCCGCAACCGGCCCCACAAGCGTCACCAGCCCGAGACGATCAGCGCCCCCGACGGCGAGACGTTCACCGGCTCCGTCTGGTCCGACTCGCTGCTGAGCGCGGTCACCCAGCTCCTGGCGGAGCGCGGCTACGCCTACCGGGGCGACCACTGGAACGGCTCGCCCGGGCGCGGCATCACCAGGGCCATCGAGAAGAACGAGCAGCCGCAGACGCCCGAGGCCGAGCCGCAGGCCCCCGCCGAGGCCGAGCCGCCCGAGCCCGCGGGGGCCGACGAGCAGCCCGAGCCCGCCACCCCCACCGAGGAGCCCCCCGCAGCCGACGAGCCGGACCCCGAGCAGCGCGACACGGCCCCGGCCGGCGACCTAGCCCCGCCCGCAGAGGACCCCGGGGACGTACAGCTCCAACGAGACCAGGCCAAGGCCCTCGGCTGGTCCGCCGGACACGCCGAACTCGTCCTTGCAGCCGCGACCGGACGGCTCTACCTGCACGCCTACGGCACGCTGCACTGCCAGGACACCCCCGGCACCGAGGGCCGCACCCTCTCCAACCACCGCTTGAAGGCCCTCGTGAAGGCAGGGTTCCTCACCATCGCCGCCCCGGACCCGAACAGGCGGCGCCTCGTCCTCGTCACCGTCGACGGGCGCCGGGCCGTGACCGTGTGGAAGCGCTGGAAGCCCCGGCCCGTGGCGATGACCCGCGAGCAGGAGTGCGAGAAGCTCGCCCCCCTCTACCAGGGCGTGCAGGCGCGCAGGCTCGCCCAGCAGTTCCAGGAGTACGAGGCGGCGGCGAAGGCCCGGCGTGCGGAACTCGCCGAGGCGGTCGAACGGGTCCGCGCCTGGGAGGACCGCGAGGACCGGCTGTGGCAGGCATGGGCGGCCGTGCACGACGTCCACTACCGGCTCCAGCGGCGCCCGGCCGGCTGGGTGCCGACCGACGAGGAGGTCGAGCGGCACGGCCTGGACCCCGACGTGGTCGCCGAGCTACGAGCCGACGCCGAGAACCCTCAGCCCCGGCCGGTCCTGCCCGACCGCAAGATCCCGCCCCTGGGTGACCTGCCGCCCCTGGAGGCGGACGACCAGACGCCCGCCCAGCTCGACCTCTTCGCGATGGCCTGACCTGCGGTTTCCTTGCCGATCTCTTGACCAAATCGATCGGTAAACGGAGGTTATCCCGTAGCTCTTGGTCAATGATGAATGTGTCACCAACCATCAACCCCAAGGGGCAGACATGGCCGCCCAGCCCACCATCACCGCCCGCGACCTCGGCGACGCCATCGGCCGGATCGCAGGCCTCGCCGCCCGCTCCCTCCACGAGAGCTTCCCGAACCTCGACCCCGAGCTGCTCGTCGAGACGTTCACCCGCCCCCGCGCCCTCGACATGATCACCGCCCGCTACCTCGCCGCCCTCGACCGCGGGTGCACCCCCGGCGACGCCGCCGGCGACGCCGGGGCCGCCCTCATCCGGGCCTGGGCCGACGCCCGCCACGAGGCCCACGCCCGCCACTACCAGGCCAGCGCGTGACCCCCCACCGCCAGCACGGCCACGCCCGACACCAGACCAGGAGGCACCGGCATGACCGCCATCACGATCCAGCACACCCGCGCCCAGGGCACCCTGATCCACGGCTCCGAACCCGGCGACGGCATTCTGGAGCTCCTCAACCCCTGGGGCTTCCGCTACGCCCGCAGCGTCGGCTTCATCTACCTGCGCGGCTCCCGCGACCGGGCCGCCGACATGCGCCGGATCCGAGGCGCCAAGGCCGCCCTCGAAGGCAAGAACCACACCGTCACCCTCGACATCGACGAGACCGCCCGCCGCACCTTCCGCGAAGCCGAAGACGACCGGTACCGGCGAGCCGGCGACCGCGCCGTCCGCCTCGACGCCCGCGCCGACCGGCTGCAAGCCTCCTCCGACGAGAAGTGGCGGCGCGCCCTGCGCATCAACGCCAGCTACCAGGGCGAGCCCGTCAAGGTCGACCACTACTCCGCCCGCAAGCACATCCGCGACCTCGAACGCTCCCACGCCCTCTCCGGCCAGTCCGTGGCCGAGCAGCAGGAAGCCGACCGCACGCGCGACCTGGCCGACGCCGCCGCGACGTACGAGCAGGGCCGCAAGCGCCCCGGTACCACCCTCCGCCGCCTCGACCGGCTTCGCGCCGAACGGCGGCGCACCGAGCGCCACATGGACAAGGTCGTCGACACCGCCGCCGCAAGCGCGGAGGACGGCAACCCGCTCGACCCGCAGTACATCTACGACAGCCTCGTCCGCCTCGACGCCGACCACCACGACCTGTGCGACCAGATCGCCGAGTGGGAACAGCACCTCGCCGACGCCCAGGCCGACGGCGTCAAGATCTGGAGCCGCGACGACTTCACCGCCGGCGACTACGCGGCCATCGGCGACCGCTGGTACCTCGTCCTCCGCGTCAACGCCAAGACCGTGACCGTCCCGAAGTCGGTCGACTTCCGGGCCAAGGTCTACGACCGGACGAACCAGCTCGACACCCGCACCGGCACCCTCCCGTACGACAAGCTCACGGGCCGGATGAGCGGCGCCGACATGGCCGCCAAGCTCCAGACCGAAGGCCGGTAAGCCCCCGGAGCCTGCCCGGCAAACCCCACCCTCACCAGCCAAATAAACCGGGATAAAGAGGTTACCCCGAGGCTATTTGTCAATGATGAGGACGTAGCAACCACACCCCCAGCGCCCCGCCCCAGCCGGCGGGGCGCCCCCAGTCCTGCCCGCACGAAGGAGCACCCGATGAAGATCCCCGACGACATCCACGCGGTACTCACCGACCCCCGCACCGTCATCCGCGGCGACCGCGTCCAGATCCCCTTCGAGCTCGACCGCCCCCTGTACGAGCAGCTGAACCGCATCCTCAAGGATATCGGCGGACGCTGGGACGGACGCAGCGCCGTCCGTGCCCACGTCTTCCCCTTCCCCGCCGAACAGTTCATGCGGGCCTGCCTCGCCGCGGGGGAGTGGCCCTCGCGCACCGATCAGGGCTGGTTCCCGACCCCGCCCAAGGTCGTCTTCGACATGCTCGAACACGCCTCGATCCGCGTCGGGCACACCGTCCTCGAACCCTCGGCCGGAACCGGCAACCTCGCCCAGGCCGCCGCCGACCAGATGGGCATCGTCGACTGCGTCGAACTCGACGCCCGCCGCGTCCATGCACTCCGCGAACTCGGCATCGCCCGCAAGGTCCTCGCCGGCGACTTCCTCGACCTCGACCCGCTCGCCATCGACGAGCCGTACGACCGCGTGCTCATGAACCCGCCGTTCGCCAACGCCATCGCCCACGTCCTGCACGCCCTGAAGTTCATGCGCGACGGCGGAACCCTCGTCACCGTCCTCCCCGAGTCGATCACCTGGCACAGCGACCGCGCGGCCATCGAGTTCCGCGAGCTGATCGCCCTCGCTGAAGGGGAGTTGATCCCGCTGCCCGACGAAGCGTTCGCCCCGTCCGGCACCCGCGTCCGCACCGTCCTCCTCCGCCTCGATGGCGACCCCGACGGCCCGCTCCACACCCACGGCTGGCTCCAGCGCCAGCCCCACCAGCTCGACCTCTTCGCCATGGCCTGACCGGCCGCCCTCATCCAACCCACCCGCACGAAGGGAACCGTCATGACCAGCCCGACCCCGGAAGTCACCAAGCCCGAACTGTCCGCCGCCCTCCAGGCCGTCGGCGACATCCTGCTCACCCGCGCCCGCCTCGCCGGCACCGAAGGCGCGCACATCGACCGCAGGGTCTGCCTCCAGGTCGCGGCCGACATGCCGCTCAACCCCCGCTTCGACAGGAACGCCTGGGTGAAGGCGTGGACCGCCAGCCGCAACCGGGACAGCCTCACCCACGCCCACCGCAAGGCCCTCTACGCCCAGATGTGCAAGACGCTCGCCTACGAACTCGACCAGGAGGACGGCGAGATCTGGGAGGGCTACCGCACGCCCGCCGAACTCCGCAGGGCCGCCGCCCGCGCCCGCATCATCGACACCCGCGTCTGCATCGACGACATGCTCGGCCCCCTCGACGCCAAGGTCGACCCCGCCAACCTGTGGAACGGATGGGTCTCGCCCCACTTCACCCTCGACAACGTCCGCAAGCTCGCCAAGCAGACGCAGGACCTGCTCGACGAATGGGGCCCGGACGGCTTGGACACCGTCCACGTCATCGACGGCGGCGGCACCGACCGCGAGGGCAACCCGCTGGTCGTCGTCCTCCGCGTCTCCTGGACCTCCCTCGCAGACGGCGCGGGCAAGGAGTCCGCGAAGGTCATCGAGCCCGACCGCGAGGGCCGCTACTGCGTCGGCGGCTGGGAGTGGTGCTGGGGTTACGAAACCTGGCGGTGCGCCTGCGGGTCCGTCATGGACTGGCACGACATCGACTGCACCCGCTGCAAGCTGAACCGCGACAGCCAGCAGGAGCAGAAGGCCTGCGACTGCGGATGCGACCCCGCGCCGGGTGAGTACGGCGAGTATGACCTGGCCGGCCGCGAGAGCCAGGCCCACTGGATCCGCTGCGGACGCTTCCTCCGCTGGACCGAACTCGCAGGCAGCACCGCCGAGAAGGATGCCGCCACCGACGGCCAGGACGTGAAGGTCGTGCCCTGCTACGAGTGCGGCACCGGCAGCTACAACCACCTCGCCGCCGACGGCGACCGGAGCCGGCTGGTCTGCACCGAGTGCCGCGCGGCCATCGACAGGTACGAGGTCGAGGAGCAGCTGGACGAGGGGCAGCGCCTGGAGTGGCGCGACGGCGTGCTCGTCTACGTGGAGGATGCCTCCTGACCTGCGGTTTTCCTGACGATTTCTTGACCAAATTCATCGGTAAAGGGAGGTTGTCCCGAGAGTCTTGGTCAATGATGAATGTGTCACCAACCACCACCCCCAAGGAGTCCGACATGGCCACCACCACCGCCCTGATCGCCCCCGAGGCCATCGCCACGGCCGCCATCCTCACCGGCTACGGCCTCGTCGCCGGAGCCCGCGCGGACCTGATGGCCAACGGCCCTGAGCGCGAGTCCATGACCGCCTGCGCCCGCTGGGCCCACAAGCTGGCCCAGATGCTCGAACGCGGTGACGACCTCCCCCGCTGGCGCTTCAACTACTTCGCCCGCCAGCTCGACAACGAGATGACCTTCGCCGGGCCCAACCAGCTCGCGCCCCACGCCCAGCAGCTCATCGACACCCTCGCCGGCCGCGCCTGACCCCCACCCCGAACGCCACCGCCTGACGGCCTGGCAGCCAAGTCCGCCGGGGCAACCCAACTGCCCCGGCGGACTCGGCATGGACGCAGGCCTGACCCCCGAACGGACAGACCGAATGCCCTACATCTCCGTAGAGACCCGATCCATGGCGGCCTCCGGGCCCGCCCTCTCCACCTCCCCCGTCCGCGCCTACAAGCACGACGGCAGCGAACTGACCGTCATGGACTGGTTCTGCGGCGCCGGAGGCTCCACCCAGGGCGCCGACGCCGTCCCGAACGTCAAGGTCACCAGAGCGGCCAACCACTGGAAGCAGGCCATCGAGAGCCACGAGCGGAACTTCCCCGGCGTCGCCCACTACATCGGCGACATCCGCAAGGCCCCGGTCTGGGCCTGGCCGATCGCAGACGTCCACTGGGGCTCGCCGGAGTGCACCAAGTGGTCCATCGCCCAGGGAAAGAAGCGGTCGTTCGCCAAAGCCGTCCAAGGCGACCTCCTCGACCTGTACGCCGAGCTGGAAGCCGAGAAGTTCCAGACCGAGGACGAGCGCGACAACGGCCCCACCGAGGAAGAAGAGGCCAGCCGCGCCCTGAT
Source organism: Streptomyces sp. NPDC025806 (assembly GCF_055558275.1). NCBI lineage: Bacteria > Bacillati > Actinomycetota > Actinomycetes > Kitasatosporales > Streptomycetaceae > Streptomyces > Streptomyces sp. NPDC025806. Next base: position 74,882 of record NZ_JBVHMU010000007.1, on the reverse strand, counting down.
GGAAGAGATCCCGCTCTACCTGCGGGGCGTCATCGAACGCGGCGGACTCGTCAAGGCCGGCGTCGTCGAGAACGTGGTCGACGTCCGGCAGTGGCACGAGTGGGACCGCTGGGTGGCCGAGTTCCACAAGATGGGCTACCGGACCCGCCTGATCGCCCTGAACAGCATGCACGCGGACCCCCGCTCGGTACACCGGGCGCCACAGTCCCGCGACCGCCTGTACTTCGCCTACTGGCACAAGAGCCTCGGCCGCACCCCGAACTGGTCGAAGTGGCTGGACCCGCGCGCCTTCTGCACCGGCTGCGACGAGTGGGTGCAGGCCACCCAGTCGTGGCGGCGCCCCGGCGTCGACATGGGCCGGTACAAGACCCAGTACGACTACCGGTGCCCGAACACGAAGTGCGGCCACCAGATCGTCGAGCCCGAGACGCTCCCCGCGGCGGCCGCCATCGACTGGTCCATGCCCGGCACCCGGATCGGCGACCGCGCCAAGCCCCTCGCCGACAAGACGATGCGACGCATCCAGGCCGGCCTCGACAAGTTCGCCCGCCCGCTCATGGTCCCGACCGGCGGCACCTGGCGCGACGCGGCCAGCGACCTCCTCGACCCCATGCCCACCCGCACCACCCGCGAGAACGACGGCATCGCGATCCCGCCGCTCCTCGTCCCCTGCGACGGCCGCGAAGGCAAGAACGCCCGCTCGATCTACGGGCCGATGCAGACCCAGACCGCCAGGGCCGAAGCCGGGCTCGCCTGGCTCCCGTTCATCACCGAGATCCGGGGTGGCGGCAGCGACGTCCGCGCCGTCACCGACCCGCTCGCCACCGTTTGCGCCAGTGGCAACCATCACGGCCTGGCCGCCGTCCCCGTGCCGGGCATGATGATGCGGAACAACGGCTCGACCGGCGACGGCGGCGAGCACTGCACGAGCCTCGACGACCCGATGCGGACCCTCACCACCACCGGCCACCAGTCTCTCGTCACCTGGGAACCGTTCCTGGCCCCGTACTACGGCAACGGGACCCCGCGCCCCGTCAGCGACCCCGTCGGCGCCCTCTCCACCCGAGACCGCTTCGCGCTCGTCCAGGGCGAGGTCAACATCGAGGACGTCCTGTTCAGGATGCTCCAGCCGCACGAGATCCAGCGGGCAATGGCCTTCGCCGACGCCTACAAGGTCCTCGGCAGCAAGCGCGACCGCGTCCGCCAGCTCGGCAACGCGGTTACGCCCCCGGCCGCCGAGATCCTGATCTGCGCGCTCGCCGAGTGCATCACCGGCGAGGAGATCAGCCGCTACGACCTGGCCGCTTGACCTGCGGCTTCCATGCCGATTCTTTGACCAAATTCTCCAGTATAAGGGGGTAAACCTGAACGACTTGCTACATGATGAATGCACGACACACCAACCACCCGCCACGGAGCGACCGATGAACCAGGCCACCACCAACGCCACTCTCGCGGAGAAGGTCCAGGCCGGAGACGGCTTTCTCCTCACCTGGGAGGAAATGGAACTCCTCCTCCCCTGGCTCCGCGGCACCCGCACCGCGCAGGCCGAGCGCGACGAGAACTCCGAACCGCGCCAGGGTGCGGACCGCATCCTCCGCCTCTCCCACTGGCTCTACGGCGAGCCGGCGCAGTCCCGCGACACCTGCACCTGCCGCGGCTGAATCACCGCGGGGGCCGCGCTGGCGGCCCCCGCCCCACCTCACGAAAGGCCGACCATGACCGATCCCCGCAAGACTCCCGACCCCGTCACCGCCGCCCTCTCCCTCGCCGCCGACGACGCCCTCGATGCCGCCACCCGCACCCGTCAGGCCCTCCACCGCAACACCCTCGAATACGCCGCCCGCCTCATCCACGCCGCCCACCCCGACGCTGACGCCATCACCGTCGACCCCGAAGTCGGCGAACTCCGCGAAGTCCGCGACGGAAACGGGAACGCCCTCTACCGCACCCCGTTTACCAAGGACAGCCCGCTCAGCAACGGCATCGCCGACGACGTCAGCAGCCTGTTCCACCACTCGTTCCCCTTCGGCGGCCTCGACGGAATCGGCTGGGAGGCCGCGACCGGAGGCATTCCGTACCTGACGATTCAGCTCCCCGCCGGCGACAACGCCGCGCGCAGCACCGCAGCCTCCTCGTTCCCGACCCCGGTCGGCATGGTCACGATCGAGGCCGAGTACACGCCCGGCGGCACGTCCGCCTTCCAGATCACCGGCCCGAACCTCACCTACGCCCGCGAGCGGCGCGACCGCGTCCGAGCGGCCATCGTGAACAGCGGCCTCCAGTGGGGGCCGGGCCTCATGAAGTTCGCCGCCCACTGGACGGTCGTCCGAACCGGCTCCAGCGCAGACCTCGCCATCGCCTGCACCGCCCTCGCCGCCGCCGGGATCATCGACCCGGCCGCCCTTAACGGCGTGGCCCTGATCGGCGAACTCGGGCTCGACGGCCGCGTGCACCCCGTCCGGGACATCCTCGACCTCGCCCGCACCGCCAAGGACGCCGGGTGCTCCACGGTCATCGTGGCCGCCGCCGACGTCGACCAGGTCCGCCAGGACCCCGACATCACCCCGATCGGCGTCCAGGACCTCGGCGCCGCGCTCACCTCCCTCAAGGGCATGCACGCGACCCCCGCCGGGACGCCGGGGGAGGACGTCGGACAGTGCGCCCAGTGCGACCGCACCCTCATCTGGGACCGCACCGGCAAGCGCCTCCACGACGAGTACGGCGAGTACCTCTGCTACGCCCCCCGCCGGATCGGCAAGGCGGTCCACGTCCTGGGCGAGTAGCGGCCGGCGGGCCGGGCGGCACACGTCGCCCGGCCCGACCCTGCCCTGTCACCCCAACCCCCGGAAGGACACCGCACCATGGACCACACGCCCAACCCCGCCCCCCGCCCCGCCGGTGCGGACGCACCCCGGCGAGCGGCCAGCATCTCCTGCACCGCCAGCGGCATCTTCACCGTGCGCGCCGAGTGCGATCCCGCCCGCGATCCCGCCTTCACGCTCGACGGCTGGTTCCGGAACGCCCGCGCAGCCGGCGACCGAATCCTTTCCGCCATCGCGAACAGCGGACTCGAGGCCCCCGGCCGCGTGCACATCGAAGCCCGCTGGACGGCAGTACGCATCGGCGCCAGCTCGGACCTCGCCATCGCCTGCGCCACCATCGCCGCCGCGGGACGCATCCCGGCCACCGGCCTCACCGATGTCGTGCTCCTCGGCGAACTCGGCCCCGACGGACGGCTCTCCGCCACCCGCGACACCGTCGAACTCGCCAGCATCGCCCGCACCTACGGGTGCTCAGAGTGCATCGTCCCCGTCGACGCCGTCGACGAGATCGGCCAGGACGGCCCCGCCAGCCTCGTCGGCGTCCCCAACCTCACCACCGCCCTGGCGGCCCTCCCCGAGATCACCCGCCACGCCTGACATCCCCCCGCACCGCGGGCCGCCGACAACAGCGGCCCGCCCGACCAGGAAGGACGCCCGATGGCCTGGGTGATGCGCCCCCTTCGACTCCCCGACAGCCACCTGCCGCACGGCCTCCGCGACGGACAGCCCGCCTGCCGGGCCTGCGCCACCGACTGGCCCTGCGAGACCGCGGGGGAGTTCCTCAGCCCCGGCCGCTGCGCCTGCGGGGCGGCCACCTGGCGGGACAAGACGACCATCCGGCACTGGCACCTCGGCCCCCGCTGCTACACCGACGCCGACGTCGTCCGCTGGCAGGCCGCCGAACTCCGCGAGGCCCGCCCCGTGCACTACCCGCCCAGCCACTTCTACCCGCCGAAGCCGCCCCGGCCCGTGCGCCAGCGCCCGCCCTACCGGCACACCCCGGCCGGACCCGGCGACGTGAACCTCGGAACGTGGGTCTGGGCCCGCCCTGGAGCACTCCACGCCGGATGGGGCGACATTCACCGGCTGGCCATGGTCACCGCCCTCGGCACCCCGGCGTGCGACGTCTGGCTGCACGACGACGGCACCGTCCACCGCGTCCGCGCCGACCGCCTCGTCCTCGACAGATCCGGCAGCCGGCGCGGCGGGCCCGAGCCCGAGTGGGCCAGGTGGACGGTCGCACATCACCTCGATCGCCAGACCGCCCGGCTCGCCCCCGACGAGACCCGGCAAGGCAGCCTGTTCGACGCCCTGACCTGCGCAAACTTGCCGATCTCTTGACCAAATAATCCGGCATATGAGGTTAATCCCGAGCGGCTTGTCACATGATGAATGCACGACATCAACCACCCACCACGGAGGACGCCATGACCGCCACCACCACCAAGGCCGCCAAGAAGGCCGCCCCCAAGGCGACCGCAGACGCCAAGGCCGCGCTGGCGAAGAAGCCGACCGTCCGGAAGACCGCGGCGAAGAAGACGGCGGCCAAGAAGGCGGCCTCCACCACCACCGGCAGCAAGCTCCGCGGCGGCCTCGCCGACGCCGAGCCGACCCAGCTCAAGACCGCCCTCAAGACCATCCCCACCGACCGCATCGACCGCGACGAGAACCAGCCCCGCGAAGTCTTCGACCCCGAAGCCCTCCAGGAACTCGCCGACAGCCTGAGGGAAGTCGGCCAGCAGCAGGCCATCACCGTCCGGTACCTCCCCGGCAGTCGGCGCTACATGGTCATCAGCGGCGAACGCCGGTGGCGAGCCGCCCAGATGGCTGGGCTCACCGAGATGCACGCCATGGTCGTCCACGGCCTCGAAGGCGGCGCCGAAACCCTGGGGACCTTCTCCCGGTCGGTCGCCGAAAACCTCGGCCGCGCCGACATGACCCCTATGGAAGAAGCGCGGGCCTTCCAGAAGCTCGTGGACTTCGGCCTCACCCCCGACGAAGTCGCCAAGCGCGTCGGCAAGAGCTGGAATCACGTCGACAACCGGCTCCAGCTCCTCAAGCTCGTCCCCGCCGTCCAGGAGGCCCTCCTCAAGGGGCACCTGCCGGTCGGCCTCGCCTGGTACGCCGCCCAGATCAGCCCCGCCAACCAGAACGCGTTCATCGCCCGCTGGAGCCGAGGGGAGTTCAACACCATCCGTGATGCAGAGCAGTTCGCCCAGCGCGTGCGCGCCGAAGAGGAGAACGCGGCCAGCCAGAGCGTCATGTTCGTCCTCGCCGAAGAGGTCGCCGACCCGGCCAAGGTCAACGAGAGCATGTTCCCCGAGCTCGACTCGGTCGACGTCGACCGGCGCGAGAAGATCGTGAGCGACCGCAACAAGCTCGTCGGCAAGATCGGCAAGCTCGGCGCGGCCGGCGAGATCCTCCAGGAGATCGCCTCCATGGACCCCGACGAGCTCGCGCTGCTCCTGGCGGGCGCGCACGGCGGGATTCCCGGCAACCGGATGCGCGTCGACCACCTGCGGCAGGTCGCCACGAAGGCATCCCAGAACCTGGCCAAGGCCGCCACTGCCGCCACCGTCCGCGCGGGCGCCCTCCGGGTCGCTCCCGACGCCGAGGCCACCAACACCACCGAGGCGTAGCCCCGGCCGCCCAGGGGTCCGCACAGCCGGACCCCTGGGCCAAATTCGCCGGGATAACGAGGTTGAACCCGGCGGGTTGGTCAATGAATGAAAATGGACAATCCCACCCCCACCGAAAGAGAGCGCACCCGATGATCGACATCCGCAAGCTCGACCTGACGGCCCCCGAAGAGCCCGCCGAACGCGTCGAGGTCGCACAGCCGTTGAAGCTGGCCACCACCCGCTACCAGTGGTGGAGGCCCGCCAGTGGATACCTCCCGGTCGGCATCACGGTCGGCCGGCCTCGCTTCTTCCGCGCGGACTACTTCGCCATCAACGCCCTCGCCCCGTACGAGCTGATGCGCGGCGCGCTCAAGGGCGTCGACAACATCGAGATCGAGCGGAAGGTGTACCGCGAACGCCTCCGCGTGTACGAGCCCCAGATCCTCGACGCCTTCAACCACCTGGCGCACGAGCACCCGGACACCCCGGCGGCCCTCATGTGCTTCGAAGACGTCCTCGGCAAGGACGGCCCGAACGGCTGCCACCGGCGCTGGTTCGCGGGATGGGCGGCCGAGCGGTGGGGCTGGGACATCCCCGAACTCCCCGCCCCCATGGGTGTGGCCCCGAGCCAGCCCCGCAGGCCCAAGCCGCCGACGCCCGAGCCCCTGTTCTGACGAGCCGGCCGAGCGCCGGGGAGGCACAACCTCCTTGGCGCTCCGCCAGCTCGCGGCACGGGTGCCGACCGGAGCGACCGAGCACCCCTCTTCACGTCAGGTGCCCATGACCATCTGGGAGTCATCAGGGGCCGCCCAGAGCGCCGTTGGGTGCCCCGCGAAAGGTGCTAATGTCCTGACTTGCCGTCACGGGCGCCCGCGAGCAGCTCGATTGGATGGAGCACCGTCTCTCGAAGGCGGAGGTTGGAGGTTCGAGTCCTCCCTCGCGGTCAAGCAGCACGAGCCCCCACCGCCGCGGTGGGGGCTCGTTGACTGAAAGCATCCCGAACGGTGGGGCCGTTTCGGCAAGCTTGTCGAATGAACGCTTCACCCATCAAGCGCGCCCAGCGCATTGCGGTGGCCGAGGCCGTCGCCATGGCCGTGCTGGTCTTGGCCGGTGCGCTCGTCTGGACATCCACCCTCCCTGCCAAGTACGGCGGCCTCGTGCTGCTTGGTTGGATCGGCCTTGGGGGCTGGCTGCTCGGGAACTGGTCCTCGATGACGATCCCGCGTGGCCTCCGCGATCGCGCTCGTATTGGGATCAGTCGCTGGAGCACTCAGGGCACCCCCCACTACTTTCGCGAGGATGCCTTGGGGAGTATGCGCATCCACAGGGCCCGTAGGGAGCTGGACGAGATGCAGCGGTCCTTGACGATGGCGTACCTGATGGTCTCCGTCCTGGTGGTCACCGTTGCCGGCGTGTACGACATCCTGGCCAGCATCGATAGCCACGGGCGGCTAGGGCCCCAAGATGTACCCGCCGTCCTCGGCGTTGGACTGGGCGGCCCGGCGCTGATCGCTACTTTGGTAGCCGTGATCCCCCGCATCCTGCGTGCGTGGGGCGCCAAGACGAAGGACTCGGGGAGCAACGAAGCAGACGTCATCAGAGCCACGAAGGAGGGGGAAGCAGCCATCATCAGGGCGCAGGCCGAACTCAAGCGGCAAGAGGCCGAGTTCCTCCGAGCAGAGAAGGGCCTGCCACCGTTGCCGGTCGCTCCCGACGAGCCGCCCACCGGCGATACCGCACCTGACGCCGCCGCGGCTCTGCCGTCGGCGCGGCGTAACGGCAGTGCCCCCAACGCATTGCCCGAGATCCCTCGGCCCTGAATGCGCCAACCCGACCCCGCTTGGTCACACCGAGCGGGGCCGGCGCCGTTTCGGTGATCAGCCCTGCGGCTACCCTGTGCCCCCGAACGCTGCTGGTTGTGGGCCGGGCGAACCCCTCACCCATGGGATCGCCATGCCCGCAGGATTCGCACAGCCCGGCGTGCTCTTCGCCGGCAACAGCTCCGCGCCCGACCGGGCCTTCTACCGGCAGGTCTTCAACAAGCTCCCGCGCGACAAGTACACGAGGTACGTCGAAGTCGGTGTCGGCTCGTTCGCCGCGGCCCTCGTCGCCGCCAACGCGGGCATCCCACCGTCGACCATGGAGACCAGCGACGTCACGCTCTACACGTCGATCCTCGGCACGTGCGTCGCCGGCGGCGACCTGGAGAGCCTGGAGATGACGCTCGACGGCGAGCCCGTCGAGCTGATCGGTTCCACGCTCGCCGAGCAGGCCGCGCACCTGATGTACGTCCACTGGCTCGCCCGCATGCAGGCCAAGGGCGAGGCCGACTACTGGAACAACCTCGTCACCGACATGGTCGAGCGCGAGGCCGAGCACAAGAAGCGGCTCGTCGACTCCATCGAATCGATCGCCACCCGCCTGCAGGGCGTCCAGTTCACGCCCAAGTGCATGTGGGATCACATCCGGGAGGTCGAGGACGACCCCGGAACGATCGTGATTGCAGCGCCCCCGACCTACCGCGCCGGCTTCGAGAAATTCTTTGATACCGGCGGTCGGGTCGAGTGGGCGACGCCCCCGTACAGCATTTTCGACCCCGAGGTCGACATGCAGCGCCTCGCTGATCACATGCGGGACAAGAACGCGCTGCTCATGTTCCTCCAGGAGGAGCGCTCCGGGATCGCCGCACACGAGACCCCGGTGTTCGCGCACCCGCTCGGCGACGTCGCCCGCGCCTTCGTCATCTCGAACCGGCCCGACGAGATCTTCGCGCTGACCGGCGGACCCAAGATCGCGCTCGGCGCCTCCCGCTCGTACGCGCCGACCCCGCACCCGATCATCCCGCCCGACCACGAGATCACCGACCAGTCGACGATCCAGGTCGTGCCGGCGAAGGGCACGGAGGCCGACTACTACCGCGACCTGTGGATGCACCGACTCGCCGCGGCCCCCGGCTCGTACAACATGCTCGTCGTCATCGACGGCTACGCGGCCGGCGTCATCGGCTACGGCGCCGAAACGATGACCCGCCCGTACCCGGGCGCCACGAAGTACACGACGCACCTCCTGATGCGGTTTGCTTTCGGCGCCCCGCACGCCACGTACCGGCTGACCCGCCTCGCGACGATGCTCGCGCTGCGCCGCGACACCGCCAAGTTGGTGTTCACCGGCGCCTCGGAGATCCTCCTCGCCGCGTCGAACGGCCTGGTCACCGTCGAGTACACCCGCCACCCCGAAGCCAAGGGCCTCCGCGGCCTGATGGAGCTGGAGTCCAGGGCCAAGCACCCGGACGGCTACAAGCTGTCCTACCGCGCCGACTGGACGCACACCGACCTGCCCACCACCCTCACCAACTTCCTCAGCAAGGAGCAGTCATGGCGCGCAAGCCGCAGCAAGGCGAAGAAGAAGTGACCGCGCCCGAGCCCACCAGCACGGATCACACCGCGGTGGAGGCCCCCGCCGGAGAGGCGACGGCCCTCGAGGACGCGGCCCCGGCCGCACCTGACACGGCCGGCGCCCCCGACCCCGGCCCGACCGACGCACCCTGGTCCACGGCCCAGCCGCCGCAGGACGTCATGCAGATCGGCGAGGACCTGTTCATCCGCTGGGTCGACGTCACGTCGCTCCGCGAACAGGACATCAACGCGCAGGTCATGCAGCCCCGCCACTTCGAGCGGCTCACCGGCAACATCCGCAAGCGCGGCATGCTGGAGTCGCTGCCCTACTGCCACCAGCCCGGCGGCACCGGCCCCATCGAAGTCATCTCCGGGCACCACCGCTCCCGCGCCGCACGCTCCGCCGGCCTCCAGCGCATCCCCGCGATCATCGACACCCGCACGATGCGCCGCTCCGAAGTCATCGCCAAGCAGATCGCCCACAACGAACTCCACGGCGACCCCGACAAGGACGTCCTCGCCCAGCTCGTCTCGATGATCGACAACGTCGACGACCTCATCGCCACCGGCCTCGACGAAGACCAGCTCCCCACCGTCGAACCCGACGACACGAAGCTCGCCATCCCGCACGGCGAATTCGACTGGCGCGCCGCAACGCTCATGTTCCTCCCGCACCAGATGGACGACTTCAAAGACGCCATCACCGCCATCGCCAACGGCACCGACCTCGTAGGCATCGCCCCCGTCGAGCAGTTCGAAGAGTTCGCCTCCGCCGTATACGCCTTCGGCCGCTCCAAGGACGTCCGCAACTTCACCACGATGATCGCCCTCCTCACCGACATCGCCCGCCGCGAAGTCGACCAAGCCGCCAAGGAAGCAGCCGAGCAGCAGGACGCGGCCACCACCTGACCCCCGCACCAGGGCCCGCGAAGCACCCACCTCGCGCACGCTTCGCGGGCCCCGCGCACACCCCTCGGGACCGTGATCACCATGAGCGACCGCATCACCCTCGACCCCACACTCGACCCCTGGGACCGACAGCCCGGAGAGTCCGCCAAACGCCACGCACGCTTCATCGCCTTCCGAGATCTGGGCCTCACACGCAACCTTGCAAAAGCGTCAGACGGCCTCGCACTTTCGTACAGCCATGTACGGGCCATGGCAGCCGAGTTCCGGTGGCAAGACCGCGCCGCTGCCTGGGACGCCCACCAGCAGCGCCAGTACAGCGCTGAGCTGGAGGAAGAGCGCCGCAAGGCGGCCCGCGACGACGCGAAGATCCTCCGCATCATGACCGGCATGATCGGCGCCGCGCTGCCCAACGTGCAGCAGCAGGCGGGGGAGATGTCGATCGGCGAGTTCACGAAGTTCGTGGAGACGACGATGCGGTTGCGCCGGAACCTCCTCGGCGACCCGACGGAGACGATCGCGGTCACCGGGCCGGGCGGGGACCCGCTCACGGTGCAGGTGCAGGAGTTCGCGGACATGCCGCCGGAGCAGCGGCGCGTACGCCTCGCCGAGCTCGCGGCGACGGTGGCCCGCCGTGCGCGGGCCATGGACGGCGCTGACGACGAGGACGAGGGGGAGGAGACGTACGAGCCGGCCGACGACGAGGACGACCAGGACGAGCCCGTGCAGGCTTCGGATGAGGGCAGCGAGGAGCAGTGACGACGGCCCCCGCCTTCGGTGAGCTGGACCACCTCGACGACGCGGAGGTGTACCGGCAGCTCCAGGCCGCGAAGAGGGCCGCGGCCCGCGATCTGCTGCGGGACCCGGCGACGCTCGCGCGCGGCCTCGACCCCGGCTACCGGATGCGGCCGCACCTGAAGGTCATCAGCGACGCGCTGGTGGGCCTGGAGCGCAGCGATTACAACTTCCTGCTCGTGATCACCCCGGCGCAGGTCGGTAAGTCGACCACCGTCGCGGAATGGTTCCCGTTCTGGTGGCTGTGCCTGCACGGCGAGGACCGGGCCGCAGTCACCTCGTACTCGGATGACCTGGCGCAGCGGCGCGGCAAGACGATCCGCCGGTACATCAACGAGTTCGGCGGCGAGTACGGCCTGTCGCTGCTGCCCGGTTCGGAGGCGGCGCAGGACTACGACACGAACCAGGGCGGCGGCGTCCGCTCCGTGTCGCTGGGGGCGGGGCTCACCGGCTTCGACGTCAATCTCCTCGTCGTCGACGACCCGCACAAGGACCGGGCGGAGGCCGAGTCGAAGAAGATGCGGGAGAAGGTTCACGACTGGTGGTCGTCGGCCGCCCTGAAGCGTCTCCAGCCCGATCGCCACGCGGTGGTGGCCATCCAGACCAGGTGGCATCCCGACGACTTCGCAGGACGCCGGCTCGCGGAAGACGGCCGTATCGAGGAGGGCGGCAAGTGGAAGGTCGTCCATCTCCCGGCGATCGCCAATCCCAGCAAGTTCGGGCCGGATCCGCTCGGCCGGCGGGACGGGGACCCGCTGCCGCACCCGAAGATCCCGACCCGGAACCGGCGCGCCCTGAAGGCGTGGTGGGCTGCCGACAAGGCCGGGTCCAGCGTCCGTGACTGGCACGCCCTGTCGCAGGGCGACCCGCAGCCGTCCGAGGGCGCGCTCGTCTCCCGCGACCTGCTCCGCTCGATCCGCGACGGGATCACCGTCGTCGAGCCGCAGCGCATCGCCGTCTCGATCGACCCGTCCGGCGGCGGCCGGGACACCGCGGGCGTCATCGGCGGGTTCCTCGGCGCCGACAACCGGGTGTGGATCACGCACGACAAGACGAAGGCCATGTCGTCGGCCGAGTGGTCCCGCACGGCGTGCATGCTGGCGCACGAGACGAACGCGGGCGTCATCTACGTGGAGTGGAACTTCGGCCGCGACATGTGCACCCTCGCCATCGGCACCGCCTGGCAGGCCTTGCAGGACGAGGGCCGCATCCCCAAGGGCAAGCTGATGCCGCTCATCGACCCGGTCAGCGCGAAGCAGGGCAAGCTGCTCAGGGCGGAGCCGATCGCGCAGCAGATGGTCGAGGACCGGGTGCGTCTGCGCGGCTCGTTCGTCGACCTGGAGAACGAGTGGGCGACGTGGATGCCGACGGACTCGGACAGTCCCGGCCGTATCGACGCGTCCTGTGTCCTCGTCTACGGCCTGATCCCCGAGATCAACAAGGGTGCGATCGTGCACGCCCCGCTCCCGACCGCGCCGCAGCCCGGCCAGTACGGGCGCAGCGCGCCGGCGAGCGCCGCAGCAGCCACGTACGGGCGCCGGATCGGTAAGTGAGCTGCGAGACTGGAGCCATGAATTCCCCGACCGCCGAGGCGGCGATCCGCGCGTACCTGGACGGCAACGAGCGGGCCCGGTACGCGGCCATGCACGATGCCGAGTACGCCGCCGCCTGCCACACGCTGCGCACGGTCCTCGGCCACGTCGACGAGGCGATGGAGGCCGAGGGACTACCAGAGGACACGCGACGCCGGATCATGGACAGCGTCGTGCCCGACTGCCTCGACCGCACGCGCGTGGAGCAGTCCCAGCACCTCATGCAGCAGCTCGGCATGCCGACGATCTGAGCCCCGGCGCGTGACCGTGGGCCGGCGCGTGACTACCGGTCGATCTCGTCGGGGCCCGCACCCGGATCGTCAGCGTCGGGGTCCGCGCCGAGATCTTCAGCGTCGGAGCTGATTTCGTAGGCATCGTCTGGATCAGACTCCACAGGTTCAGCAAACCCGACGATGTCACCAGCGCGAAGGTCTCCGAGTCTCTCCAACATCCGCTCCACCGTGGTGCGCCCCGATTCCTCGAGAACCGCGGAGGCGAGGTGCGTGATGTTGCTGAGCGCCGAGAGCCGGTGGATGGGGCGTTCCTGGCTCTCCAGGGCCGGCGGGAAGTCGGGCATGTCCGGGAACTCGTCGGCCGTGAAGCCACGCGGCGCGAACGTACGGAGAATGGTGGGGCGCGCCTCGGCATGCGTCGTGCTGAACAGGATCCGCGTCTCCCACACCGCTCCTGCCGGCGCGATGCTGGTGGAGCCGATCCCCCCAGGGGCGGGTTTGATGAAGACGTAGCCCGTGAGGAGCCAGCTGACCGTGGCAGCGCACCACACGTGATCACCGATGCTGTGAGCCTCGACCTCGCGCACCGAGTTGAACTTGATCTGAGGAGGGTGCGCCCACCGATTCGCAACCACTGTCTGCAAGGCGCCTGCCTGGACTTCTTCCGCGCTGAAGGCGCCAGTGCGTGACGTGGTGCACTCGAAAGAGGGGTGCACTCTTCCTCGCCTTCGCCCGTTGAGGCGCACTGCTTCCCGCTGGACAACTCCGGCGGTGTCCGGTGTCTGAAGGGTCAGCTCGGCCACCCCCTCATCGACCGTTACAGGGGTGGCGTACCGATCGATGACCTCGATGAACTTCGTGAGATGAACGAAGTTGCTAAGGCCCCTGACGTCCTCGTCCATCGGAAACGCGTAAGACCTACCGTCGCCAAAGTCCCTGGTGTTGGCGCTCACGAACACGACCGTTTCGTCCGGATGGTCGGCGGCGTACTCAACCGCAGTCAGCCAGATCGCTGCGTCCCGGCAACCGGTCTTGAACGCGCCGCTGTTCGTCTCGACCTGCTTGCACGGCAGGAGCACGTTGGCCTCACGATGTACCGCCTGCCTCAGTGCCCGCTCGCTCGTCTCGATGACGTCGACGATCTCGCCATACCGCATCCGCCAGTGCTGATGAAGGGCATCAAGGTCCAAGGCCGGGGGCGCTACCGGCTCCTGCCATGGAGACGACCGCGCGAGGCTCTTCAGGAGGTCAGTCACCTGCTCGTGCTTCTGCCGGTGTGGCAGAGCACGGTGCGAGGTCAGCTCCTCCATCACCACAGAGGGAACAGCCACAGAGTCGCCACCAGACGTGCGAATGGTCTTGAGCAAGTCACTGCTCGTGCTGTTGAGGCTGAACTTCTCCAGGATGCTTGTGTCCAGGATGATCAACGTGGCCCCCTCGCCATTCTTGCCAGAAGGCAAGAATGGCAGTGCGTTTGACGGAACGCAGCGCTCAAAAGATCAGAGCTTGCCGACCCAGCCGGCTACTCCAGGCCGTTCACCGACCGCCACGGTGTACGACAGCACGTCGCCGATGCGCTCCGCCTCCTCGTCGCGGCCCTTCTCCTCTAGCGCGACGGTCAGCGTCCCGAGCGCCAGCGCGGTGCCCTCGGAGATCTCGCCCGTCGCGTACAGGCGGCTGATGGGCCCTCCGTCGCGGTGCGGGTGGAGGATGTCGCGCACTCCCTGGTCGTTGAGATCGCTCATGCGCCACAGCGTAGGGATGCCCCGCAGGATGTGCGGCCGGAACCGGTCACACCAGATGGACGGGTTTGCACAGCGCCGTCCCGAGCGGCATCTCGATGGGCGGGGCTGGGGTTGTCGACGAGCGCGCGCCTACTGCTCCGGTTCATCGTCGCCCACTTCGGCACCGGCGTCGTCGCCCTTCGAGTCCTTCCACAAGAAACGGTGCCTCCCGTCGTGGAAGCGTCCGCGTAGCCTCCTGGCGAGCTCCTGTTCCACCGGCGTATCCGAGGTTCTCGCCAGGGCCGATGTGAACATGATCGAAATGTCCGCGAGAATGGCGGCCAGTGAGCCGTCGTTGGAGTTCGTCAGCGCTCCCTCGGAAGGGACGTAGGGCAGCAGTCCGCTGACGTCTCCAAGTCGCTCGGGCGGGACGCTGGCGATTTGGGAGGCTGTGGGCGGCGTCGGCGGCCAGGTCCGCAGCACCGTCACGGGCGTCGCGGGGTCGGTAGTGCTGAACAGAATGCGAGTTGGCCAGCTAGTACAGGCCAGCCGCAACCCCGGACTGGTCGTCAACCCGCTCAGAGCGATGCCGGTGACGAGCCACCGTACTGTGGCCGAACACCACACGTGCTCCCCGATACGGTGCGCGGTGACGTCGGAAACGGAATCGAAGTGGACCTTGGCGTGCGTCACGAAGCATCGAGCGCGGCCGTATTCGACACTGTCCTCCGTGACACCGTGCCACAGCGTCACGTCGAAGAGGCGGCGCGAGGCGCGAGTCGGGCCGAGCGCGGACACGGCGGTGCGGGTCGCCACCTGTTCGACCTTCTCCGTCCGCAGGATGCGCTCGACGTCGCGCAGATCAACCTCGGCCTTCTCGGTGAACTCATCGATGAGCTCGGTGAAGCTCGTCAGGTGCACGAAGTTGTCGACGTCGTCCACGTCCTGGTCCATCGGGTAGTCGTACGCGGTGCCATCCCCGAAATCCTTGGTGTTGGCGCTCACGAACACGACCCTCTCGTCCGGGTGCTCGCGCGCGTACTCGATCGCCGTCAGCCAGATCGCCGCGTCGCGCGCGCCGATCTTCGCGGACTTTGGATTGCTGCCGTCTACCCGCTTGCACGGAGGCAGGAGCATCGCCTCCCGGCGCAGAGCTTCCCTCATCGCGTCCGCGCTGGAATCGATGACCTCGACGATGTCCGTCCACTGCTGACGCCAGTGCTCATCCAGACGATCATGGTCGAGGGCAGGGTGCTGCTGAACTACGGGCCACGGCGACGACTCCGCGTAGTTCCGGAACGCCTCAGCCATCCGATCGTGCTTCTCACGCTGAGGGATCACCCTGTGCGCGGTTAGCTCGTGCATCACGACGTCGGGCACGGCAACCACGTCAACGTTCGAGGTCCTGAGGGTTCGCAGCAGGTCCGCGCTCGTGCTGTCGGGTTTGACCTTGTCCAAGATGCACGTGTCCAGAATGATCAAAGCAGCCCCCTCCAGTGAATTGCTACCGAACAAGGATGGCAGGGGAGTTGCTGGCCCCGGTACGAAGATGAGCCAGCGGGCGGCTCCCCGGCCGCCACGGTGTACGACAAGACGTTGCTGATGCGGTCCGACTTCTCGTCGCGGCCCTTCTCCTCGATCGCGACGATGAGCGGACCCGGCGCCGGCGCGGTGCCCTCGGCGACCTCGCCGGTGGAGTGAGGCGACGGATAGGGAGGCAGGCACTGGCGGCGTTCGCCCGCCACGGACTGGTAACACTCCAGTGGACGAGCACCCATGACGGGTGATCATGCAACAGGATTCAAGGTGTGAAGATCGCTGAACTCGTCCTCAAGTACGTGAGCGCACTCGCGTGGCCGACCGTCGTCTTCGGCCTGGTGATCTACTTCCGGAGCCACCTTGGCGACGTGTTCAAGCGCGTGTCCAGGGTGGAGACCCCCGCCGGCTCGGTTGACTTCGCAGAGCAAGCATCAGATGCGCGTGACGACGCGCGTCATCTCGCCGAGTCCCATAGCCAGCAGGCCGCCTCGGGCGCAGCCGTTCCCCGACCCGCGCATTCCGGCGAGCGAGCACCCGATCACGATCACACCACAGACCGCTCGGATCCTGCGGAGGACGCGGATCCCGCAGATCTCGCGGGCCCGTTGGAGGAGGAGGCGCAGCGAGAGTTCGGTCGCCCACCCGCCACCATGATTGGGGAAGACGGTTCCTGGGCCGCCTACAGCAGAGCGATGAGGACGCCTATGGGGCGGTATGTCGACGCTGCCCTGTGCCTAGCGACGTCGCCTGAACGGGGGGTGGAACACGCGGAACGGAACCTGGTGAGCATTCTCGCTCGAGTCGCCCGAGAAGACTTGATCGAACGACCGACGATTGCACCCTCGCGGTCCATGGCGAGTCTCATTGATGACGTGGAAGCCCTCGGGCTGCGCCCCGAGGCTGTTCGAATCCTGAGAGCTCTCCACCGGCTGCAAACTCGCCGTGATCGCGACGACGTTGTGGTGACCAGGAAGTCAGCTCGCGACTACATCGAGGCCTGTGTCTACATCACCGACGAGCTGGAACGCTGGAAGTCGGACAGGCGGCGAGCGCAGTATGCGGCGCGACGAGCGCGAGATAGAACAGTGGGGGAGTGAAGGGCGTACAGATGCCGCCAGTCCTCGGCCTCGTTTGTCGGCCCTGGTGACGACAGGGCCGACGGTTTGCTGCCGGCGAGCACAGCTCAGACGACGGGCGGCGGAGGGGGCGGGGGCTGAGCCGCGTTCATGCCGCGTCGAGTCGCGAGCGAGACCGCGTCCATGTCGCCTGCGTCGCTTCGGCGGAGAACGAAGATCTTCACCAGGGCCAACAGGCTGGGACCGCACAGCAGCACGGACAGCCACCAGGTGTCCTTAGCCGCGTACACCCCGGCGCCGAGCATCGCGATCGCCACGACCGAGCCCACCACCAACCCCGCCATATATCGCCTGTGCGCGGCCAGATCGCGCTTCTCCCGCGCCGCCTGCTCAGCGATCTCCCGCTGCATCTCCAGCCGGAACATGCGCTCCTTGTGTTCCCGGCGCAGCTGGGGCTCCAGCGCGTTGAGAGCGATGTTGAGCTGCTCCGGATCGAGAACCGAACCCCACTGCTTCGCGATACTCAGTCCTGCGGACAGCACGGGATCGCTTTCTGAGGTCTGCGGGGCGTGCAGGGACCCCCTGTCCTCCGTGGTCACTGCTGAGCCCCTCCGCCGCCGTTGCCGGCGGGCACGTAGTCGAGTTCGGTCGGTTCGGGCGGAGGCCCGAGGCGAATGAAGAGCATGGCCAATGCGTGGTCGAGCGACTGGCCCGCTTGTTCGGAGACCGCAACGCGTTCGTCCCGCGGCAGATCCCCGAGCGGCGGGCCCGCTTGTTCGGAGACCGCAGCGTGTTCGTCCTCCGGCAGATCCCACAGGGTGGGAGGAGTCTCGAAGGCGGGCAAACGCTGAGGCTTGTTGGCGCCCAGAGGCACGGTCAGAAGCTTCGCCAGCCGCTCCTCCTTCGGCGGCCAATCGGGGTCTTCGACCCACTTGGAGAGCGCATAGCTCACCCATCGCCGATGCTTCCGTTCGAGCTGACTGAGCAGCTCGTCGGCTCGGGACTGGCTTTGACTACTGCTGAGAAAGTTCATCGAGTAGCCGTCCGCCTGGCCGGGCCAGAGCCGCCGGAAATAGCCCGGACCTCGGTTGGTCATGTCGTCCGTGAGTCGAAGGGACGCATGCAGTGCTGATTTGGCGCCGAGAGCGTGTACGGCCGCAGTGAAATACCCGGCGAGCTCCTCCAAGACGCTGGAGAGATCGTCCTCGGACTCCGTCGCCGAGGAGGGGGTGGCGAACTCCGAGCCGCTCTCAGGCCAGCGCCATTGCGGACTGGGCAACTCCCTGGCCGGTTCTGAGTCCAGCGACATTCGTCGAGCCGCCGCCGCCGCCCGCTCGCTGGGTGGAAGTGCGTCCAGTGATTCGACCCAGTCGGACGGAAGCTCCCGCTCCACTGTGCTGGTCAAGTCGAATTCTGTGTCTGCAGCAGCCTCGAAGGCCCGATCGGCGACGATCTCCGCCATGCGCTCGGTCAGTCTCTTCCGCCTGTCGGGCGGCAGGGACCTCAGTGCTTCCTTGGCCCAAGAGTCGAATTCGTCCCGTCGGTCAGGCGGTGGCGAGGATAGCGCGGCTAGCCGGAACTCGCGGGCGATCTCCGGGTCATCTGCCAGTGCTTCGCTCAAGCTGATGTGCTCGCGCCTGGCAGCCTTGAGCTGGCGCTTCGTGGGGGTCTTAAGGGGCCTGAGAGCCGATGACAATGACTTGATCCAGGCCATGATGGTGTCTCCCTCCCCGGCGCGCGCTCATCGACCGTATCGAACCGTCCCCGGGACAACAATGCGGACCGCAGGATTCGCAAGCCAGACTGGGGCACATGAAGATGCCCCGCGTGGAGTGCCCCAACTGCCAGCGGCCCATTGCCGTCGGGCCGGTTGCCGGACGCATCAGTAAGGGCCGGCTGTGCCGCCACGACGACCCGAACGTGCCCCGCATCCCGTCGCAGCCGCTGACGTCGTGCCAGGGCTCGCTCGCCCTCGTCGACATGCCGATGCCGGACCGTCAGCTCGAACTCGACGTCGACCCGCTGATCGAGGACACGGGGCCGGAGCAGGCCTCGGCCCTGTTCTGAACTCCCACAAGGTTTGATCTAAAAGCCGTCTGAGCTGCAGGAATCGTGCCGGAGCGACCCTTTCCGCGTGGTCTATCATCCCCCGCTGACGTTGGCCGGATGATCTCCACATAGGGGGCGGCAGTGCTCCAACTCCCCGAACTCGCCCTCCTAGCCCTCGCGGGCTACCGAGGAACGCAGCTCCTCGTGCACGACACGATCCTCGACCCGGTGCGCGACCGCATCGCCGCCTGGCACCAGGCCAAGCCCGAATCGGCGCCGCGTACCGCCGTGCTGACGCTGATCTCCTGCGTCTACTGCACCGGCTGGTGGGTCGCCGGCATCACGCTCGCCGTGTGGCTCCTCGTCACCGGCGAGTTCGAGCAGGCGCCGCTCCTCGTCCACGGCGTCGAGTGGTTCGCCGTCGCCGGTGCGGCCGTGCTCCTCAACCGCTGGGACGACACCCGCAAGGCCGCCAGCTGATGGCCCGCAAGACCATCACCGCGGCGGCGTCCCGCTACGTCGACCGGAAAGTCCGCACGAAGGGCAGCGACGGCACAGACCAGGGCTGGCAGACACGGGCCTGGGAGCTGTACCACGCCGTGCCCGAAGTCCGGTTCGCGGCCACGTACATCGCGAACGCCATGTCCGGCGCCGTCCTGTACGCGGGCCGGCGTGCCGACGACGGCCGTATCGAGCCCGCACCGAACGGCCACCGCGCGTCCGAGATCGTCCAGCAGATCGCCGGGGGCCCCGACGGGCAGGCCAAGCTCCTCGGCGCGTTCGGCCGCCACCTGACCGTGCCCGGCGAGGGCTGGATCGTCATCCGCCCCAACAGCGAAGTCCTGTCCCCGGACGCCCCCGAGGACGGGCACGACTGGCGGGTCCTGTCCACGCGGGAGGTCCGCCCCCAGTCCGGGAAGCTCACCGCCGAGATCGACGGAGAGGAGATCGTCGTCCCCGCCGGCGACGAGGGACACCTCGACCCGAACGCCCCCGTGGCGCTCCGTGTGTGGGAGCCGGACCCCGAGCGGGCCATCGAGTCCGACTCGCCGGTCCGCTCCAGCCTCGACCTGCTGGAGGAACTGCTCCTCCTGAACGCGGCCGTGAAGGCCATCGCGCGCTCCCGCCTCACCGGCCGCGGCATCCTCCTCGTCCCCAAAGGCACGAGGTTCCCGACGCAGCCTGGACAGGACAGCGCCGAGGACGACCTCGTCGAGATTCTGCTGCAGGTCGCCGAGACCGCGATCCGTGAACCGGAGTCGGCCGCCGCGACCGTGCCGATCGTCCTCGAGGTCCCCGCCGACACGATCTCCGACTTCAAGCTCCTCACGTTCGAGTCCGACTTCGACGAGCTCGCGCTGAAGCTCCGCGAAGAGGCCATCAAGAGGTTCGCGACCGGCCTGGAGATCCCCGCCGAACTCCTGTTGGGCCTGGGCGACACGAACCACTGGGGTGCGTGGATGCTCACCTCGGAGGCCATCCGGATGGGCATCGAGCCGAAGCTGGCGACCGTCTCGTACGCGCTCACGCAGCAGTGGCTGCGTCCCCTCCTCCAGGCCGAGGGCATCGACGACTGGCACCGGTGGCTCATCTGGTACGACACGGCACCGCTGCGGGTGCGCACCAACCGCAGCGAAACCGCGTTGCAGGCCCACGACCGCGGCGTCATCTCGGATGCGGCGTTGCGCCGGGAGACCGGCTTCGACGAGTCCGACGCCCCGACCGATGAGGAACTGGCCGCCCGTAACCGGCCGGCTGACAGCGGCAACGACGACGAGGACCAGGAGCAGGGAGACGGCCAGGAGCAGCAGGACGAGCCCGCGCCGACGAAGCCGGACGTGCCGGTCGACGAGTCGCAGGCCGAGCCCGACACCCTGCCCGCCTCGGCCGCCACCACACCAGGACCGGGTCTTCTCGCCGCTGCGGACGGCCTGATCTGGGCGGCGCTCGCCTCCGCTGGCGAGAAGCTGCGCCGCACCCCCGCCTGCCCCCGCTCCGAACGCGCCCGCGCCCGCGACGTCGAATCCGCGCGCCTGCACACCCTGCTCCCCGTGCTGCCCGAGCAGGTCGAGCAGTGGCGCCTCCTCGACGGGGCTTGGGCCCGCGTCCCCGAGATCGCCAACCGGTACGGCATCCAGGCGGAATGCCTCACCGCGTCCCTCGACGAGTACGCGCGGGAGCTGATCGCGGCCGGCGTCGAGCACGACTACCAGCTCGTCGGCCCGGTCCTGTCGTCGTGCGTTGGCGAGGCGGCATGACCACACATGGCGGCCGCCCCGGGCAGCCCGTCCAAGACCCGCAGCCGGCCACGGCGACGCTCTGCCCCGGCACGGTGCGGGAAACGTGGTGCGCGCCGTGCAAGGCGTGGACCGGCATCGCCACCGATCTGTTCCTGATCACCCCGGAAGGCGTGTCTACAGCCGGTGAACTGGCCTGGTGCGAGGTCTGCCAGGACCCTGACCACCCGCTCCCCGCAAGGAGGATCGACCGTGGCTAGCCACACCGTCGACCCGCGCACGGCCCCGCTGGGGCACAGCATCCCGGCTCACCGTGCCCTCGGCTGGTGCTCGCACTGCCCCGACCGGTCCCGCGCCGAAGAGGTCATGGCCTGGCAGCTCGACGCCCAGGACCGCCACACGGCAGAGGACGCTGACCACCGCACCCAGCTAGGAGGACAGACCGTGTCTGACCCCCAGTACACGGCGCCGCTCGGGCACTCCGTGGCCTCGCACCGCATCCACGGCTGGTGCGCGCACTGCGACGACCACAACGCGGAGACCGAGGTCATCGCCTGGCGCACCCACGAACGCGCCCGCCACGAACTCGCCCAGCTCGGCACCGAGTCCCCGTTCGCCGCCGACATCACCCACGAACACCCCTGCCCCGCCTGCGGGCAGGCCACCCTCACCCTCGTCACCGTCCGCGCCACCACCGACAGAGGGCCCCGCGTGGCCGGCGGGTGGGCCCTGTGCCTCAACCCGTCCTGCCAGGCCACCCCGCACCCCGCATGGGAGGAGACGGCCCGTGGCTGACTACCAGGCCCTGCTGGAGCAGGCCGAGGAGGACGTCGCCGCCGAGGTCAGCCGCGTCCTGGCCGAAGTCGCCGACGAGTTCGCCGCCGAGCTGGCCGACGCCACCGAACTCGTCGCCGCCCGCTTCTCCGTGTCCCGCATCGCCCGCATGTTCACGAACCGGATGCCGCGCATCGTGCGGCGCCTGCTCCGCGTCTCCGAACAGGCCGCCCAGCAAGCCGCCGACGACACCGGCAGCACCCTCGGCCCCGAATGGGACGACCTGCCCGGCCGGTACGACGACGGGCGCACCCTGCCGCCCGCCATGTCCGAGTACGTCGACGTCACCGAGCACCTGCTGAACGCGGTAGGGGACCGGCTCGCGACCGTCGCCAGGGACGAGCTCGCGGCCGGAGTCGACGCGGGCGAGGACATCGAGCAGCTGCGGGCACGGCTCCGTGCCGCGTTCGCTCGCGAGGGCGCGCAGCTCGGCGAGGCCCGAGAGGAACGCATCGCCCGCACCGAAGCCGGCCGGGCCTGGAACACCGCCGTGCTGGGCGCGGCCCGCGACGTCGACGGCCCGGACAAGCCGGTCGTGAAGCAGTGGCTTAGCCGCCGTGACGACCGGGTCCGTGAGGACCACGCCCGCGTCAACGGCACGATCCGGCTCCTCGACGAGCAGTTCACCGTCGGCGGCGTCGACATGGACGGCCCCCACGACCCGGATGCTCCGGCCTCGCAGGTCGTCAACTGCCGGTGCATCTTGGCCGTGCATCCCGAAACCCGGGCATCTGCCTACGAATCTCAAGAGCCGCCGTCGGCGCAGGTTTCGGATGCAAGGCGTACAGCGGCGGCAGATGGGAGTCACCTCATGGGCGGCATGATCGCGCTGATGCCGACAGCGGCAGACGCCGAGCGCCTGGCCATCGAGGGCGGCGAGGACGTCGGCGAGCTGCACCTGACGCTCGCGTTCCTCGGCGGCGACGGCACCGCCTGGAGCCCCGACCAGCGGGCCGAGCTGACCGCCCGCGCCGAAGAGGCTGTGCAGGACCTGTCGGGCCCTATCACCGGGGTGGCGTTCGGCGCGAACCACTGGAACCCGCACAGCGACAGCCCGTCATGGGTGTGGGCCGTCGGAGACGACCGCGACCGCCCGGACGGCGCACCCACCCTCCCCGACGCCCACCGGGCCGCCCACACGGCCCTGGAACGGGCCGCAGGCCTCCCGGAGCTGCCCGTCCAGCACTCGCCGTGGGTGCCCCACGTCTGCGCGGTCTACAGCTCCGACCACAGCCACCTGGAGGCCCTGACCCAGCGCCTCGGCCCGATCACGTTCGACCGCGTGCGCGTCACCTTCGCCGGCGACTTCACGGACATTCCCCTCGGCCCTCAGCAGGAGGAAACTCTCATGCCCGCACCCACCCTGACGGCCCGGCCGTGGTCCACACCCGGCACCACCGGCCTCGCCTTCGAGAACGAAGAGACCGGCGACGGCCGCGTGTTTGCGCCGGGCGCGCTCCAGTGGGACCGCGACCCGATGCCGCTCCAGTACGCCGAAGAGATGCTCATGGGGCACGAGGGCGCCCAGCTGTGCGGCGCCATCCAGACGGTGCTCCGCGACGGCAACCGCATCGCCTCCGCCGGAGTCCTCTACCCGAGCCTGCGGGCCGGTGAGGACGCGATCCTCCTCCTCGAGGAGGGTGCGCCGCTCGGGGTGTCCGTCGACCTGGACGACGTCGACGTGGAGTTCGTCGACAAGACCCTGTCGCCGGAGGACGCCGACTGGCTGTTCGCGTCGGCCCGCCTGCACCAGGCGAGCGTGCTCCGCATGGAAGACGGCTCGCTGATGCTGTCCGGCGCCACCGCAGCCGAATGGACGGCCGCAGACGGGGCGTTCACCCGCTCTCGCTACGACCTCCAGCTCATCACCGACCCGTCCGGCTCGCTGCGCGCGGGCAACATCGCGGACGCCTTCGCCGGCACGGGCGTGCTCACCGCCGCCGCGGGGGACGCCGACGACCCGGAGCAGGGCCTCGTCGTCCACGAGAGCCGGGCCGGAGAGTTCGTCATGCGGATCACCCGGGCGCGGATGCGCGGCGCCACCCTCGTGGCGATGCCCGCCTTCAAGGGCGCCCGGATCACCCTTGACCCCGTCGACGAAGAGCAGGCGTCGGCCGCGCCGATCGTCGCCGCCGCGGGGGAGACTCACCAGCGGGTCGTCACCTATGTGGCCAGCTCCCCGGTCGCCGTCGGCGCCCGCGAGGTGGCCACGGCCCTCGGCATCAGCATGCAGTCGGCGCGCGGCCACCTGAACCGGGCCGCGAAGGCCGGACGGATCGTCCGCCTCGCCCCCGGCCTGTACGTCGGCGCCTCTTCCCTCCCCGAAGGTGAAGCCACGGCATCCGGCGAGGCCCCGTTCGGCGCCGAGGACCTGATGGCGTCCGCGTGGACGGCCATGCAGGACCTGCCCGCCATGCCTGCCGCCTGGTTCGCCGAGCCCACCCCGGAGGAACTGCCGCCCGGCTCCGGCGGCGTCCACTACCGCGACGGCCGCGTGTACGGGTGGGTCGCGCAGGCCGGCGAGCCCCACGCCGGATACCCCGGCAAGAACCTGACGATCGAGTCCCTTGGCCGGATCGACACCACGCACTTCCTGCGCGCCAAGTTCGCCCTCGACGACGGCTCCCTGGTCAAGGCCGGGGCGTTCACCATGAATGCTCCGCACCACAGGGACGGCGCCGAATGCGAGTCGGCGTCCTGCCAGTTCGACGACACCCGCACCGTCGCCGGGATCGTCACCGTCGGCATGAACGAGCGCGGCATGTGGTTCTCCGGCGCTGCCGCACCGTGGCTGTCCGAGTGGGACCGCACGGTCTTCCAGGCGTGCCAGCCCAGCTACCACATGCGGCAGGGAGCAGGCGGCCGGTGGCAGCTCCGCGCCGTCCTCTCCGTGCCCGTGCCCGGGCACTCGTCGCCGCTCCTCGCCGCGACCGTCACCGCGGTCGCCGAGCGCGCGAACCTCGCCCTCGCCGC
This sequence comes from Streptomyces sp. NPDC025806, assembly GCF_055558275.1. NCBI lineage: Bacteria > Bacillati > Actinomycetota > Actinomycetes > Kitasatosporales > Streptomycetaceae > Streptomyces > Streptomyces sp. NPDC025806. The sequence goes on along the minus strand of NZ_JBVHMU010000007.1, from coordinate 50,083 downwards.
GTCCGCCGCAGGCCTCCTCACCGCCCCGGACACCACGTCCGGACACGCCCCGGACCTCGTCCGGACAGCGTCCACGAGCACGACGGACACGACCCCTGACCTGCCCGGACAGCGCCCGGACAGCACGTCCGGACACGGCTCCGGGCTCGACGTCGAACAGCTCGCCGCCGCCCTCACCGACGGCGCGTTCGTCGACCTGATCGCCGACGCGCTTCAGCGCCGCGAGACCGAACGACGCGACGAGATCGAGGCGATGGCCGCCCTCGTCACCAACCCCACCGCCTAGAACGGAGCGAACTGACATGGCATGTAACTGCGGGTCCAAGAACCGCCAGACCTTCGAGGTCGTCACCCAGAACGGCAAGGTCGTCTTCTCGTCGAGCAGCAAGCCGACTGCCACCACGGTGTCCGGCCGCTACCCCGGCAGCATCGTCCGCGACAAGGCCACCGGCGAGACCATCCACACCAGCACTGCCGAGCAGAAGCAGGAACCCGCCGCCCGGTAGGTGGCGCGGACAGCGAGAGGCCCGGTGAGCGCATGCTCACCGGGCCTTCGGTGCTGGCTGTCAGCCGTCCGATTCGACGGTCGCCCGCATGTTGTCCAGGGTTTCCTGGAGTTCATCCAGCTGCTCTGCGAGCTCCTTCGTCTTCAGCTCGTACTGCTTCCTCGCAGCGGTGCTGTCGGCGGTGTTGAGGCCTCGCAGAGCCCGCTCGGCCCGCTCGCTGCTGCTCCCGTTGCGCACCGCGTCGATGACGGCGCCGGCCTCGCTGCCGATCTTGTAGAGCACGACGTGTGCCCACTGATCACCAGGGAGTTCCGGGGGGAGGTGGCCGATGCCCACCTCGGCCAGCTCCTGCGAGATCTGGGACAGGACACGCACCTTCAGGCGCCCGTAACCCGTCAGCTCTCGCAGGTAGAGCATGGGGACACGCAGGACTGAGCCGGCGGCCCTGACCGCTTCGTCCAGCGCCTGCCAGGAGTTGAAGCTTTCGCTCTCGGTTGCATCGCCGCCCTCGATTTCCACCGTCACACCAGTACCGCCCTTTCCTCCACCACACGCCAGGAACTAGATGGTAGGACGCTCGGTAAGTAAGACGCAAGAGGTGTCATTTAAAATTTCAAAGCTTGACGGGTCTGATGTTTAAACGGTTTCGGCTGGTCGGGATGACGGACGGTCGAGCGCTGGGAGATCGGTCGCCCGCCCGCCTGCCCTCGGCATGGCTATGCTGTGCTTCGTACGCCGCTGGTTGTGGGCCGGGCTCTAGTGATCGATCGCTGGAGACCCCGCCGTGGAAGAGTTCCAGATCCCTGAGGACGTCACGAGCCTCGACGACGAGCAGCTCGCTGAAGCGCTCGCCGGCGCCACCGCCGCCTTCCAGGCCCTGTCGGGCCAGTCCCGCGTCACCGACAACACCATGAGCGACCTGCGTGCCCTGTCGACGTGCGTGCAGTCCATCCGCCAGGAGCAGGCCGACCGTGTCGCTGCGGCCGAGGCCGCCGCCGCCGAGATCGAGTCGCTTGCCGCCCAGGTGCGCGGCGACGAGGCGACCGAGCCCACCGAGGACGCCTCGGCCGAGTCGACCGCGGCCGCCACCGAGCCGGCCGAGCCCGCCGCCGAGCAGGAGACCCCCGCCGAGCCCGAGCCGCAGACGACGACCGCGTCCGCTGTCCGCCGCCCGGCCCTGGACCTGTCGCTCGTGCGGCAGCGCCAGCCGCGTGTCCTCCCGGAGCCGCCCGCCCCCGGCACTGTCATCACCGCGGCCGTCGACGTCCCCGGCTACACCCCCGGCGCGGCCCTCGACTTCAAGCAGGTCACCGCAGGCATCATCAGCCGCGCCAACGCCCTCAAGACCGCGGGCGGCGGCACGGGCCAGGTCATCAGCTACCACCACCCGTACCCGCAGGAACTCATCGTCACCGACTCGTCGTCGGCGCCGGAGGGCACCGAGGTCGCGCTGCGCGCCGCCGACCAGGCCCGCCTCCCGGAGCGGAACCTCGTCGCGTCCGGCGGCTGGTGCGCGCCGTCGGAGACGGTCTACGAACTGACCGACGTGGCCTGCCCCGACATGCTGTGGGACGCCCCGGAGATCCAGCTCGCGCGCGGCGGCCTGCGCTACTACAAGACGCCGTCGCTCGACGTCGCCGCGATGACGTTCGTGCACACCGAGGCCGACGACATCTCCGGCGCCACCAAGCCGTGCTTCAAGATCCCGTGCCCGGACCCGGTGGAGATGCGCTGTGACGCGGTCGGTGTCTGCCTGGAGGCGGGCATCCTGACGCAGCGCCACTTCCCTGAGCTCGTCAACTGGTACCTCAGGAACGCGATGGTGGCGCACGAGATCCGCCTGCGCTCCGTCCTGTTCCAGCAGGCCCTGGCGTCGGCGACGCCGGTCGCCATGCCGGCCTCGTTCGCCGCCCTGTCCGCCGTGTTCAACGCGGTCGCCCTCACCGCCGCCGACATGATCGAGCGGCACTCGTTCTGCGACACGATCAGCCTCGAAGTCGTCTTCCCGTGGTGGTCGCGGAACCTGTTCCTCGCCGACCTGGCCCGCCGCAACGGCGTCGGCATCGAAGAGGTGTCCACGGCCGACGTCCAGGACGTGTTCACGCCGCTCGGCGTCCGCATCCAGTGGGCCCGCAACCTCATCGACCCGAACGTCACCGGCGCCGACATCGGCCAGGCCACCCCCGCCACCGCCTGGCCCGAGGAGATCAAGTTCCTGATCTACCCGTCCGGTCAGCTCCAGATCGGCCGTGGCGAAGAGGTCAACCTCGGCGTCGTCCACGACTCGGCGAAGTTCTCCACGAACGACTACACGGCCCTGTTCTCGGAGGAGTGCGTCGGCCTCATCGACCGCTCCGTCGACACCCGTGTCGTCACCGTCCCGGTCTGCCCGTCCGGCGAGACCGGCGCGCAGACGCTGCTGACCTGCTCCGAGTCCTGACCGACCGCCCGCCCCACGTGCCGGGCCCGTGAACCACCCACGGGCCCGGCACGCCCCGATTTGGAGACCTGGAGGCGAGCATGGCCGGCCTGCGGAAGTACGTGGAGCCCATCAACGGGCGCCCACTGCCTAACGGCATCCTCCTCAACCCCTGCACCGACGTCCGCGAAGTCACCGACGAGCACGAGCTGCTGGGCACCGAGTGGCTCGGCCTGGGCTGCTGCCCCGTCAACGTGTGGCGCGACCCGTGCGCGGACGATGAATCGCCCGGCGACGAATCCCCGGGGGCGCCGCCCCGGAAGGCGTTCTGCAGGCCGGTCGCCGAGCACGCCGACCCGATCACCGTGTACGCGGGCGCCGAATGCTCCACGATGGGCTGGACCTACGGCGAGGCCCGCGCCCACGCCGAGGCGTCCTTGGAACTCGGCGAGCAGGAAGCCGTCGAGGCCGGGTTCTGGACGCAGAAGCTCGCCATGACGGCGACCGACCTCACCCCGGCCGACGGGCCGGTGAACATCGCGCAGGGCGTCGCGGCTCTCGAGGGCTGCCTCGCCGAGCAGTACGGCGGCGTCGGCACCCTCCACGTCCCGGCCGGTGCCGCCGCGCTCCTCGGCTGCTGCAACCTCGTCCACCGCGGCGACGACGGCTCCCTGTCCACGCTCGCCGGGAACTGCGTCGTCATCGGCGCCGGGTACTCGGCCATGAACACCGGCCCCGGCAACGTGCCCGCCGAACCGGGCACCGCGTGGCTCTACATCACCGGCCCCCTCGTCGTGCGCCGCGGACCGACCGTGACCGTGCCCGACCGCCCCAGCCAGTCCGTCAACATCCGCAACAACGACCTGCGCGTCCTGGTCGAGCGGACCTACGTCGTCGCCACCACGTGCACCGTGTGCGCGATCCAGGTGGTGACCTGCCCGTGAGCATCTTCATTCGCGTCCAGCCGACCCGTGCGCTGCGCGTACCGTTCGCCCGCTGGGCCGTCGCCCAGCAGCCGAAGGTCCGCACCGTCAGCATCACCGAATTCGCCGTGCCGCGAGCCCAGTTCACGGCTGTGCCGGAGGAGCTGCTCGCCGGGGCCCTCGTCGACGGCCAGCCGTACATCGCGCCCGACGGCGACGACCAGGAGCAGCACGAGCCGTCGGCGCTGGGGCCGGACCTCCTCGGCGTGGACCAGCCGGAGAGGGTGGGGATCCCCGGCCAGCCGCTGCCGCCCGTACCGGACGAGGCGTACGGCCCCGACTCGCAGCCGATCCCGCCCGCCGACGAGGAGCTGCCCCCGGCCGGCGACCCCGCCGAGGCGACCGAAGCCGCAGCCCCGCAGCCCGCCAGCGACGGAAGCGACTCGGGCGACGACTTCACCTGCCCGGACTGCGAGCGCCCGTTCAAGGGCGAGCGCGGCCTGGCCACTCACCGCCGTCAGGCGCACCCGGAGGACTGAGGAATGCCGGTCGAGCCCCTTCCCTGCGCCGACGGTGGCGGCTCCACACCCGTGGAGATCACCACCTGCTGCTCCCCGTCCATCGCCTCGACGCCCCTGTGCCGCGCCGACGGCACGACCGTCCTCGCCGTCATCCGCTCAGGCTGCGTCGAGTGCGGACAGGCCGCCGAGGACCCGGCCGTCGTGGGCTGGCTCGACGTCGCCGGCACCTTCACCGCCGGGCCGCTCCCAGCGGACGCCGGGCCGTGCGAGACCGGCTGCGTCGACACGATCTGCCGTCAACTGTGCGACGACACCGACGGCGACGGATACGCCGACGACACGTACTCCGAGCTGTGGTGCATCCGGGCTGACGGCTCGGCGGAACTCGTCCTCACCTACCAGGACGACCCGTCGACGCCGTACGCGCCCGTCTCGCCGGTCGAGTGCATCCACGCCTGCCCCGACTCGGAGACGGTGACCCTGTGCGACGACAGCGGGCCGTTTCTGCGCCGGTACTCGTTCCTCGCCGGGTCGGCGTCGTACGAGGACGTCGCCCTTGACGGGCAGACCCCGCACATCGTCACCGGCACGGTCGGCGTCTGCGACAGCAGCCAGGAGTGCGAGGCGCAGACCACCCCGGCCGCGACGCTCGGCCTGTGTCTCGCGGACGGCACCCCGATCGCCGTCCTCGTCACCCGGGACTGCGACGGCACAGTCACCCAGGACGGCTGGCTGAACCTCACCACCGGCACCTACTCCGCGGGGGACCCGCCCGTCGGGACGATGGCGTGCGGCAACCCGCGCAGCATCAGCACCACGGGCACGTTCTGCGACGTGGACCCCATGGGGGCCGTCCTCGGCCTGGTCCTCATCGAGTACACCTACGGCGCAGACGGCTCCGTCGACGCGGTGCGCCTGGTCGACGCCACCACCGGCCAGACCTACACGCCGCTGGGGGAGGTGACGACCTGCCCGGCCGGCGTCGAGCAGCCCGAGCGCGACCTCGTGCAGCTCTGCGACACCGCCGCGGACGGCACCGTGACCGAGTTCGTGCGGGACTACGCCCGTGACGAGAACGGCGCCATCACCGGCCACACGGACTACGGCCTCGACGGCGCCCCGTACACCCCGGCCGGGACCGTCGGGCGGTGCGAGCCGTCGACGTGCGGGGACTGCGAGGAGCGCGTCCTGTGCGACCTCCGGCCGATCATGACCACGATCGGTCTGGTGCCGGCTTCGCCGTCCACCCTGACCATCCCCGGCAGCTCCGTGACACTGACGCGGACCGGCGGAAACGGCACGCTCGTTGCGCCGCACCGCTACCTCGTACCGGCCGCCAGCCCGATGACGTGGACCGCATCGGCCCCCATCTGGATCCGGTTCCGTGTGCGGCTCCCCACCGGAACGGCCTGCTACACGCTGCCCGTCGGTACCCGGCCGCTGTCCCTCGGCTCCAACGCGACATGGGACGCCGCCACGCGCACCCTGTGCTTCACGGCGCCCAGCGCTTCGATCTACTCGACGTTCGTCACCGACGCGCGAACCTCGTTCGCCTTCGCTCTGGCCTCAGGGGCAGCCCTCGCCGAGTTCAGCGAATTCCAGGCCGCCACCGAGGCCGAGACCACACCGTTCCTGCGGACCACATGCCGGGACTGCGCCGGCACGGTCACCACGGTGACCGACACGGAACTCGACGCGGTCACCGCCTACACGGTGCTCGGCGAGGTCGGCGTCTGCGGCCCCTCGTTCGAGGAGTCGGAGGACTGCCGGGACACCTCCAGCACACTCCTGTGCGACACGTCCGCGAGCGACATCATCACCGTGTTCGACCCCGCGCACGTGGCCGGGCCGGACGGGTGGGAAGTCGTGTCCTTCACAGGCGCCAACCCCGGCTTCGGGCCCGAAGCGCCGATGCCGTACCCCGCCCGGCACGGGACGCTCATGGGCTACGCGGCGCTCGGAGCCCGCGCCGACCAGAACGCGGGCTCCGGCCCGGGCGGCTGGCCTGGCTACGACCTCGCGACCGTGAGGTGGGTGCTCCGCAAGACGTTCACCGCGCCCGAGGACGGTGTGGCGGTCGCCAAGTCCGTCGGCTTCCGCGGCGACGGCGGCGCCCGCGTGCGGATCAACGGCATCGACGCCGGCATGTACGGGCAGTGGAACCTGCCCGCGACGTCCGGCACCGCGGAGATCCCCGTCACGGCCGGTGCGAACACGGTCGAGATCGAGGTGCGGGACAGCAACGGCATCAACAACGTGTTCGGCCGCCTCGACATCGCTCTGCCGCGCACCGTGCAGTTCATGCGCCGTCAGGTCACGGACTGCGTCACCGGCGACGTTGTCGCCACGTACGACACCACCCTCGACGGGCAGCCGTACACCGTCACCGGCGAGGTCGGGCAGTGCGCTCCGGTCTCCGAGTGCTGCGAGCAGCCGCCGCCGGAAGCCCGCGTCGACGTCGAGACGTCCCTCCTGTGCGTCCGCGACACGGCCTCCGGGGACGTGCTCGGCCAGGTACTCGTCGAGCGCGTCTACGACGACCAGAGCGGCGACCTGGCGGAGCAGCGCCTCACCGACCTCGCAGGCGCCCCGTACACGCTCCCGGCCGGCGCCGAGCTGGCGCTGTGCCAGGAACCGGGCCACGACGTCGAGCTGGTACCGCTGTGCGTCCTCGACAACGCAACCGGCAGGTCCATTCAGGAGATCCTGGCGGAGATCGTCTACGACGAGACCGGCGCCCGGGTCGCGGCCCGGTTCGTCGACCGCGTCGACGGCTCTCCGGTCGCCCTGCCCGGCGGCACGCGTCTAGGGGTCTGCCCGGAGGGACAGCCGGAGCCTGACGTAGAGGTCGTGCAGCTCTGTGACCTCGTCGACGGGCAGGACCCGGTGCCGTTCCTGCGGCACCTCATCTACACGGCCGGGGCGACCACCCCGACCGTCGTGGACACCGACCTGGACGCCGTCACGCCGTACACCCTCACCGGCACGGCCGGCGTGTGCAGCGGCGATGGCACGGTCGAGCCGCCGTGCGGGAACACCGAAGTCGCGCAGCTCTGTGACGTGACGTACGACCCGCAGGCCCCGATTCCGACCCCGGCCGGTGACTTCACGCTGACCGGAAACGTGGTCGCGGCCAACGACGGCACCACCCTGTGGTTCGCCCAGGCCAACCAGCCCGCCGACGGCGTCGCGGAGCTGACCGTGAGCGGGCTCCTCCCGGCAGTCCTGTACGAGTTCCGGTTCGCGTCCGCATGGATCGGCGCGGGAGCCCCCGATCCGGCCAACAACAACGCCATCTACCTGTTGGAGATCCTGGACGGCGCAACGGTCCTGGCCACGAGGACACGGAACACGTCCAACGGGTCGAACGTCTTCCCAGGCGGCGTGCTGACCGAGGACCTGCCGCCGCTGGCGTTCATCGCCCCCGCCACCGGGGCGGTCACGATCCGCTTCACGGACCAGACGACTGGCGGCCCGGTCAACGACCGGGACCTCTTCCTCATGCCGTTCGAGGTGCGCACCGCCGTGCTCACCGTCAACCGGACGCCGTTCCTGCGCCGCCTCACCTTCGACTGCAACGGAAGCCTCACGTCCACCGAGGACGTCGGCCTGGACGGAGTCACCCCGTACGTCGTGCAGGGCGAGGTAGACCAGTGCACCGGCGAGGGCCCGACAGCCGGGATGGTCGTGCCGTGCGACGCGCAGAACGTCCTCGAGGCGTGCCGCTGCGACGACACCGACGGCGATGGCCTCCCGGACGTCAGCTACGTCGAGCTGCTCGCCGTCGACTGCGAGGGCCAGCTCACCAGCCTCGGCACGTACACGCCGGACCTGGGCGCGCCCTACACGCCCGTCTCCCCGGTCGACTGCGCGCTCGGCGACGAGGAGGGCGCCGACCCGGCGCTCGGCGTCCAGGCGCACCGCGTGGAGCTCGCCGCCGGAGCCTCCTGGAACGCCGCGGCCTGGCCCACCCTCCAGTCGGTCACGGCCGTCGCCCACAGCGGCACCGGAACCGTCACCACGGCCGACGGGCCGAGCACCCTGCACTCCGGCGAAGCCGCGACGTGGTCCGTGGGCCGCGACGCGGACGCCGCGCTCACCGGCCCGCTCACCATCACCGCCAACACCGGCACTGTCACCGTCACATGGACCCGAGGAGTAACGCTGTGAGTGGATGCTGCGGGCAGGGGCCCGTGATCGTGAGCGGCGCCGCCGCGCCGCCCCGGGTGGACGTCGAGACGCTGCTCCTGTGTGACGTTCTGGCGGACGGCACGGTCGCCGGTCTCGCCCTCGTCGAGCCGGTCTACGACACGATCAGCGGGGACCGTGTCGGCACCCGCACCGTCAACCCCGTGACGGGCGCCGCATACACGCCCACGGGCACGCTTCAGCAGTGCCAGCCGGACGGCTGCACCGCCACCACGACCTCCCTGGTGCTGTGCGACACCGCCACGGACGGCACCGTCACGCAATTCGTCCGGTCCACGACGTACGACTGCGAGGGCGCGCTCCTCGCCACCTTGGACCGCACGCTGGACGGCGCCCCGTACAGCGTCACCGGCACCGTAGGCGCCTGCCCCGTCTCCCCGGACTGCGAGTCGCCGACCACGCCCGTAACGTCGGTCGGTCTCTGCCTCGCGGACGGAACCCCGATCGCGGTCACCGTCGTGCGGGACTGCACCGGCGCCGTCACCTCCGAGGGCTGGATCAACCTCACCACCGGGGCATGGTCGGCCGGCGCCGTCCCCGTCGGGACGGTCGCGTGCGGCGATTCCCGCAGCATTCAGGTGTCCGGCACGTTCTGCGACGTGGACGCCGCCGGTGAAGTCGTCGGCCTGGTCCTCGTCGAGTACACCTACGACGACACCGGCGCGATCGCGGCCGTGCGTCTCGTCGACGCCATCACCGGCGCCGACTACACCCCGACCGGGACCGTCACCATCTGCCCGGCCGGCGTCGAGCAGCCCGAGCGGGACCTGCTCCAGCTCTGCGACACCGCCGCAGACGGCACCATCACCCCGTTCGTGCGGGACTACGCCCGTGACGAGAACGGCGCCATCGTCGGCCACAGCGACTACGGCCTCGACGGCACCCCGTACACCCCGACCGGCACGGTCGGGTCCTGCTCTGTCGAGCCGTGCCGGGACACCTCCAGCACCCTCCTGTGCGACACCACGACGACCGAGGCGGTCACCGTCTTCGACCCGGCAGGCGTCACCGGCCCGGACGGCTGGCAGGTCGTCGCCTTCACCGGCAACCAGCCCGGCTACGGGCCGACCGGCGCCATGCCGTACAGCGTCTATCAGGGCACGAACAACGCCGGTCAGGTCTCCTACGGGGCGCGCCCGGACCTCAACGCCGGGCCGAACAGCATCCCGTGGCCCGGCTACGACAACGCCCCGGTCCGCTGGATCATCCGCAAGACGTTCCAGGCCCCCGAGGACGGCACTGCGACCCTGACCGCCGTCGGCTTCCGAGCTGACGGCGGTGGACGGGTTCGGGTCAACGGCGTCGACATGGGCCTGTACTCCCAGTGGGGGCAGCCCGGCGTCGGCGGCGGTGGCCAGGCCCCAGTCACCGCCGGCCCGAACGTCATCGAGATCGAGGTCCGGGACGACTGGGGCTTCAACTGGGTGACCGGCCGCCTCGACATCGTCATGACCCGCACCGTCCAGTTCCTACGCAAGCAGGTCACGGACTGCGAGACGGGCGCCGTCGTCTCCCAGACAGACACCACCCTGGATGGCGAGCCGTACACCGTCACCGGCGAGGTCGGGCAGTGTCGCGGCATCACCGAGTGCTGCCCGCAGCAGAACACCGAGACCCTGACCCTGTGCGACGTCGCTGCGGACGGCACGGTGACGCAGTTCCTCCGCCACCTCACCCACGCCGAGGGCGGCGAGATCACGGGCGTGGCGGACACCCTCCTCGACGGCGCCACGACGTACACCCCGGCGGGGACGGTCGGCGTGTGCGCGACCCCACCGGCCGAGTGCGAGGCCGCTGCCGTCCAGACGTTCCGGCTGTGCGACCTCAACCCTGCCGTTGAGCCGGACGAGGTCGGCCAGCGTTGCGCCACTGCGTTCCTGCGGCACTTCGTCTACGGCTGCGACGGCACGGCCACGTTCCATGACACCGAGATGGACGGCGTCACCGCGTACACCCCGGTCCAGGTCGTGGAATGTGGTGAGAACCCGCCGAGCCTGCGCGAGCAGGTGTGGAACACAATCAGCATCGTTGCGGACCCGGCCGACGCGCGGGTGTTCACCTACACCGTTGCGAACAGCGAGGACCCGACGCAGACAGGCACCGTCAAGGTGACCGCCAGCGCGGCCTTCCCGAACGGCTGCGGTACGAACCCCGCTGCGCCGGTCTGGAACGGGCCCGTCACCTTCGCGTTCGAGCCCGACGCCGATGTGCTCGCCAAGGCGAGCGTCCTGCGGGTCGACGCGCTCGACTGGGACAGCTGGGAGGACAAGACGATCCCGACCGGATCGACGCTGCCCGACCGTGTGGAGTCCGACCTCGGCCACAGCCAGATCAGCGCCGGCCGCTGGCACAGCGCCGCCGACAACAACACCGGCCACTTCTACTTCGACGGCCCGCCCGCCATCGTGCGCGTCGGCAACCGCAACGACGGCGGCGGCCTGGGCTGCGTCGCCCCCGCATTCGGGTTCATCACCCTCGTGCCCGGCCCCGGCTGCGGCGCCGTCCCCGAAGTGGACCACATCGTCCAACCGCTGTGCGACGTCACCGCGACCGGCCCTATCCCGTTCCTGCGGCACTGGGCCGTGGACAACTCGTCCGGCACCCTCACCGCGCTCCAGGACACCGCCCTGAACGGGACCACGGCCTACACGCCGACCGGCACCGTCACCGTGTGCGGCCAGCAGCCGGACGCGCCGGTCCTGACGGGCGTACGGCGCGTCACTGGCTCGACCACGCTCCAGAACCTCAAGACGGAGTTCCCGGGCCTCCAGTCGGTCAGCCTGTCCGTCCTGGCCGGGGCCGTGAACGTCGCCATGTCGAGCGGCAACAGCCAGCCCCTCCCGGCGGGCGCCTCCGCCACCTGGTCCGTAGCGGACACCGATGACTCCGCGCTCGCAGCCGCCGCATTCGCTGGCGTCACGACCGCCGCGGACTACTTCCTTGCGTGGACCTACAAGGCGGGAGCGGCAGGCTGATGGCGGGTACAGACTCAGCGCTTCGAGGCGGCACGCCTGCGGTAGACCCGCAGGCGTGCAACGCCCTGACATCCGGGCCGGCCGGGCTGCTGGTGCCCCGTACGGCCTTGTCCGGCCTCGCACCGGGCGGGGCTGTCGGGGCCTCCCGATCGGTGGACATCGACGTCACCGACACGGGCGGCCGGGACTGCCCGGACACCTGGCAGATCGGCGCGCGCCTGTCTCCGGTATCCGGCGAGGCGGACCTCGGGGCACAGACCAACCTGCTCGCCAACCCGGGGAACTGGGTACCGACAGCGCTCACGATCACTCTCCCCGAGGTGGGCCGCTACGCGGTGCACTGGAACGCTCAGGGGCAGATCTGTGCGCAGGCTAGCCACAGCTCTAACCGGTGGCTACAGGTCCGGGTGATCGACAGCGCAACCGGCACGGTCCTGTCCGGTGCTCGGACGACCTGTCAGCACCAGTTCGCCACCGTGGCCGGACAGACGTTGCAGGCGTGTGTGACCGGCAACGCCACCATCAGCCACCAAGTCACCGTGACCACGGCCCCTCTGACGCTGCGGCTCCAGGCTGGCGCGTTCGGCCCGGAGGGCACGTGGCAGAGCGCCACGATCCAGCCCGGCGAGACGCACGTCTTCTTCCACAAGATCTCTGACTAAGGAGCCCTCATGTCCGGTACCAGCGGCAGCGTGGCAGCGGCCACCCCCGATGACGAGTACGAGATCCTGTGCGACGACGCCGGCTCGTTCCTGCGGCGCTACGAGACCAAGGACGGCGCGACCGTCGTCAAGGACACGCGGCTCGACGGCACGACCGCCTATACGCCCACGGGCACTGTGCGGCGGTGCGACACCGTGACGGCGGCGGCGAACCCGCAGATCGATTCCACGCTCCAGCGGCAGACCGGCGCGGGCACCGTGACCATCGCGGCCGGAGCCCGGTCCGTGACGCTCGTCGTCTACGCCGGTACGCCCACCGTAGCGATCGGCGGCGGTACCGCCGTCACGCTGGCGTCCGGGACCTCCCTGACGTGGGGCGTGGACCAGGGCGGGCACGCGGGGGAGACGTTGCAGGACGCGTTCGTGTTCACCGGGGTCGCCGGGTCCGACTTCCTCGTCAGTACGACGAGGGAGATCTAACCCCGTGAGCACGGCGGGCGACTACGAGGCGCCGCCACGGCGCCTGAAGCGGGCGGCCGCCGTCACGGACAACTCCGGCAACGCGACGTTCACCTGGCCGGCCGGGGCGTTCGCCGCGCCCCCGGTCGTCACCATCGGACTCCAGGGGACGAGTGCGTTCCGCTCGTACTCCATCACCGCCAACACGGCCACGGCCACCACGGTCAATGTCCTCGCGTCGGCGGGCGTCACCCTCCTCGGGATCGGCGTCCTGGCCGTGGGCACCCCGGCCGCCGGGATCACCGTCCACGTCCACGCCATCGCCCCGTGAGCAGCCCCATGCGCATCCTGTTCGTCCTGCCCGTCTACGGCCGCCGCGTCCTGCCGAACGGGGCGGCGGTCACCTCGGCGGAGTACGTGCGCGGGCTTGCCGCTGCTGGCCATCACGTTGATGTGATCACGACCGTGCGTGAGCCCGGTACGCCGCGCACGCTGGACGGGGTGCGGGTGTGGCCGCTGGCGACCTGGCGGCGTGCCCTGGCGGCCGTCCGGCCCGAGCTGCTGGTCTCCCACCACGGGGACCGCAAGGCTGCTCGGATCACCAGCGTGGCGGCCGACGTGCCGCACCTGCTCATGGCCCACGGCATGGCCGACAACCGGCAGTTGCCACCGGCTGATCTGGTCTGGTTCCCGTCACAGGCATGCTGCGACCACTACCCCTACGAGGGCCCGTCGCTCGTCCTGCCGCCCCCGATCGACCCCGGCCGCTACCGGACCGGCCGCGGCCGGCTCATCACCCTCAGCGGAGCGACGGACGCGAAGGGCGCCGACGTCCTCACCTCCCTCGCCGCACGGCTGCCCGGCGAGCGGTTCCTCATGGTCCGCGCCGCGAACGACGCTCCGGGCCCTGGGCTGCCGAACGTGGAAGTCATCGAGCGGGCCGACCCGAAGAGCGTCTACGGCCGTACCCGGGTTCTGCTCATGCCGTCCGCCGTGGAGTCGTACGGGCGGGTCGGCGTCGAGGCCGGCCTGTCTGGCATTCCCGTGATCGCTGCTCCTCTGCCCGGGATCCGCGAGGCCCTGGGCGACGCCGCGGCCTACGTCGACCGGGACGACCTTCCCGGCTGGAGGGCGGCGATCGAGCACCTGGCCGATCCGGTGGCATACGCGGCGGCCTCCGAGCGCGCCCGCGCTCACGCTGACGGCCTCGACTTCCCGGGAAATCTCCGGGCGTTCGAGGAGGCGTGCCGCTCGCTCGTGCCCCGCACCCCAGGAACCCGACGGCGCGTGCCCCAGACGGCACGAGCAGCCCGCCCAACGGCGGGGCCCGCGGTCGTCGTCCCACGTACCCCGGAGGTCGTCGCGTGGATCCACTTCGGCGTGCCCTACCGGCAGGCCGGGTCGGAGACGATGCTCCACACGATGATGCGGGCCTTGCAGGACGTTGGGCGCAGCGTGCTGGTGGTGTGCTCGGAGATGCCCGATGCGCCGCCTTCCTGGCAGGTCGACCGTGTCCCGTACGTCCAGGTGGAAGCGGACGCGGCCGAGGCGCAACTCCGGGCGATGAGCCCGCGCGTCCTGGTCACGCACCACCACTTCGGGCACCGTGCCGTCACGCTCGCCCGAGAGATCGGCGCCCGGTCAGTCCTCCTACTCCACAACGACCACGACCAGCCGGCCATCAGTGCCAGCCCGGACCTGTGCGTCTACAACACGCAGTGGATCGCCGAGTCCCTCGCTCCCAGGTATCCGCACCTCGGGACGATTCCGGACCTCGTCGTACACCCGCCGGTGATCCCTGGCGAGCACCGGGCCCCGGCCGCCGGACGGCACGTCACCCTCGTCAACCTCAACCGGGACAAGGGCGTCGACACCTGGCGTGCCGCCGCGCGCCTTCTGCCGGGGCTGCCGTTCCTCGGCGTCACCGGGGCTCACGGCAGGCAGCACCCGCGGCCGCTGCGCCCGAACATGAAGGTCATCCCTCAGACGACGGACATGCGCCGCGACGTGTGGGCCCGCACGCGAGTCCTCCTCGCGCCGAGCGTGTACGAGTCGTACGGCATGGCCGCCGTAGAAGCCCTCGCCTCTGGCATCCCTGTCATCGCCCACCCCACGCCGGGCCTGCGTGAAGCGCTCGGCGACGCGGCGACGTTCGTCGACCGGGCAGACTCGCGCGCCTGGGCGGACGCCATCCGGCGCCTCCACACCAACGGTCGGCACCGCGCGAAGATGTCGGCCCTGGCACGGGCCCGCAGCGCCCACCTCCACACGCAGACCGGCCGCGAGCTGACCTTGTGGGTGGACGCCGTCAACCAGATGGTCGCCGCTTAGACTTCACACTGAAGCCGCTGGTTCTGGGCCGGGCGCCTCCTCCCAACTCGTTTGAGGAGCCCCACCCATGGCGAAGTGCTGCGGCGCCCGCTCCTGCTCTTGCACCGTGATCGCCGGGCCCGGCGTCACGGTCGAGGGGAACGGCTCGTCCTCCAACCCCTACGTCATCAGCTCCGGCTCGTCGACCCCCACGGTCCTCGGCGTCTCCGACTCGACGACCGTCGACATGACCCTTACGGGCACCGGCACCGCCGCTGATCCGTACGACGTCTCGGCCACGGTGATCCTGGACCCGGCCCCACCGGGCGGCGGAACGAACCTGCTGCACGAGGGGCCTGACGGGCTGTTCGTCGAATGCGCCGACGTCCGGACGTGCTTCTCCGCCGGGGACGGCGCCGCGTACGACGCGGGCACGGGGGAGGTCGAGGCACGCCTGTCGCCCCAGGCCGGGAACACGCTCGTGTTCGGCCCTGACGGCGGCCTGTATGTGCCCCCTCCGGCGCCCTTGGACGTCGGCTGCGGCCTCACCGGCGACGGCAGTGCGGGATCCCCCCTCACCCTGGCCACGGCGGCCTGGCCGTACCCCTGCCAGCCCGAGGCGGCCGGCACGGTCGTCACCTGTGACACGAACGGTCAGCTGCGCGGCGCGCCCGAATCGAAGGCGTACTTCGAGCAGTTCACCGAGATGAGGGACTACGCGAACCTGCCCGTCCCCGCCGGGTTCGATGTGGTCGCCGACACCTTCACCTGGACGTACACGAACCCCGACCCGTGCAGGTCCGTGACGGTCTTCCTGGAGCGAGAGTCGGACGTCGACTTCGACCTGCCCGCGGGCGCTGGCGCCGCTGCCGGACAGGACACCGACGAGATGTCGTACTTCCGGAACTCGGGCACGACCGCGATCATCGACCAGCACGTCCACAACACGAAGGTCTACCGGCATCAGGTGTCCCTCGCCCCCGGGGCGACCGCGACCGTCACCTTCCCCGTCACGATCGGCCGCGGGTCCGGTGGCGCGACCTACAACCGCATCCAAGTTTTCCTGCGCGCGATGATGCACACCCTCTAGGAGCGGCCATGTCCACTGCTGTCGAAACGACCTACTACGCACTGTTCGACGACGGGTCGGCGGGCGTCATGACGTCCACCACGGGCGAGGAGCCGCCGCTGCCCAAGCCGGGCCGGCTCGTCGACCAGGCCGAGTACGAGGCGCGCCGCGACGCGCTTCAGACGGAGCGCGAGGAGCACGTCGCGGCGCTCCAGGCCGAGGACGAGCGGCGCACCCGCGAGGACTACGAGGCGCTGCTCGCCTCCGGGCTTCCCGAGGCGACCGCGCGGCGCCTGTCCGGCTACACCGGCCCGAGCGGTGACGCCTGACCGGCCGACGTATCTGCGCCCGGCGTCGAACGTCGGGCGCAGATAGACTTCCTGGTGGGTAGCCGCTGGTTCTGGGCCGGGGTACGCATCGCATTGACGCTGCTGGTTGTGGGCCGGGCCAACACCTCTCGTGTTGGAGGACCCCAGTGACCTGCCCCCTGATCGCAAACCTCGACACCGTCCGTGTCACGCGAGTTGACGCCTGCGGCCGGCCGGTCTGCGGCGAGGACAACGGCTTCGTCTTCGACTGCCTGGCCTCCGTTGCCATGAACCCGAACACCGAGGACGGCGAGGACGTCAACTACAAGGCGGCCAACGGTCGCCAGTGCGGCTTCAAGCGCGGCTGCCCCACGTTCAACGGCTACGACGTCGAAGTGAATTTCTTCAGCGTCTCGCCCGAGTTCCTGGAGATCACGACAGGCAACCCAGTCGTCTACGACTACTCCGGCAAGCCCATCGGCTACGACGACTGCTCACTCCAGTGCAACAGCGGCTTCGCCCTGGAGCTGTGGGCCGAGGTCCTCGGCGAGGACGTATGCGACGCCCAGGGCACCGGCGACGGCGCGTGGATCTACTTCCTCCTGCCGTGGGTGACGAACGGCATCCTCGGCGACCTGGAGGTCGGCGCCGAGGCCGTCACGCTCCAGCTCACCGGCGCCACCCGTGCAGGCGGCGGCTGGGGCACCGGCCCGTACGACGTCATGGCGCACGACGCGGCCGGCACTCCGGGCGGGCTCCTCACCCCGCTCGGCGCGAACTGCCACCGCCGGACGTTCGTCACCACGGTCGCCCCGCCGGAGCCGGTCTGCGAGTACACCCCGGTCACCGGCGGCCTGTGCCTGGCCTCCTGACGCCATGTCGCTCATGGACATCGTCGTCCCGGTGAGGGTCGGCGCGGTGAACAACCAGCTCCGCTACGCGCTGCGGAGCTGGGCCGCGCACCTCCCGCACCGGGACGTGTGGATCGTCGGGCACCGTCCCCCGTGGGTGGAGGGTGCCCGGCACCTCGCCACGCCGCAGACCGGTACCAAGTACGTCAACACGACCAGGGCTGTCGCCGCGGCCTGCCGCAACCCGGGCATCAGCGACCCGTTCGCCCTGCTCAACGACGATTTTTTCGTGATGGAGCCGCTGCCGGACGGGGTGCCCATCCTGCACCGCGGCCCGGTCCGGGACGTCGAGGCGTACTACGCGACGCGAGGCAACGGGCAGTACCTGCGGGGGCTGAGGGAGACGCGGGACCTCCTCGTCTCCCTCGGCTACGACGACCCCATGTCGTACGAGCTGCACGTCCCCCTCGTCGTCCACAAGGAGCCGATGCTGCACGCCCTCGACGTCGGCCGCCGCCTGAACGTGCTCCACAAGCGCACCGCGTACGGGGTCCTGGCCGGGCTGGGCGGCGAGCAGATCGAGGACGTGAAGGTCATGTGGCGCGGCCCGCAGATCCCGGCCGGCCCGTTCCTGTCGACCATGCCCGACGCGTTCGACAACGGGCGGGTTGGCGCCCACATCCGGGCGGCCTTCCCGACGCCGGGCCCGTACGAGAAGGGACGCCGTCGGTGATCACGACTGCCCCGTGCGAACCGTGGCCGATCCGCCCGTGCTGCGACGTCAGCCAGTACGACGAGGAAGACGTCGGGTTCTGGCAGAAGGTCGCCACCACGACCCTGTGGCGCCTGTCCGGGATGCGGTGGGGGCCATCCTGCCCGATCACCGTCCGCCCCTGCCGGAGAGCCTGCCTGGACTCGTACGCGTTCCCGGTCCGCTGGGCGGCAGTGGGCCCCTGGATCCCGTACATCGGCGTCGACGGAGAGTGGCGCAACGCCTCGGTCTGCGGCTGCGCCTTGTCCTCGTCCTGCTCGTGCGGGGAGCTGTGCGAAGTCCGACTCGAGGGCCCGGTCCACGACATCGTGGAGGTCAACCTCGACGGGCAGGTCCTCGCGCCGGGCCTGGAGTACCGGGTCGACGCGCCCAACCTCCTCGTCCGCCTCGGCGGCGAGTGCTGGCCCACCTGCCAGCAGATGGAGAAGGCTCCCGGCGAGGAGGGCACCTTCGCGGTCACCTACCGGCTCGGGCTGCCGCTCGACGAGACCGCGATCGCCGCCGTGTCGGAACTGACGTGCCACCTGCTCAAGGGGTGCGGCTCCGGCTGCGGCTGCAACGCGCCGAGGAACGTGACGCGCATTCAGCGCCAGGGCGTCGAGATCGAAGCCGACCCGAGCATCGTCTACAGCGAAGGACGCACGGGCCTCCCCGTGGTCGACGCATGGCTGATGACGGTCAACCCGCATCACCTCGACAGCCCGTCGCGGGTCTACAGCCCGGACTTCCGGAGGAACCGGGTGACGACGTGGCCCTGACCCCGTACGCGCTGCACGACCTGGCGGAGGCCGTTCTCGGCTGCGTGTGCGCCCAGTTGGAGGCCGTCGCCGCCGAGGTCGACGGGCAGCCCGGCTGCCCCGCACGCGCCTGCGTCGTCCCCGGCGCGCCGGCCTGGGACACGTGCGACGCACCGTGCGACGGGGACGGGGCGCCCGGGCAGCTCACCGTGAGCGTGGCGCAGCTGTACCCGTCGACCGCCGGTCTCCTCACCGACCGGGAAGTCCGTGGGGTTCGCGGCTGCGCGCCTCCCGCGCTGACGGCGGCCGAGCTCGTCATCACACTCCTGCGGTGCGCGCCCATGCCGTCGGACAACGGGTGCCCGCCGTCGTGCGAGGAACTGTCGGAGTCGTCGCGGATCCTGCACGTCGACGCGACCACGGTCTACAGCGCCCTCCTGTGCTGCCTGCCGCAGACGGGGACCGGCCGGCGAGGCCCGAAGTTCGTCATCGGTGCGCAGCGCGTCATCGGCCCGGAAGGCGGCTGCGTCGGCATCGAGCAGCGCGTCACGGTGGCCCTGCCGGGCTGTGGCCGGTGCCCAGGGGAGGAGTCGCCGTGAGTGTCGAAGTGCGGGTCGAGCCCGGCCGAATCAGTCGCATGCTGCGGCTGCGCGGCGGCCTGGCCGAACGCGGCCTCCGTAAGCGGACCGCGAAGGTCGCCCGGCTCGCGGAGCAGCTCGCCCCAGGCACCATGGGCAGGTACATCACGTGGAAGGTCCGCCCCGGCCCCAAGGGCCTGGAAGGCGTCATCCAGTGCGACCACCACGCCGTGCACTACGTCCTCAACGGAACGAGGCCGCACATCATCCGCCCGCGCCGCCGCAAGGCCCTCAGGTTCGAGATCGGCGGAGAGGTCGTCTTCGCGAAGGTCGTGCACCACCCCGGCACGAAGCCGAACAACTTCCTGGCGAAGGCACTCCGCCTCGGCAAGTAGCACGCCACCCGCCCCCGGCGGCAGGCGACGACGCCCACGGCTGCCGGTGCTCTACCCTGTGCCCGCCGCTGGTTTTGGGCCGGGCAACACTGCGGGACACCAAGGGGCAGCCGCCATGCGGAAAACGTTCGCTCTGCACACTGAACCTCACGTCGCCGAGATCGGCGACGACATCCGCCTCCTGTTCAAGGCGGAAGTCATGGGCGACGACTTCATGGACTCGTACGCCGAGCTGCGGGAATCGCAGGCGACGAAGGGCGTCGACCTCGACAACTTGCAGGGCGCCGATATCGATCGCGTGCGGGAGGTCACGGCGACGCTGCGCCGGTTCCTCGCCTCGCTGATGGAGGACGAGTCCGCCGAGGACTTCCTGCGGACCCATGTGAAGAAGGACGGCAAGGTCCTCGAAACGTTCGCCGACTGGCCGACCGCCGTGGAGTTCGCGGCCGGAGTGGACGGCGGTGGGGCGCGCGCCGTCTACGACATCCGTCTTCCCGACCGGGTCCTGGTCGAGCTGCTGGAGTGGGCGGTGGAGCTGTACGGCGGCGGCTCGCGCCCTACTACGTCGTCTTCCGGCTCTGCGTCTCGATCGCAGAAGGCTGGGAGGCGTGGGATGGGAGTCTCGCCCTCAAGGGTGTCGACCCCCGCCAGTGGGTCCTGAGCCGGATGCTGAACGCCGCCGAGGCGGCCATGGACATGGGTGCCGCCGACGACGCGGAGAGGGCCCGCAACCGGGCCAAGCTGTACGCCCCGCCGCAGGGCGTGAAGCCGGACAAGACCCGGCCGGGCGCCCCTGGCGGCGGAATGGGGATGCAGCAGGCGCGCGACCTCGCCGCACGGCTCGCGGCAGAGGACGCCAAGCTCGCCGGGAGACGCACCGGCTAATCTGAGAACGCGGCCGGACCTGCGAGTCCGCCCGTATGCCGCTGGTTCTGGGCCGGGCAACACCACGCACACGAGTGGGGTTGCCCGTTGGCCGGCGAGGACGAGGACTACGGCAGCGCAACAATCCGGATCGTCCTGGACGACGCGGAAGCGGTCGCGGACGCCCGCGATCTCGGGATCCGGATCTCGCGGGCTCTGGACCGGTCGACGAGGAACGTCGGCGCTCAGATCCACCGCAACATTCAGCGCGGGCTGACCGCTGCTGGCGCGGTCAAGGTGAGGGTCGAGCCGGACCTTCGCCGGTTCGACGCTGCTCTCCTGGCCCAGCTCCGGTCGCTGGAGAGCATCAACATCCCGGTCGCGCCGGACATGGCCGGGTTCGTCGAGCGGATCCGCGCGCACCTGGCCGGCGTTGAGGTCTCCGTCCGCGTCGTCCCGGACTTCGACGACTTCGACTCTCGTGTCCGAGCCCACAGGGCGCCGCCAGTCAACGTCCGCGTCGACGTCGACGGCGCGGACACCGATCGGCTCGGCCGCGCGCTGTCCGGGCTCGCCGGCATCGCTGGGCGGGTCGGGGGCGCCCTTGGCGGACTCCTGCGGTTCGGCGCGATCGGTATCGCCGCCGCCGGTGCCGCGCAGGGCATCGGCAGCCTCGTCGCCGCGCTCGCCCCCGCCGCCGGCATCATCGCCGCGCTCCCCGCCGCCGTCATCGGCTTCCAGGTCGCGCTCGGCACCCTGAAGCTCGCCCTCGCCGGCGTCTCGGACGCGTTCGGCGCCGCACTGACCGGCAGCGCGGACGAGTTCGAGAAGTCGCTGGAGAACCTGTCACCGGCAGCGCGCGCCGCAGCGCTCGAAGTACGGGCGCTCCGGCCGGCGTTCGAGTCGCTGCGCAACAGCGTCCAGGACAGCTTCTTCCAGCAGTTCCAGGGCGACATCACCGCCACGGCGGACGCCCTCAAGGGGCCGCTGAAGACGGGCCTGTCGGACATCGCCGCCGGGTGGGGCGTCGCACTGAAGAACGCGCTCGGCTACATCCAGGGCGCACAGGGCGTCGCGAACGTCACCTCGATCCTCGGGGCGACCGGCGCGGCGGTCGACGGGCTCGGCCAGACCACGAACAAGGTCACGGCCGGCGTACTCCAGATGGCGGCCGCGGTCTCGGACGCCTTCGGCGCCCGACTCGGCGGCGCGATCTCCAGCATCGGCCAGCGGTTCGGCACCTTCCTCCAGGAGGCGGCCAGCAGCGGCAAGGCCGTCGAATGGGTGGAGGGCGCGCTCCAGGTCTTCCAGCAGCTCGGCGGCGTCGTCGCCAACGTCGGCGGCATCATCACCGGCGTCTTCCGCGCTGCTCAAGGGGCGGGCGGCGGTCTCCTCGGCAACCTCAAGGAGATCACCGGCTCCCTCCGGGAGTTCGTCAACAGCGCCAGCGGCCAGTCCGCGATCGGGAACATCTTCAGCACCGTCGCGACGATCGCGGCGCAGCTAGGCCCGATCCTGTCCGCCCTCGTTACGCAGATCGGGGCGATCGCCCCCGCGCTCGCCCCGGTCTTCACTGCCCTGGGGCCCGCGCTCGTCGGCCTGATCGACGCGCTCGGACCGGCGCTCGCCTCGATCGCTCCCGCCCTCGCGACGATCGGTCAGGCCCTCGCCGAAGGGCTCGGCATCCTCGGCCCCGCCCTCGCCCCGCTCGGCCAGGTCCTCGGGTCCGCGCTCGCGGCCCTGGCCCCGATCCTGCCGCTCGTCGGGCAGCTCGCCGCTGTCCTCGCCCAGATCCTCGCGCCCGCGCTACAGAATCTGGTCACCCTCCTGGCGCCGGTCATCTCGGCCCTGGTCGACGCGCTGATGCCGGTCCTGCCGCGGATCGGTGAGGCGTTCACGACGCTGTCGACCGCGATGACGCCGCTCGTCGCCCAGATCGCGCCCCAACTCGTCGCGCTGGTCGGGAGCCTGTCACCGGTCCTGTCGACGCTGGCCGACGTCCTCGTCCGGATCGCGGTCGCCCTGGTGCCGGTTGCCACCGCGCTGGGCGACGCGCTCATCCCGATCTTGCCGCCGCTGATCGCCGGGTTCGACGCGGTCCTCCAGGCGCTGGTGCCGCTGCTGCCGCTCCTCGCGCAGCTCGTCGAGGCCTGCGCGCCGCTCCTCGTCACCGTCATCCAGCTCGCGGGCCCGATCCTCCAGGTCGCGGCCGGGTTCCTGTCCTGGCTGGCGATCAACGCCGTCGTCCCGGTCATCCAGGCGGTGATCACGGTCCTGTCCGGGCTGGTCAGCGGGCTCGGGTCGGCCATCCAGTTCATCATCGGCCTGCCCGGCATGATCGGCGGCGCGCTGACGTCACTCGGTTCGTCGATCGGCTCGTTCTTCTCCTCCCTCGTCACGACCCTGTCGACGTGGGCGGTGACCGCCTTCGATGCGGTCGTCGGGTTCTTCACCTCGCTGCCAGGCTGGATCATGGGGGCGCTCGCCGCGCTGCCCGGCCTCCTGGTCGACCTGTTCACCAGCGCCGTCGCCGCCGTGGGCATCGCCCTGCTCACGGCGCTCGGCGCGATCATCTTCGCGTTCACCGAGCTGCCCGGCCGGATCGTGTCCGCGCTGGCGTCGCTGGGCTCGACGATCGGCTCGTTCTTCACCAGCGCGTTCAACTCGGCGCGGTCCGCCACCACGTCGTTCCTCGGGAGCGTCGCCTCCTGGTTCGCCGCGCTGCCCGGCCGGATCGGGTCGGCGATCGCCGCGCTGCCCGGCATCGTCGCGCAGTGGTTCCGGTCGGCCGGATCCAGCGCGCTCGCTGCGGCCCGCTCGTTCGGCGGCTCGGTCGTCGGGTTCTTCTCGTCCCTGCCCGGCCGGATCGGGTCCGCGCTGTCCGCGCTCGGCTCCCGGATCAGCGGAGCGATCTCCAGCGCGGCCGGGTCCGCCCGGGCAGCAGCGTCGAACCTGATCTCCGGCGTCGTGGGCCTCTTCTCCGGCATCGGCGGGCGGATCGCCTCGGCGATGGGGAACGTCGGCTCCCAGATCGTCTCCAAGATCAAGAACGGGGTCCCTTCCGGGATCCGCAAGTACCTGCCGTTCGCGAAGGGCGGCATCGTCTACGGGCCCACGCACGCGCTGATCGGCGAGGCGGGCCCCGAGGTCGTCATCCCGCTCACGAAGCCGAAGCGGGCGATGGACCTCGCGGCGCGCTCTGGGCTTCTCGGGATTCTCGGGGTGCAGCAGGCGCAGGCGTTCGCCGCGGCGGACGAGGGCAGCACGGCGGCCGTCGGCGCGGGCGTGAAGAGTCTGCGCAAGGCGCTGGTGGGGATCGCGACGCTCCTCGACGGGATCGGCTCGCAGGTCGTCGCCGGCATCGTCGCCGGGATCCGCGACAACTCCGGGGACCTGGCCGCCGCCGCCAGCGATCTCGCGGACTCTGCCGTCGTCGCCGCGAAGGACACGTTGGGGATCGCGTCCCCGTCCAAGGTGTTCGCGAAGATCGGCCGGGACGTCGGGCGCGGCTTCATCGCAGGGCTGACCGGCACCTCGGCGCAGATCAAGGCGACGACCGACAAGCTGGCGAAGGACATCATCAGCGCGTTCTCGGGCAAGAAGACGAACCTCGACGACCGCCTCGTCCGCATGGTCGACGCCGGGAACAAGAGGCTCCAGGGCCTCGCCAAGCAGCGCGACTCCCTCATCAAGAAGATCGCCGACGCCCAGAAGTTCGCGGCGGACACCACGAAGAAGGCGCTCGACGCGTTCTCGCTGCAGAACCTCACGCAGGGCCAGGGCGCGGTGACGGCGAAGTCCTTGGCGGTCGGCCTGGAGGACGCCGTCCAGCGGGTGAAGACGTTCCAGGCGCAGCTCAACAACCTCGCCAAGCGCGGACTTTCGAAGGACTTGTTGGCCCAGATCATCGGCCTGGGCCCGGTCGCCGGAGCGGAGATCGCGACGGCTCTGGCCGGGTCGACGAAGGACTCCCTCAAGCGGCTGAACTCGCTCCAGTCCCAGCTGTCGAAGGCGTCGACCACCCTGGGCCGTACGAGCGCTGACGTGTTGTTCGACGCAGGGAAGAACGCCGGGAAGGGCTTCCTGGCCGGCTTGCAGGGCCAGCGGAAGAACATCGAAAAGTTGATGCTGGACATCGCGAAGGGCATGCAGTCGGCGATCCGCTCCGCGCTGCGTATCAAGTCGCCGTCGCGGGTGTTCATGCACATCGGCGACATGACCGGGCTCGGCCTGCACCTGGGGCTCCTCAAGCGGATGGGCGCGCTTCAGGACGAGAGCCGGGACGCGGCGCGCGTCCTCGCCGACGGGGTCCGGGCTCAGCTGTCCGGGCTCGGCGGCAGCCTCCCGGACTCGAGCGCCGTCATCCCGCTGACGCGCGCTCAGCGGGCCCGCCAGGCCGCCGCCGAGGCGGTGCCCGGCCGCCGCGGCGGGGCCGGCGGCAACGGGGCGACGATCATCAACAACTTCGAGATCCGGGAGGTCGGCGACGGCCACGCCACGGCGCAACGCGTCGTCAACCGGCTCGTACTCGCGGCAGGAGTGATGGGCTGATGGCGGCCGAGTGGTACATGAACTACGGCGGGGTCGAGGTGGTCAACCACGCCCGGCTGTCGACGTATCTGTCGACGGTCGGCTCCCCGTTGACGGACTTCAGCGGCTGCGGCTGCCCCACGTTCGGCGCGGACGTCCTCGAGGAGCTGCCGTACACGACGCCGGACAGCGAGGACAATCCGGCGCCCTGGTACGACCCCGACGTGCCGCAGAGCACCGAGTTCGCCGGGATCATGGTCCTCAACGTCGACGGCATGGACGACTACCCCGTCCAGCGGTCGGTGACCGGCGGCATCACCGGCGGCGGCGCCATCGGCCCGGCCCGCGCGTTGCCCCGCACGATCACCGTCACAGCCCTCGTCCTCGGCTCCACCTGCTGCGGCGTCGACTACGGTCTCCATTGGCTCGGCCAGGTCCTCCAGGGCTGCACGTCGGGGGAGTGCGACGGTGACTGCCTCCAGGTGTTCAACTGCTGCCCGGGCGAGGACCTGGAGCCGGCCGAGTTCCAGCAGCGCCACCGGCGGACGCTGCGCCGGGTCGCTCTCATCGACGGGCCCCGGATCGTCGGGCGTGCGGGTGACGGCTGCGGCACCGGCCGCTGCCAGAGCGGCGCGGACATTCTCACCGTGGAGGTCGTCCTCACCGCCGCCGTGCCGTGGCTGTGGACCGACCCGATGCCGATGATCGAGGTCACCCCGCCCATGGACCTCGCTGGGGACTGCGTCGAGTGGTGCGTCCATCCGGCCGGTGACGCCGGCTGCCCGGGCGGCTGCCGGTTCGCGGCCTGCCCCGACCCCACAGCGGCGTGCGCCGACACCCGGTGCGCGACCGAACTGCCGCCGCTGCCGGGCGCCCCGCTGAACACCTGCTACTGCCTGCCGCTCGCCTCGGAGCGGGCCTGCTACGACATGGACCTCACCGGCCGGCCGAACTGGTCGTCGGACGTGCCCGTGATCACGGTGCGGTCCGGGTCCGACGAGCTGCGGAACCTGACGATCGAGATCTACGAGCACGGCGACGAGACACTCACCTGCGAGGAGACCGCCGACCTGGAACGGTGCGCGCCGCACGCGTTCTTCCACGTCGCCTACGTCCCCGCGGGCGGGGCCGTGACCCTGGACGGGCAGACCGGCCGGGCCACCGTCGAGTGCGGCGGGACGTGCGAGTCGAGCCCGGACGTCTACGGCCTCGACGGCATGCCGCCCAAGTATCCGCTCCTGGAGTGCGCCACCTACTGCGTCTGCCTATCGACGGACTTGCAGAACCCTCCGGCGCTCGACGCGGTGGTCACGGTCAACGTCTCCGGGAGGGGCCTGTAATGGCGGTAGCGGGGTGCGGCACCCACCAGGCCGCCGTGCTGGACCGGAACGGCGCGACGATCGCAGTCGCGGAAGTACTCACCGAGATCGAGTGGACGCGGTCGCTGGACAACGTCAGCACGGCGCGCGCGGTGATCCAGCCGGACGGCGACTGCTGCGGGCGGCTCAGCAACATCGGCACGTGGCGCAACAGGCTCGTCGTGTTCCGCGACGGCCAGTACGTGTGGGACGGGCCCCTCACCGGGATCAACTGGAACCTCGGCCAGGTCGAGCTGGTCGCTTCCGACGTGCTGGCCTGGCTCGACAACCGGGTCCCGCACGAGACCCGGGACTTCAAGAACGTCGACCTGTCCGCCATCGCGGAGTGGCTCATCGAGGACGGCTACGAGCCGGACGACCCCGGACACTCGATCGAGATCATCGACCGGGCCGGCATCTCCGGGTCCCGGTCGTACACGCGGGGGATCGGGCAGACCGGCGACCACCTGCGCCAGCTCGCGGAGGCCGGGATCGACCTCACCGCGATCGGCTCGAAGATCCTGCTCCTGCCGGAAACCCACATGGCGAGCGTCGGCCGCCTGTCCGACGCGGACCTCCCCGACGGCCTCCAGGTCGCCGAGGAGGGGACGAGCCTCGTCACCCGGTGGGTCGTCGCCGGATCCGAGCAGAGCGGCGCCGTCGGCTCGTACGGCGGCGTGGACCGCTACTACGGGCTCCACGAGCGGTACATCGAGATGAACGAGATCACCGACAACGATTCGGCGGTCGAGGCCGCGCAGGCGCGCCAGCGGGTGAGTCGCGTCGTCCCGGTGTTCGTCGACACGCAGCAGGTCACCATCAGCCCCCTCGCCGCGATCGACGTGCCCGCGCTGGTGCCCGGCTGGTGCCTGGACGTGACGTCGGCCGAGACGTGCCGCAAGGTGTCCCAGCGGCTGAAGATCACGGGCGTGAAGGTGGCCGAGACCGCGGGCGACGACAATTCGCCCGGCACGGAGAGCGTTCAGGTCCAGGTGGCGGCGAGCGGAGCGGAGGCGGCCTAGTGGCAGTTCGAGGAGGGCCCGCGCGCCGGGTGGTCGGCAATCCGCTCGCCGGGGTCCTGGTCCACCTGGACCAGCGTGCCCGGATCGGCGGCCGCCGCCGCACGACGAACCCCGACGACGACCAGACGCCGCCGCCCCCGCCCGCCGCCACGCCCAGCGCCCCGCTCGCAGCCGTCCTGACGACCGGTGAGGACGGGCGGGTCCGCTGGGAGTTCACCGTCCGGTACGGCTCGGCACCAGCTGTCACGGCCACCGCCGTCGACCCCGAGCCAGGCGACGACGAGCGGACAGTGTGGGCCGTCCTGGAGGAAGTCACCAGCTGGTACGTGACCGCCCGCGTCTGGCAGACCCGCCCGCGCCGAGGCACAGGAGTCGCGGCCCCGGCCGGTGCAGGGGTCCGCGTCCACCTGCTCGCCACCCCGGCCCCGCCTGCGGCCGGTTAACCTGCTGCTCGCGCCGCTGGTTGTGGGCCGGGCCGCCGTTCTCCTCACCCTGGGAGTGCAGCCGTGGCCGCTGTGTGCGTGGACAACGACTACTTCGACGTCGGAGACGACGGTCGCCTGACCATGGTCCCCGGCAGTCTCGGGCTCCGACAGATCCGCTACTTCAAGACGCCGGGCACCCACGAGTTCAAGAAGGCCTCGTACCCCTGGCTCGCTCGCGTCCGCGTGCGGGTCCAGGCCGCCGGCGGCGGATCGGCCGGCGCGAAGGCGAGCGCCGGCCAGCTCGTCGCGCAGCCGGGCGGCGCCGGAGGCGGCTACTCGGAGGCGCTGATCGATGTGTCCGCGCTCGGCGCGACCGAGACGATCGTCGTCGGCGCGGGCGGCAGCGCGGGCACCCCGACGGTCGACGGCGGCAACGGCGGAAACAGCAGCTTCGGCGGACTGTGCACCGCGAACGGCGGCAACGGCGGACAGGCCGTCATGTCGTCCGGCGCGGGCGTCATCTGCTACTCCGGCACCCCAGGCCCGCTCGCGGGCATCGGCGACTTCGTCCAGGGCGGCGGCGCGGGCGGCGGCCCGATCCGACTGAGCGGCGACCAAGGGCAGTCCGGGCCGGGCGGAGAGTCCCACCTCGGCCACGGCGGATTCCAGCGCGCGTCCACGGGCGGTGGCGGCGCGGCGCGCGGCAGCGGCGGCGGCGCGGCCGGCGGCTTCGCGAGGGACGGCGACAGCACGAACGGCACCGACGGCAACGACGGCATCGTGATCGTGGAAATGTACGCCTGACCCTGGGGCGGACACGCTGTCCGGACACGTCCGCTCGGTGGCGGACACGGTGTCCGCGCAGGTAGGCGGGCCCGCGTCATCAACGCCCGGACACGCGCCCCTCCTTGTCCGGACACTCCGCCCGACCTGTCCGGACGCCCCGGACGCGGGTGCGGGCGTCTATACACTCGTAGTGCGCCGCTGGTTGTGGGCCGGGCCGCAGAACAACCCCCGTGAGGACGGTGGACCTGTGGCCAGGTGCGGCTGTGGTGGCGGCTTGTGCAACTGCTCGATCCAGGCCGGGACGAACACGTCGGTCAGCGGCAGCGGCTCGGCAGCAAACCCGTACGTGATCAGTAGCGTCGTCGAATGCGACGACGTCCGCGGCTGCCTGTCGGCGGGGACCGGACTCGACTACGACCCGGCGACAGGGCAGTTCTCCGCCGACATCTCCGGCCAGGCCGGGAACAACCTGACGACCGCCCCGGACGGCGGGCTGTTCGTGCCGACCGGCGCGGCCACCGTCACCACTGGGTGCGGCCTCACCGGCAACGGCTCGGGCAGCGCCCCGGTACGCGTGAACACCGGCACCTGGCCGTACGCGTGCAGCGCGGACACGGCCGGCGGTGTCATCGTCTGCGACTCGACCGGGAAGCTGCGCGGCGAGCCCCGAGGGCAGATCAACTACGCGCAGGTGCAGGAGACGAGGGACTACGCGGACCTCGCGGTCCCCAACACCCTCACGACGGTCGACACGTTCACGCTGCCCATCACGAACCCGGACCCGTGCCGGTCGGCCGTCGTCCTGGTCGAGCGCGAGGCCGACGTCGACTTCGTCCTCCCCGCGGGCGCCGGAGCCGCGTACGGGCACGACACCGACTCGATGTTCTACACCCGCAACACGGGCACCTCGACGATCACCGACGCCCACACGCAGACCACGAAGGTCTACCAGGCGCTCACCGCCCTCGCACCGGGCGCCAACGCGGTGATCAACTTCCCGATCAGTCTGGATCGCGGGTCGTCCGGCGCCACCTACAACCGCATCCAGGTCTTCATCCGGGCCATCCTGATCAGCCTCTGAGGAGCGGCATGGACAGCATGAACGTCGAGGGCGCCACCGCGAGCGCCGAGCAGGTCACGGTCTACGCGATCTACGAGGACGGGACGGCGAGCCAACTCGTCGTCCCCGCAGGCATCCGGGCGACCCTCAGCCGCCCTGGAGAGATCGTGTCGCGGGAGACGTACGAGGCGCGGCTCGACGAGCTGCGCGAGCAGAACGCCGCCTACGTGGCCGGGCTCGTCGCGGCGGACGCCGACCGGCAGCGGACCGACTACGCCGAGCTCGTCGGCGCGGGCGTCGGCGATGCCACCGCGCGCCGCATGGCGGGGTACGACGGCCCCGCCCTCACGACCACCGGGCGGGCGAAGTGACGGGCACGGCCGGCAGCGTCACACCGGGCGTGCAGGTGTGTTCGCTCAAGGTCGACACCCCGCAGCTCATCGCCCCCGGCAACACGTACAAGGTCGTCCGGTTCCCGTTCGGCGCCGCAGAGCCGACGGACCGCTTCGAGATGCACCAGGCGGTGCAGCCGGACGGGTACGTGGTGAGCGACTGGGCCACCGACGACCGCTCCGGGCTCATCTGGCCCTCCCGCTCTGGATGGGGCCACCTCTACGCGATGATCCAGTGGGAGGGCCCCAGCGCGACCGGCGGCTACACCGAGCTGCGCGACCAGTACGTCCGTGACCCGCTCGGCCTGACGCCGACCCCGAACGACACCACCGCGACCGAGCACCGGGCCCCGAGCCCGGGCGGCCAGTACTTCTGCAAGGGCCACGGCATCTACGTGTCGCCGAGCGTTCCGCTCGCGCTGCGCATCACACACAACGACGCGAACCCGCGGCTGCTCACCCTCGCCGAGTTCAAGCTCGCCATCCACCCCGCGGAGTGAGACATGAGTATCCCGATGACCGCCGACCGGCTTCTTCGAGCCCTCCGCGACGAGGGCCTGACCGTTGTCGAGGAGGGCAACTGGCGTACCCGCAACCGCAACCACATGGGGCCATGGGGGCCTATGCGCGGGGTGATGATCCATCACACCGTCACCTCCGGCACCGCATCCACGGTGCGGATCGTCCGAGACGGATACGCGGGCCTGCCGGGCCCGCTCTGCCACGGCATGATCGCCAAGGACGGCCGCGTCCACCTCATCGGCTACGGCCGCGCGAACCACGCCGGCCTGGGCGATGACGACGTCCTCCGCGCGGTCATCGACGAGCGGCCCCTGCCCGCCGACAACGAGGCCACCACGGACGGCAACCGGCACTTCTACGGCTTCGAGTGCGAGAACCTCGGCGACGGCCTGGACCCGTGGCCCGCCGTCCAGGTCGACGCGATCGAGCGCGCCGGTGCGGCGCTCTGCCGCGTCCACGGCTGGGGCGCCCGCTCCGTCATCGGCCACCTGGAGTGGCAGCCCGGAAAATCGGACCCGGTCGGCTTCACCATGGCGTCGATGCGCGACCGGATCGCGGCCCGACTCGGGCAGGCCAAGCCGGGTCCGCTGCCGACGCCGACCCGGCCGAAGGTGTCCCTGTCGCGGCTGGTCGAGGCGGCTCGCACCAACCCGAGGATGGCCGGCCAGCCGGTCACGTACGCCGGGGTGAAGACGTACGAGGCCGCGCTCGTCGACGAGGGCCTGCTGTCCAAGACGTACGCGGACGGCCACTTCGGCACGACCACGATCACCGCCACGAGCGAGTGGCAGGAGCGGCTCGGCTACCGCGGCCGAAGGCCCGGCCAGCCCGCCGACGGCATCCCCGGACTCGACAGCGTGACCCGTCTCGGCGCGAAGCACGGCTTCGACGTCACCGCCTGAAAGGACCAACGACCATGTCGAATGCACCGATCGAAAAGAAGGTGACCGCCGCTACCGCCGCGGCGTACGTGGGATCAGCGGGACTGCTCGGCTCGCTGGCCGCGCTCCAGGACAACGCGCGGCTCGTCGAGTGGCTGCCCGACGGCCTCACCCCGTTCGTGCTGGCGCTCGTGCCCACGGCGATCACCGCAGTGTCTGGCTGGAGGGCGAAGCACACCCCGCGCGCCACCGACAACTCGCAGGCCGGAGGCTGAACCGTGGAGGCGACTGGCGTCCCCGCCCTCGACACGGCGATCGTCTGGGGCGGAGCGATAACCGTCCTCGCGGCCGTCGTTGGACTCCTGTGGAGGGCACTACGCGGGGCGCTGCGCCTCCACGCCAGGATCGACCAGTTCATGGACGACTGGGCGGGCGAGGAGGAACGCCCAGGAGTGCCAGGCCGCCCAGGGATCATGGAGCGCGTCGGATCGATCGAGGAGCGCTTGGGCCGCTTCGAGCACGAGCTGTACCCCAACTCGGGCGGTTCACTGCGAGACGCGGTCGACCTGGCCAACCAGCGTCTCGCTCGGCTCTGCCCGCCCGAAGACCCGGACGAGCCGGCCGCCCCCTGACCGGAGGCCCGCTGCAGCGGCTGGCGGCGGGCCTCCTCCCTGCACGTAGCGCAGGTCACATTTCGCCGAAAGCCGCACACAGCGGATTCCCGCTGCCACACTGGAGCGACCCACCCCGCCCCGCCGATACCCCCTGTCGGCGGGGCTCTCCTCTGCCCGGGCGGTGTCAGTGCCGGCCGATACTGTGGGGCTCGTCCTGATAGCCCATGTTGCGGCGCTTGCAGGGGTGTAGCGGTGCTGCCTCGCGTGGAACCCAGGCAGGCCGCTCACCTTCGCCCGTCAGGCCCGCTTCTCCTCGCCTAGCGCGGCACGCAGCCAGTCGAGGGTGTCAGTGGCGAGGATCGCGTCGGCGAGTTCATTGGCCGACTTGGTGGTGAGACGGCTGCGGCTGTTGTCGATCCACCGCTGCGCGTTCGCGTAGCCCTGGGCCTTGTACTCGATGCCCTGGATCATGCACTCCAGTTTGTCGGCGTCGCGGGCGCAGATGGCCTCCGCGGACTCCTTAGCCTCGTACTCGCCAATGAGGGCGCGCACGGTGTCGGCGAGGATCTCGGGCATACCGGCAACTTGGTCAGCGGCGATGTCGCGCGGGTCAGCCTCGCCGCTCGCGTACTTCTTCCCGAGGTGGTTGACGTCGCCGGTGCGGGTCTCGCCGGTGTCGTGCCAGACGGCAAGGAAGGCGGCCTGGGCAGGGTCGGCGCCTTCGAGCTTGGCGATGACCGATGCGAGCAGGGATGTGCGCCAGGAGTGCTCGGCGACAGACTCGGGGTCGCGCACGCCGGCCATCCACCATCCGGAGCGCTTCGTCTGCTTGAGCGTCCCCGCCTCGAACACGAACCGCGCTACTGCGGTGAGGTCTTCGGCCACGGTCGGGCTCCCCTTTCACGCCTCAGCGAGGCGGATCGCGTACTCGATGCTCTCCAGCTCCCGCCGCCCGCGCGACGACAGCTCCCCGCTATCCAACATCACGGTCAGCCGCTCGCGTAGGGCGCGGGCGGCCGCACCGCTTCGGATCAGGTTCGGCCGGATCCGCAACAGCGCCCACACGCTGTGGATGTTGAGATCGATGTATCCGTGGCGGGTGTCAAGACCGCGTGCGAGGTGTCCTAGGAGTTGGTCGCCGGGCCAGGCGCCGGGGTTCGGCGAGGCGATGAAGTCGTCGGACAACTCGACGTGCGGCATCTCGCCGAGCCAGTACGCCCAGTAGTTGAGGTTCGCGGCCTCGCCGGCATCGTCGGCGAGGGCCGTGTCGATGAAGTAGGCCATCCGGTCGCGGTCACCCTGCCGGGCGGCGACGGACGCGACGCTGCGGGAGTTGAGCCAGAGAGTGAGCCAGTCGCTCGGCCGTTCCGTGCTCTGCTGGTGCGCGAGCCAGTCGCTCGTGTCCGGCTGCTTGTCGTAGCCCGCGAGGTACAGGGCCTGGCGGCGCAGCAGGAACTGGTCCTCGCCGCGCGCCATCTCCGCCGTGCGACGCATGGTCGCGAAGAAGCGGTCCCGGTCGGGGGCGGCGAGTTCAGGCCCGGCCGGCGAAGGGCCACGGCGTGGGCGGGGCGGGGGCGGCAGCGTGCGCACCGATTGTGGGGCGATGCCGCTGAGCGGCCAGGCGAGGACCTCGCCGAGATCGCGCTGCATCACCATCGTGCCCAGTGGACTCTCCTCCACTGGTGTGTCCTCGTCGAGCGCGCTCGCCAGGAGAACGTCCGCCTCGAGGGCCCGCTCCAGGGCCTGGAGAAGCGCGGGCGCGGTGCCCATCTGCATCAGCCGGTGACGGTAGCCGAGCATCTGCCCGACCGGCACCGCGGTGAGCGGGCGGCGTCCGCTCTCCCATCCGGCGATCGTGTCGGCCGACACCTTCAGGAGGTCAGCCGCACCGTCCTGCGTGTGCCCCAGCTGCTCCCGTATGACCCGGAAGACGTACCCCGAGATGATGCCCGAACGTGGGCGTGAGCCCCTTCCCTGACCACCGGTCAGGGTTCTACTTGCGGTCGTCCCCATAGGGGGCTCCATTCCCCGCTTCATGCGGCAACGCACCCGTACTGCCAGTCACTTCAGCAGGTGGTCGCGGCTTTCTAACGTCGTATGCGTCCGATTCGAGCGTAGAGGGAGGCCGCATCCGATGGGCGCTGTTCTTCACCTTCCCGTCCTGGCGACCCAGGCAGGCCGGTGCTCCCGCTCCAGTGCGGAGGTTGTTCCGGTGACCGTTGCGAGAGCGCCCGCGGGGGCAGCCATTCCGGCACGAGCGGCACGGCTGCTCGCCGCCGCGCACTGGCTCCTGTCGACGGCGCCCGACTCGACAGTGGCGGCCGAGGAGTGGCGGGAGCAGGGCATCACGGTCCTGCGCTGTGGCCTCACCTTCAGCGCTGTACGCATCGACGCTGGCCTCGTGCACGCAGCGGCCGGCACCGACGACTGGGACAGCGTGCAGACGTTCCTCAAGGACGTCGTCGACGGACCGGTGTTCGTGGACCAGTCGTCCCGGCTCTACTACGCGCTCGTGCCCCGGAGCGCCTACCGGCTTCCGGGCTGGGCGAAGGTCGCGCCTGATGCCGAGTGCCTGGGGCCGGCGTCGTTCCTCGGCGTCCCGAACCCGGCCCACAACGACCCTGAGGTGCAGCGCTGTTGCTGGGTCGTGCCGATGAAGAGCGCGGGCGTCCTGTGCGACGTGGACGCGGTCGGGCACCTCATCCAGGTGGGCCTGTACAACCGCGGCGAGGCCACGGGATGACGAGCGACGCGGAGGCCGACGTCCTGGAGATCCTCGGACACGTCCAGGAGCCGCCGGTCGTCGCCACCGTCGACCAGGCGAGGACGGAGACCGCCCGCTTGGAGGCATACGCCGACCGGCTCCTGCCCGAGGTCCGCCAGCTCCTCACGACGGTCGAGGCGGGGAGGTACACGGCGATCCAGCGGATCGTCGACTGGACCGTCCGAACCGTGACGAAGGGGTGCGGTGAAAGCCTTCACGCGGCCACCTGGCATCTGGAGAACCTGACCACCTGCT
Organism: Streptomyces sp. NPDC025806; assembly: GCF_055558275.1. Classification (NCBI taxonomy): domain Bacteria; kingdom Bacillati; phylum Actinomycetota; class Actinomycetes; order Kitasatosporales; family Streptomycetaceae; genus Streptomyces; species Streptomyces sp. NPDC025806. The sequence goes on along the minus strand of NZ_JBVHMU010000007.1, from coordinate 14,916 downwards.
GCCGACTGCTGTGCAATCTGCTCGTCGACATCCGCGACGGGCGCAAGCCGTGCGCCTGGTGCCGGACCTTCACCGAGGACGCCCGCCTTGTGCGGGTCATCCAGTCCAGCAGCGGCGGGGGACGCGGCCTCCTCGCCTGCGGCCCGTGCCGTGAGAGTCACCACCTGTGTCCGCTCGGCGACGCCCCGAACCATGCCAGTGCCTGACCACCCCCAAGTCTCCCCGGGGCTCCGCGCCTTGTTCCTGGGGATGGCTCTGGCCGCCGCCATCCCCGTGTGCCCAGCCACGGTGGCGGCCGGAGCCGACACGACGAGACGGAAGGAGCCCTCGGCGTGAAGGCCGAATGGATCACCGGCGATTGCTGGCTCTACTGCGAGCGGACCAGCGTGCCGGTCATGTGGATCGGGCCCGTGCACTGGGACGGGCCCGCCGCACCGCTCCACGCCTGCGAGCCGTGTATCCGACGCCTCACCGCGAAGGCCCGAGACCACTTCCTGGACAAGGGCCGACCGGCTCCCGTCTCCCGCTGACCCCCGCCCCGCCCGTGTGCACCCCCGTCGCAGGGCGGGGCGGGTCTCACCCGACTCGATCGACCGGAGGTCGCCGTGACCATCCCCGTGTTGTCGTCCGTGTCCCCGACCGAGACCGACTGGACTGCCCTGCGGAACTTCGCCGCGCTGCGCGGGCAGTTCCGCGTCTCGCTCACCCCGTTGTGCAACGAGACCTGCTGGTTCTGCCACAACGAGGGAGACGTCCCCCCACCGCTTACCCGCGCGAACCGGCAGGTGCGCCCCCGGCCCGGTGAGCTGACCGCCGACGACTACACGCGTGTGCTGCGGGAGGTGATCGACGCCGGGCTCAAGCGCGTGTACTTCACCGGCGGGGAACCGCTCCTGTCCGCGCTCGCCCGCCCCGTCCTGACCAACCTGCCCGATGTCGGGGCGGACGGCTCGTACACGCTCATCACGAACGGCAGCCTCATCCGACGTAACGCCCCATGGCTGGCGACTACGCCGCTCGACAAGGTGAAAGTGAGCCTGCACTACTTCTCCGACGAGAGCCTCTTCGAGATCGCGGGCGTCCGGTTCGGGATCGGGAAAATTCTCGACGGCATCGACGCGGCTCGGGACATGTTCGAACGCGTCGAGCTGAACACGCTTCTGCAACGCGAGAACGAGCACGAGATTCTGCCGATCCTCGACTACGCCCTTGAGCACCGCCTGCCGGTCCAGTTCATCGAGCTGGTGGACACCGAGCACAACGAGGCGCACAGGGACTCGGCCGTGCCGTCGGAACCGCTCATCGAGCACCTGCGGACCCTCACCAGCGACGAGCGGACCGAGATCGCGGGGGTCGGGCAAGGGCGCCGCGTCTTTCGTATCGACGGCGTGGAGGTCGACATCATCCAGCGCACGCTGGGCCGCCACCACGTTGGCCAGTGCGGAGGCTGCCCCCTCAAGCCCCGGTGCGTTGAAGGGCTCTGGTCCTTGCGCATGGACCACGCAGGAGGCATCCAGCCCTGCCTCCTCCGCGAAGACCTGCGCCTGGATATCCGCCCGCACCTCGCCGGCTCGGACCAGGTCGCGCCCGCCATCGCCCGCCACCTGTCCGCGTTCACCGAGGGCACCCTGTGAGCCCCCTGTACGGCTCCTACACGCCGGGAGCCCCCACCAGGAACGGGCCGTTCATCATCCTCGAAGGCATCTCCGGCATCGGGAAGTCCACCCTCGCGCGCGAGCTCACCGCGCGCCTCAACGCCGGCACGCTCCACACCGTGCCCGACTTCTACATGCCGTGGGCTCCCGTCATGAACGCCCGCACGCGGGCGCTCCCACAGTTCGCGTTCTATCTCTCTGGCGTCCTGCACGCCTCAGACATCATCCGGCACGAACTGGCCACCGGCCCGGTCGTCTCCGACCGCTACATCTCCTCCGTGCTCGCCTACCACTCCGCCGTGCACGAACTTGACATGGGTCAGGTCGCCGAACTCCTCACCCCGTTCCGTCCCTACTTACTGGCCCCCGACCGCACGTTCTACCTCCGGTGCACGGACCAGACACTCCGACACCGGATGTCCCGCAAAAGGGACTTCAACCAGGACGACAGCGACATGATGAATGTTCCGGGACGGCTGGCCAGGCTCCGCGAGAACTTCGACAAGGTCGCCGCCGACGACCCGACCGCCGTCGTCCTCGACACCGACGACCTCAGCCCCGGCGAACTCGCCGACACCATCACCGATCACCTCATGGAATCGAGCACATGACCGGCACTCCGAACCTTCAGGACGCATCCGTCGTCGTCGCTCTGGACGACGAGGGACGCGTAGCTGTCCTCAGCTCCCGCAGCGCCGAACACGGGGAGATGTTCCTTCCCGGCGGACGGCGAGACCCGGGCGAGGACGCCGAGCAGTGCGCCCGACGCGAACTCAAGGAGGAGGCCGGCGTGCGCGCCCGTACGTGGCGCCACCTCGGCACCTACGCCATCACCCTCGGCAGCGATGCCCGTGTCTCCCTGTACCTCGCTGAAGGTCTCACCCTCGGCCCACAGGAACTCAACGACACAGAAGAGGATTTCAAGCTGTCCTGGTGGCCGCTTCGCGAGGCCATCACCGCGGCCGAGCAGGGGCGCTTCCTCCTGCCCGCGGGGCCCCTCGCTCTCCTCCTGGCGGACCGGCTGGTGCGCCCCGGCGTCGATCCTTCGGCTGCCCGCTGACCCAGTTCGCCACACACCGACCGCGGCCCGGCGCGCCTTCTGGCGTGCAGGGCCGCTGCCGTCACCAGCCACAACGTAAGGACACACCTTGATCCGCCACACCTTCCAGGCCGGCTGGCTTGACCGCGTCATGCCGGTCCCGTACGTGCCGACGCTCGGCCCCGTCCACCCCGAGGACCCGATCGCCGACCTCTTCGAAGCCGTCCTCTGCAACGCGAGCAGCGGCCGCTGCCTGCCGTACGACAAAGACAGCCGTTGGGGCGAGGAGAAGGACGAGCACGTCCTCGTCGAGGACATTGAGCACGACCAGGACCAGTTACTCGTCCCCACCCTTCTCGAGCGCGGCCGGTTCATGGTGAAGGTCCACGTCTACGGCGGCCGGGAAGCGCTCAACGCGGGCGTCGACCTCGCGCGCTCCCTCGCGTCCCGGCACGGCGCCCACGCGCGGGTCATCTCGTTCCTCCGCCCCGGCGAGCGGCCACCGTGGCGTGCGAAGGCCGTACGCGTGTACCTCAAGACATTCGGCGATGGTCCCGGCGCGCCGCCGCTGGTGCCGGTACGTCAGTACGTCCACGGTGAGGATGACGCGGGGTTCCGGGCGTTCGCCCGCCGGACGCGTGAGCACGGCTTCGGGTTCCTGCACGAGCGGATGCGCACCGGCAACGCGGGCACCGTCTTCACGGCCTGGCAGGGGAGCGAGGTCGTCGGCGCGATCGGTCCGATGGAGACGATGACTGACGTGGCGGGTCGGTCGCGCCTGCTCCCGCAGTACCTCGCCGTCGTGCCCGACGCTCAGGACCGAGGACTCGGCAGGGCCTTGTGGCGGCACGCGATGCACTGGGGGCATCAAGCCGGCGCCGACTACCAGCTGCTTCAGACGGAGGTCGACAGGGCGGCCAACCGGATCTGTGCGACGGAGGGAGTCACCGCGCTCGGTGTGGTGACCAGGTACGACATCTGACGGCCAGGGCGCGGGGAGTGCTGGATCGCATTGCTGCGGCTGTTCCAGATTCGGCCAGTTTCCAGGACCCGCGCTTGCGCCGCCCGGGGGAGGGCCCAGTCGACGGCTGGTGGGCCTGGTGCCACCAGGCCCACCAGCCAGGCTGTCGGACTCGACGTGTCCGCCCGTGTTCTCAGCGTGTTCCCATGGGAACAGCAGCGGGGGGAGAACCGCTGTGAAACGGGGGGATGCGGGTTGATGCGTGGAGATGCGTTCCGCGTCTCTGCTGGTCAATGAAAGATCGCAGGTCAGAGCCGGTAATGCGCACCCACTGTGCGGGGGCTTCGGCCGTCCTCGCGTTCCCGGGGGACCCGCGCGGCTACCGCCGGCCCGTGGCCGAGCCGAAGCCGAGCCACGTGTGCCGGTTGCCCCACCAGCACCAGCCGACCTTCGGAGCGCCGCGCCGCTCCCGCCCGTCCCGGCCCGTGCCGTTGCTGATCCAGATCGCCGGCGTACGGGCGTCCAGGGCGCCGTTCGGCTTGCGCAGCCGGGAGCCGATGGTCATGAAGCAGTGGTTGCGCTCCAGGATCTCCGGCTGCTGGAGCACCCAGTGGATGCCCTCGCTGAGCACCAGCGGCGTACGGTCCTGCGCCGCGAGGGCGGGAAGTGCCTCCGGGCTCCAGTTGGCCATCCGGTCGCCGCGGTCGACGCCGCCGACCACGTACAGCGGGGCGTCGGGCAGACCGGCGGCCTCGCCCGGCGCGAAGTCGTCGACGTCCGCCATGTCGACGACGACGAAGCCCGGCCTGCCCTCGCGGCGCAGCAGCGGGGCGAGGGCCGAGGCGGGCACGCGGTCCGGATGGACGGCGAGCAGCGCGTCGCCCCCGGGGTCCGCGGGCGCACGCCCGGCGAAGGCGCGCAGTTCCTCCGCGGGGATCCCCGCGAGCTCGTGCACGCCGAGTGCGATCAGACGCTCGGCCTGGACGGTGAGCGGCGGGAGAGCGGTCGCGGTCGTGGCGGTGTCTGCGGCTTCGGCTTCGGCTTCGGTTTCGGGCACGGTGTTCCCCTGACCTGCGGTACGGAGCGTGGACGCCGAAGAGAACGCGGGCGTGCCGCGGAAGGTTCCCCGGGCCGCCGACCGCTCCGTTTGACGGCGTCCCCCGTCCGGCGTAGGCCGGGAACAGGGGGAACCATCCGCGGAGTCGGAGAGGAGTCCCGTCATGCTCGGCGAGACGATAGGCGAGGAACAGGGGATGACGACAGGGATGCGGGTGCTGTCCACGGACGGCGGCCACCCCGTCACCGAGGCGTCCTTCCAGGCGAGCGGCACCCTGCTCGGGGTCGAGATCCAGGACACCGGCACGTACGAGTCGGTCCTGCGCCCCGACGGCACCCTCTGGGGCGAAGGACAGGGCTTCAACCTGACCAAGGACGGCGAGACGGTCACCTGGCACGGCTCCGGTGTGGGCCGCTTCGTCGACGGTGGCGCGGTCGAATGGCGTGGTGCGATCTTCTTCGAGACCGCCGCCGCGAAGTTCGAACGGCTCAACACCGTCGCCGGCGTCTTCGAGTTCCGTGTGGAGGCCGACGGCAAGGCCACCGCCAAGCTCTACGAGTGGAAGTAGGGCGTACCGAGGCGTCCTGAGGAGCCGCGCCCACCCCGCCGACGGGGGCCCGCACCCGTCCCGCCGTCTTTCCGAACCACCGGAAATCGGGTACTACGGTCGAGTAGCCACAAGCCCCCGACGAGCGGCGAGGTGAGCTCCGCATGACCGCATCCACCGACCGGCCCAAGGTCTCCGAGCGCGAGGCCCGGCAGGTCGCCGAGGCCGCCCGCGAGCAGGGCTGGCGCAAACCCAGCTTCGCCAAGGAGCTGTTCCTCGGCCGGTTCCGCCTCGACCTCATCCACCCGCACCCGGTGCCCGCCGACGAGGACGTGCGGCGCGGCGAGGCGTTCCTCGCCGAACTGCGCGCCTTCTGCGAGACCGAGGTCGACTCGGCGCGCATCGAACGCGAGGCCCGCATCCCCGACGAGACCATCGAGGGGCTCAAGCGGCTCGGCGCGCTCGGCATGAAGATCGACCCCGAGTACGGCGGCCTCGGCCTCACCCAGGTCCACTACAACAAGGCACTCGCCCTCGTCGGCTCCGTGTCCCCCGCGATCGGCGCCCTGCTCTCCGCGCACCAGTCCATCGGCGTACCCCAGCCGGTGAAGACCTTCGGCACCCAGGAGCAGAAGGAGCGCTACCTGCCGCGCTGCGCCCGCACCGACATCAGCGCCTTCCTGCTCACCGAGCCCGACGTCGGCTCGGACCCGGCCCGGCTCGCCACCAGCGCCGTGCCCGACGGCGACGACTACGTCCTCGACGGCGTGAAGCTGTGGACCACGAACGGCGTCGTCGCCGACCTCCTCGTCGTCATGGCCCGCGTCCCCGCCTCCGAGGGCCACAAGGGCGGCATCACCGCGTTCGTCGTCGAGGCCGGCTCCGAGGGCATCACCGTCGAGAACCGCAACGCCTTCATGGGCCTGCGCGGCATCGAGAACGGCGTCACCCGCTTCCATCAGGTCCGCGTCCCCGCCGACCAGCGCATCGGCCCCGAGGGCGCCGGCCTCAAGATCGCCCTCACCACGCTCAACACGGGCCGCCTCTCCCTGCCCGCCATGTGCGTCGGCGCCGGCAAGTGGTGCCTGAAGATCGCCCGCGAATGGTCCGCGGTCCGCGAGCAGTGGGGCCGGCCCGTCGCGCTCCACGAGGCCGTCGGCGCGAAGATCAGCTACATCGCCGCCACGACCTTCGCCCTCGAAGCCGTCCTCGACCTCTCCTCCCAGATGGCCGACGAGAACCGCAACGACATCCGCATCGAGGCCGCCCTCGCCAAGCTCTACGGCTCCGAGGCCGCCTGGCGGATGGCCGACGAACTCGTCCAGATCCGCGGTGGCCGCGGCTTCGAGACCGCCGAGTCCCTCGCCGCCCGCGGCGAACGCGCCGTCCCCGCCGAGCAGCTCCTGCGCGACCTGCGCATCAACCGCATCTTCGAGGGCTCCACCGAGATCATGCACCTGCTCATCGCCCGCGAGGCCGTCGACGCCCACCTCACCGTCGCCGGCGACCTCATCGACCCCGACACCTCCCTCACCGACAAGGCGAAGGCGGGCGCCAGGGCCGGCGGCTTCTACGCCCGCTGGCTGCCCAAACTCGTCGCCGGACCAGGACAACTCCCCAGCTCCTACACCGAGTTCGGCGAGCTCGCGACCCATCTGCGCTACGTGGAACGGTCCGCGCGCAAGCTCGCCCGCTCCACCTTCTACGCCATGTCCCGCTGGCAGGGCCGCATGGAGACCAAACAGGGCTTCCTCGGCCGGATCGTCGACATCGGCGCCGAACTCTTCGCCATGAGCGCCGCCTGCGTCCGCGCCGAACACCTGCGCACCACGGGCCCGCACGGCCGCGAGGCCCACCAGCTCGCCGACGCCTTCTGCCGCCAGGCCCGTATCCGCGTCGACGAACTCTTCGCCCGCCTGTGGACCAACACCGACGACCACGACCGAAAGGTCGTCAGGGCCACGCTGGACGGCGCCTACACCTGGCTGGAGGAGGGCGTCATCGACCCGAGCGGCGACGGACCCTGGATCGCCGACGCCACACCCGGACCGAGCAAGCGGGAGAACGTCCACCGGCGCATCACCTAGCCGACCGTCCGACAAGACGGGGCGCCCTGTCGGACTCACCGGCGGCGCGCGCAAGAATGGGGGAATGACCGAAAGCCCCTCGCCCCTCGCGGACCCTCACCTCGTCTTCGACCCCGCACCCGCCGAAGGACCCCGCGACATCGTCGTCCTGGGTTCGACGGGGTCGATCGGCACGCAGGCGATCGACCTCGTGCTGCGCAACCCGGACCGGTTCCGGGTCACCGCGCTCAGCGCCGCGGGCGGCCGCGTCGCCCTGCTCGCCGAGCAGGCCCACCGGCTGCGCGTCCGCACGGTCGCCGTGGCCCGCGAGGACGTCGTGCCCGCGCTGCGCGAGGCGCTCGCCGCGCAGTACGGGCCCGGGGAGCCGCTGCCGGAGATCCTGGCCGGGCCGGACGCCGCCACCGAGATCGCGGGCCGCGGCGACTGCCACACCGTCCTCAACGGCATCACCGGCTCCATCGGCCTCGCGCCGACCCTCGCCGCCCTGGAGGCGGGCCGCACCCTCGCCCTCGCCAACAAGGAGTCGCTGATCGTCGGCGGCCCGATCGTCAAGCGGATCGCCAAGCCCGGCCAGATCATCCCGGTCGACTCCGAGCACGCCGCCCTCTTCCAGGCCCTCGCCGCCGGCACCCGCGCCGACGTCCGCAAGCTCGTCGTCACCGCCTCCGGCGGCCCCTTCCGAGGCCGCACCAAGGCCGACCTCGCGCACGTCACGGTCGAGGACGCCCTCGCGCACCCCACCTGGGCGATGGGCCCGGTCATCACGATCAACTCGGCGACGCTGGTCAACAAGGGACTGGAGGTCATCGAGGCGCACCTCCTCTACGACATCCCCTTCGACCGCATCGAGGTCGTCGTCCACCCCCAGTCCTACGTCCACTCCATGGTCGAGTTCGTCGACGGCTCCTCGCTCCTCCAGGCCACCCCGCCCGACATGCGCGGCCCCATCGCCATCGGCCTCGGCTGGCCCGAGCGCATCCCCGACGCGGCCCCCGCGTTCGACTGGACCAAGGCGTCGAGCTGGGAGTTCTACCCGCTCGACACCGACGCCTTCCCCTCCGTCGGGCTCGCCCGGCACGTGGGGGAGCTCGCGGGCACGGCCCCGGCAGTGTTCAATGCCGCCAACGAGGAGTGCGTGGACGCCTTCCTGAAGGGCGCCCTGCCGTTCAACGGGATCATGGAGACCGTCACCGAGGTCGTGCACGAACACGGCACACCCGGAACGGGAACTTCCCTGACCGTCGCGGACGTCCTCGAAGCGGAGACCTGGGCACGCGCCCGGGCCCGTGAACTGACGAAGCAGGACCAGGCAGCCGCGGAGGCTCGTGCATGACGACCTTGATGATGATCCTCGGCATTGTCGTCTTCGTGGTGGGCCTGCTCATCTCCATCGCCTGGCACGAGCTGGGCCACCTGTCGACGGCCAAGCTCTTCGGCATCCGTGTGCCCCAGTACATGGTCGGCTTCGGCCCCACCATCTGGTCGCGCAAGAAGGGCGAGACCGAGTACGGCATCAAGGCCATCCCGCTCGGCGGCTACATCCGCATGATCGGCATGTTCCCGCCCGGCGAGGACGGCCGGATCGAGGCCCGCTCGACCTCCCCGTTCCGCTCGATGGTCGAGGACGCCCGCGCGGCGGCCTTCGAGGAGGTCCAGCCCGGCGACGAGACCCGGCTCTTCTACACGCGCAAGCCGTGGAAGCGCGTGATCGTCATGTTCGCCGGACCGTTCATGAACCTGATCCTCGCGGTCGCCCTGTTCTTCGTCGTGCTGATGGGCTTCGGCATCACCCAGCAGACGAACGTGGTCGAGTCCGTCTCGCCCTGCGTCATCAAGGCCAGCGCCGAGCGCGACACCTGCAAGAAGTCCGACGCGGCCTCCCCGGCCAAGGCCGCGGGTCTCCAGGCGAAGGACAAGATCGTGTCCTTCAACGGGGTCACGACGGACAAGTGGAACACCCTGTCCGACGAGATCCGCAAGAGCGCCGGCAAGACCGTCCCGATCGTCGTCGAGCGCGACGGACAGCAGAAGACGCTCACCGCGAAGATCGCCACGAACCTGGTGGCGAAGAAGGACTCCAGCGGCCAGATCGTCGACGGCTACGTGAAGGCCGGCTTCCTCGGCTTCACCGCCGCCACCGGCGTCGTCCACCAGGACTTCGGCGACTCCGTGAGCTGGATGGGCGACCGGGTCGGCGACGCCGCCGACTCCATCGTCGCCCTCCCGGCGAAGATCCCGGCCCTGTGGGACGCCGCGTTCGGCGACGGCCCGCGCGAGCAGGACTCCCCGATGGGCGTGGTCGGCGCGGCCCGCGTCGGAGGCGACATCGCCGCCCTCGACATCCCCGCCACCCAGAAGCTGGCCATGTCGCTGATGCTGGTCGCGGGCTTCAACCTGTCGCTGTTCCTCTTCAACATGCTGCCGCTGCTCCCGCTCGACGGCGGGCACATCGCGGGAGCCCTGTGGGAGGCCCTGCGGCGGAATGTGGCGCGGGTCTTCCGGCGACCCGACCCGGGCCCGTTCGATGTAGCGAAGCTCATGCCCGTGGCCTACGTGGTGGCCGGGATCTTCGTCTGCTTCACCATCCTGGTGCTCATCGCCGACGTCGTTAATCCCGTGAAAATCTCCTGATCACGCACGCTTCATGACGCCCGGGTCCCCTGTGGGCCCGGGCGTCCCCCTTTGGGTGGTGTGAAGGGGCGCGATGTGCTGGGGGCCCGGCCGGTGACGTAATCTCGGAATCCTGGGACTCGATCCACACCTTGGGGTTGCACAGCAGATGACTGCGATTTCACTCGGCATGCCGGACGTACCGACCAAGCTCGCCGAGCGGCGCAAGAGCCGGCAGATCCAGGTCGGCACCGTGGCCGTCGGCGGCGACGCCCCGGTCTCCGTCCAGTCGATGACGACGACGCGTACGTCGGACATCGGCGCGACCCTCCAGCAGATCGCCGAGCTCACCGCGTCCGGCTGCCAGATCGTCCGCGTGGCCTGCCCCACGCAGGACGACGCCGACGCGCTGCCGATCATCGCCCAGAAGTCGCAGATCCCCGTGATCGCCGACATCCACTTCCAGCCGAAGTACGTCTTCGCGGCCATCGAGGCCGGCTGCGCCGCGGTCCGGGTCAACCCGGGCAACATCAAGCAGTTCGACGACAAGGTCAAGGAGATCGCCCAGGCGGCGAACGACCACGGCACCCCGATCCGCATCGGCGTGAACGCGGGCTCCCTCGACCGCCGCCTGCTCCAGAAGTACGGCAAGGCCACCCCCGAGGCGCTCGTCGAGTCCGCCCTCTGGGAGGCGTCCCTCTTCGAGGAGCACGGCTTCCGCGACATCAAGATCTCGGTCAAGCACAACGACCCGGTGGTCATGGTCAACGCGTACCGGCTGCTCGCCGAGAAGTGCGACTACCCCCTCCACCTGGGCGTCACCGAGGCCGGTCCCGCCTTCCAGGGCACGATCAAGTCCGCCGTCGCGTTCGGCGCGCTGCTCTCCGAGGGCATCGGCGACACCATCCGCGTCTCCCTGTCGGCCCCGCCGGTCGAGGAGATCAAGGTGGGCAACCAGATCCTGGAGTCGCTGAACCTGAAGCCCCGCCGCCTGGAGATCGTCTCCTGCCCGTCCTGCGGCCGCGCCCAGGTCGACGTCTACAAGCTCGCCGAGGAGGTCACGGCCGGCCTCGACGGCATGGAGGTCCCGCTCCGCGTCGCCGTCATGGGCTGCGTCGTGAACGGCCCGGGCGAGGCCCGCGAGGCCGACCTCGGCGTCGCCTCCGGCAACGGCAAGGGCCAGATCTTCGTCAAGGGCGAGGTCATCAAGACCGTCCCCGAGTCCAAGATCGTGGAGACCCTCATCGAGGAAGCCCTCAAGATCGCGGAGCAGATGGAGAAGGACGGCGTGGCCTCCGGCGAGCCGACGGTGGCCATCGCGGGCTGACCCGGCTCGCGCAGTTCCCCGCGCCCCTGAGATGCGCACTCCGTGCGCCATCTCAGGGGCGCTTCCCATCGGGGAAATGCGACGCGAAGCGTCTGCATTTAAGGGGCGCGGGGAACTGCGCGACCAGCCCCCACCCGCCCGCACCCGCCACACAAGGGCACCCGGCAGACGAGCAGGCGGATCCCGCCGAGCCGAACGCAGAGGTACAGTCGGAGACGCTCCGCGCCCCCAGCAAGATGAGGCCCCGTGCTGACCCAGACCACCACCCGGGTCCTCGAACCGAGTGACCTGGACGCCGCCCTCGCCGTGCTCGACCGCGACCCCGTCGCGAACGCCTTCGTGACGGCCCGCGTCCGCATCGCCGGCCTCGACCCCTGGCGGCTCGGCGGCGAGATGTGGGGCTGGTACGAGGACGGCATGCTCCAGTCCCTGTGCTACGCGGGCGCCAACCTCGTCCCGATCTGCGCCACCGACCGCGCCGTACGGGGCTTCGCCGACCGCGCCCGCCGGGCCGGCCGCCGCTGCTCCTCCATCGTGGGCCCCGCGGAACCCACCGCCCGCCTGTGGCAGCTGCTCGAACCCAGCTGGGGCCCGGCCCGCGACGTCCGCGCCCACCAGCCGCTCATGGTCACCGACCGGATGCCCGCCGACCTCGCCCCGGACCCGTACGTCCGCCGCATCCGCAAGGACGAGATGGACACGATCATGCCGGCGTGCGTGGCGATGTTCACCGAGGAGGTCGGCGTCTCCCCGCTGGCCGGCGACGGCGGGCTGCTCTACCAGGCCCGGGTCGCCGAACTGGTCGGCTCCGGCCGCTCCTTCGCCCGCCTCGACGAGCACGGCAACGTCGTCTTCAAGGCCGAGATCGGCGCCGCGACCGCCGACGCCTGCCAGATCCAGGGCGTCTGGGTCGCCCCCGAGTACCGCGGTCGCGGCCTCGCCGCCCCCGGCATGGCAGCCGTCCTGCGCTACGCGCTGGCCGACGTCGCCCCCGTCGTCAGCCTCTACGTGAACGACTTCAACACCCCGGCCCGCGCCGCGTACCGCCGCGTGGGATTCCAGGAGGTCGGAGCGTTCATGAGCGTCCTGTTCTAGGAGCACGGCCCCCCGGGTACGCTCCGGGCATGCCGCACCGGAACCGCACGGACGACACCGTCACCATCGGCCACCTCGACCTGAGCAGCCGCGTCGACGAGGCCCTCGCCGTCCAGGCCCACGCCTTCGGGCTCAGCGACGACGAGATCGCCGTACGCCGGCAGATCGTGCTGCGGCACATGACGTACCCGGGCGCCCGCGCGCTCGGCGCGACCACCGAGAGCGGCCGTCTCGTCGGCTTCGTCTACGGCATGCCCAACGACCGCCTGCACTGGTGGTCCACGGTCGTCGAGCCGTATCTGCGCGCCCGCGGCACCGAGGACTGGCTCGACGACTCCTTCGTCATCACCGAGCTGCACGTCCACCCCGGCTACCAGAACCGCGGCATCGGCCGCACCCTCATCACCACGATCACCGACACCGCCCTGCAGCCCCGCTCGATCCTCTCCGCGATCGACCACGAGAGCCCGGCCCGCGGCCTGTACCGCTCCCTCGGCTACGAGGACCTGGCCCGCCAGGTCGTCTTCCCGAGCGCTCCGAAGCCGTACGCGGTGATGGGCGCCCCCCTGCCGCTGCGGCGGAACGCATAACCGATTTCCGGCGGCGGCGGGCGCCCGGCTAACCTCCAGGGACCACCCTTTCGCAGCAGGAGTCACAAATCATGGCCAAGGTCCAGGTCCAGCGCATGTCCCGGTTGATGGTGAAGACCCTGCGCGACGACCCGGCGGACGCCGAGGTGCTGAGCCACAAGCTCCTCGTCCGCGCCGGTTACGTGCGCCGCACCGCCGCCGGCGTCTGGTCCTGGCTGCCGCTCGGCCGCAAGGTCTACGCCAACGTCGAGCGCGTCGTCCGCGAGGAGATGGACGCCATCGGCGCCCAGGAGGTCCTGCTCCCCGCCCTGCTGCCCAAGGAGCCCTACGAGGCGACCGGCCGCTGGGAGGAGTACGGCGCCGAGCTGTTCCGCCTCAACGACCGCAAGGGCGGCGACTACCTCCTCGGCCCGACCCACGAGGAGATCTTCACCCAGCTGGTCAAGGACCAGTGCACGTCCTACAAGGACCTGCCCGTGATCCTCTACCAGATCCAGACCAAGTACCGCGACGAGGCCCGCCCCCGCGCCGGTATCCTGCGCGGTCGCGAGTTCCAGATGAAGGACTCCTACTCCTTCGACCTGGAGGACGAGGGCCTCGCCCAGTCCTACGCGCTGCACCGCGCCGCCTACCAGCGCATCTTCGAGCGCCTCGGCCTCGACTACCGCATCTGCGCCGCCACCGCCGGCGCCATGGGCGGCTCCAAGTCCGAGGAGTTCCTCGCCCCGGCCGCGGCCGGCGAGGACACCTTCGCCGACTGCCCGAACTGTGAGTACGCGGCGAACACCGAGGCCGTCTCCTTCGAGCTGAAGGCCGTGGACGCGGCCGGCGTGCCCGCCCTCGAGGAGATCCCCACCCCGGACACCCCCACCATCGAGACGCTCGCCGCGCACCTCGGTGTCGAGGCCTCCGCCACCCTCAAGAACCTGCTAGTGAAGGTCGACGGCGAGATCGTCGCCGTCGGCGTCCCCGGCGACCGCGAGGTCGACATGGACAAGGTCGAGGCCCACTTCGCCCCGGCCGCCGTCGAGCTCGTCACCGCCGAGGACTTCACCGACCGCCCCGACCTCGTGCGCGGCTACGTCGGCCCGCAGGGCCTGGAGAAGGTCCAGTACCTCGCCGACCCCCGCGTCGCCCCCGGCACCTCCTGGATCACCGGTGCCAACAAGGACGGCGTGCACGCGAAGAACGTCGTCGCGGGCCGTGACTTCGAGGTCGACGCCTACGTCGACGTCGTGGTCGTCCAGGAAGGCGACCCCTGCCCCAACTGCGGCACCGGCCTGAAGCTGGACCGCGCCATCGAGATCGGCCACATCTTCCAGCTGGGCCGCAAGTACGCCGACGCCTTCCAGCTCGACGTCCTCGGCCAGAACGGCAAGCCGGTCCGCGTCACGATGGGCTCCTACGGCATCGGCGTCTCCCGCGCCGTCGCCGCGCTCGCCGAGCAGCACGCCGACGACAAGGGTCTCGTCTGGCCCGCCGAGATCGCCCCGGCCGACGTCCACGTCGTCGCCGCCGGCAAGGCGCTCCAGACCGAGCTGGCCCTCGAGGTCTCCGACAAGCTGGCCGCCGCCGGTGTCCGCGTCCTGGTCGACGACCGCCCCGGCATCTCGCCCGGCGTCAAGTTCACCGACTCCGAGCTCATCGGCGTCCCGCAGATCCTGGTCGCGGGCCGCCGCAGCGCCGACGGCATCGTCGAGCTCAAGGACCGCCGCACCGGTGAGCGCGAGGAACTCTCGGTCGAGGAAGCCGTAGCCCGCCTGACCTCCGCCTGATCCTGCCGGAGCCGTGCCTGGCGGCTTCCGAAGGGGCGTGACCCCTTTCGTCGCCGGGTGCGGGTCCGTCGTGGCTGGTCGCGCAGTTCCCCGCGCCCCTAGAGGCGAGCGGCTTCGCCGCTCAGCCTCTATCGGGGAAATGCGCCCGAAGGGCATGCATTTCAGGGGCGCGG